>NZ_JBTJEP020000020.1:0-72132 GCF_054456635.2 Leucobacter faecis
AACGCAAGAACCCACGACTATGCGTGGGTTCTTCGAAGTGGTGCGCCAACCGTGTCTCAGGAATCGCTACCAATAATGAGAATAGCTCAGGCTCGGTAATTGGTCACGCGCGAGCACTCGATCACCGCTTGCCTCGCCGAGGTAAGCGCCCAAATGATCAACAGAAATCGCGGCTTCTAGGGCCCCGAACTGAAGGCCGTCTTCTGCGCTCATAAGCCTTACACTGGGTGCGTAGTCCCCGGATCTGGCCTCTCCCGACTTGAGCGGTGAAGCCTCCGGGGTTCTTTTATGTCTAACGCTCGGGCTCGGTAGTTCGCGCGTGGTGTGTGCGGGCCTGGTTTGCGCACATGCAGGAGATCAGCGCTCCTGCAGGACGAAAACGCGGTTTTGATCCTGCAGGAGCGCTGATCTCCTGTGTGCGTGCAAGGCACGCATGCAAGTCGCTCGTGCGCGCGAGACTTACGTGAGGGTCGCCTGCTCATCGCTCTGAGCCTCGCTCTGCTTCCCACCGAGGCCACCGAGAGCGCCGAGAGCGCCGAGCTCGCCCAGCTCCCCGCCGAGTACCTCGCCCCGCCTCGCGGCAGCCTGCTCCTCGCGGCGCGCGATCCGGCGCACAGAGCGTGCGCGCCGCTTGATGAGCTTGCGATCGCGGCGCCGCTCGACGAGCGTGTACAGCACCGGCACGAGCACGAGAGTGAGCAGCGTCGATGAGATGAGGCCGCCGATCACGACGATCGCGAGTGGCTTAGAGATAAACACACCGCCGCCTGTGAGTCCCAGCGACATGGGAACCAGCGCGAAGATTGTCGCCGCGGCGGTCATCAGAATCGGCCGCAGCCGCAGGCGCGTGCCGTGTTCGACCGCGGCGTCGAGGGTCGCGCCGCTCGCGCGCAGCCGGTTGATCAGGTCCATCAACACAATCGCGTTGGTCACGACGATGCCGATCAGCATCAGCAGGCCGATGAGCGCAGGGAGGCCGAGCGGGGTGCCCGTGATGAGCAGCCCCAAGATTGCGCCGGTCGCCGCGAACGGGATCGAGATGAGCAGCACGAGCGGGCCGCGAAAGCTGCGAAAGGTTGCCACCATCACGAGCAGCACGAGCATGATCGCTGCGAGCATCGCGAAGCCCAGCTGGGCGAAGGCCTCGTCTTGCTCAGACGAGACACCGCCGAGCTCAAACGTGACACCGGCGGGCAGCGTGGTCGTGGTGATCGCCTTGTCGACGGCGGCCGACGCCGCGCTGAGCTGCCCAGCCCGGGGCGTCACCGTGAGCGCGATCTGCCGCTCGCCGTCGGCCCGCGAAATGCTCGGCGGGGTGAGCTGCTCGCTCACCGTCGCGATGTCAGAGAGCGCGATGGGGGTGCCCGTGACCTCGACCGCGGCCCGCTGCTCGGCCTCGGCCTGCTGCTGTTTGGCGAGCTGAGTCGCGGCCTCGCCCTGCGCCTCGCGCAACGCCGTCATCTGCTCGTCGAGACCCTCGATGCCGCCCTGTGCAGCCGCTATCGCGCCCTGCAGAGCCGCGAGCTGCTCGGCGCGCTCGGTGGCGGCACGCGACTCAGAGTCCTCCTCAGGGGTGCGCGGCTTCTCGGGCGTAATGGGAGCCTTGCTGAGCGCGTCGAGCTGCGCGGTGAGCGTCGCAAGCTGGGTGACGAGTTCTGAGCGTGCCGTCGCAGCCTCGTTCAACTGGGTAGTGAGGGTGGCGTTCGCCTCGAGGCGTGCGTTCTCGGCCTCAGCCTCGGCCTGCTCTTGCAGCAAGTCTCCCGCGTGCTTTTGCGCCTCGGCGGTCTGCTGCGGGGTGACGGGCAGCAGGATCTCGCCGAGCTTGTCGGCGCTGCGCTCAGCGCCAGGGTTGCGCACCACGATCATGCGCTCCTGGCCCTCGAACATCAGCTGCCCGACAGTCTTACCGTCGAGCGCGTCGGCGACGGCGGCCGCGACCTGCGCGCGGTCGAAACCGAGCTTCATCGCTTTCGCCTCGTCGAGCTCCACGTGCACGACGGGCTGCTCACCCGACAGTTCACTCTTCACCGACTGCACGCCCGCGGCCTCGGCGAGCTGCTTCTCGAGCAGGTCGCTCGCGGCACGCAGTGCGGCCGGGTCGCTGCCCCTGATCTGCACCGAAATGCCGCCGCCCGCCCCGTCGACAAACGCGTCTTGCGAGGCCAACCGTAGTTCGCCCGCATCACTGAGCTTGTCGAGCGCTCGCTGCACGGCCGGCTCGACCGTCGCCACTGCGGCATCGTCTGCCAGCTGCACTGTGTAGCTGATCTCGGTGGGCCCGCCGGTGCTGGCGCCCAACGGAATCGAGGTCATCACATCAAGCACTCCCGGCACCTTCGCGAGGGCCTGCTCGACCGGCTCGGCGGCCGCGACAAGCGCGTCACTGCCCGAGGCGTCCTCGCCGGGTACCTGCGTGACCTGTAGGGTCTCTTGGCCCGACGAACCGAGAAAGTCGGTCGGAATGAACGCGCTCATCGCGAGGGTGCCCACGAGAATCAGCGTCGACGTGATAATCGTGACGACGGGGTGCCTGCGGGTCGCCCCGAGCGCCGGCATGATCGCCCGCTGCAGCCGGTCAGGCTGGGTGTGAATCTCGGCAAGATCTGATTCCGGATCAAGGGTGGCTTCGGGGCCGCCGTGCGTGGGGGCGGGGTGCGTGGAAGCGGGGTGCGTGGGGGCGGTGTGCGGTTTGCCGCCGCGCATAAACCAGAACGCGAGCACCGGCACGATCGTGAGCGCCACTGCGAGCGACGCGAGCAGCGCAATCGATACGGTGACGGCGAACGGACGAAACAGCTGACCCGCAACGCCCGAAACAAACGCGATCGGCGCAAACACGGCGACGGTGGTGAGCGTCGACGCGGTGATCGCGCCCGCCACCTGCCGCACCGACGCGACCACACCCGAGATGGTGAGTGGGCCTGCGCCGCGGCGCCGACTAATGTTCTCGATCACCACGATCGAGTCGTCGACCACGCGGCCGATCGCGATGGTGAGCGCACCGAGCGTCAGAATGTTGAGCGTGTTCTCGCTCACCCACAGCCCGATCAGGGTGATGAGCAGAGACAGCGGAATCGAGACCGCCGCGATGAGCGTTGACCGCCACGACCCCAGAAATGCCAGAATGACGAGCACCGCAAACAGCAGCCCGAGACCACCCTCAACCGACAGGTCATGGATCGACTGCTCAATGAACGGCGCCTGATCAAACAGGGCCACGAACTCGGCCTTGAGCGTGGGGGCGACCCGGTCGAGTTCAGCGTTCACGGCGTGTGAAATATCGACCACGTTGGCACCCTGTGCGGGCATGATCTGCAGCGTGAGGGCGGGTTTACCGTTGACGCGTGAGATCGAGTCGGTGGGCACCTGCTCGAGGGTGACGTCGGCGAAGTCTGAGACGCGCACAACGCCGTCCTTGCCCGTGACAGGCAAGCCGCCGACCGCTTCAATCGCCTCTTCTGGGGTGGCCGCACCGAGGGCCGAGCCCACCGTCACGGGAACCGGAGCGCCGCCCTGGCGGGCCTGACCGGCGGGAAGCGCGGCACCGTGAGCCTCAAGCACGAGCGCGATCTGCGCAGCATCGACCCCGAGTCGTTTCACGTCGGCGTCGCGCAGATCAACCATGATGCGCTCGTCCTCGCGCCCGGCGAGCTCGACGGTTTGCACACCCGCGATGGACTGCAGCGCGGGCACGACCGTCTGCTGCAGCTTGTCACCGAAGGCGGCTTCGTCGCCCGTGGTGCCAGCGCTCAACACCATGGAGGGGACGCCTTCAGAGCCACCCGCCACAAACGCGAGCTCCGAGCCGCTCGGCAAGAGCGGCTTCACGCCATCGGCGGCGGCACGAATCGCGCGCATGGTTTCGTCTTCACCCGCGGTAAACGGCCACTCCACGATGACCGAGGCGTAGCCGCCAGCGGTGTTCGAGGTGACTGTGGTGACCCCGGTGACGGCGCTCAGCGCCTGCTCGACGGGCTCGCTCACCAGGCGCGCCATTTCCTCGGGTGCGAGCCCCTGCGACTGCACGGTCACCATCGCGATCGGTGCACGCATGGTGGGCATGAGCTCTTGCTTCAAAGCGCCCATCGAGAACAGGCCGATGACGGCGACCGCCAGGGTGGCGAGGCCGACAATGAGTCGATTCTTGAGGCTGGCGTGGGTGAGGAAGGACATGGGGCCTTTCGGGCAGCGAATAACCGGCCCCGTCAGGGCGCACGGGGGTCTGCTTTCAAGCTTGGCCGCGCGCTCGCCGCCGCGCGTCGTCCCCAGGTACCGCCGCCGTCATCCCGCAGGATGAGATTTGGGTACTACTCGCGTGCCACCACGCACACGCACTACCGCGGTGCGACCTCTACCCATGCGGGGTGCTTGGCGGTGCGGCCGTCGCCGCTCGAGCGGCCCGTGAGTCTGCGCCCGATCCACGGCAGCACGTGCTGTCGCACGTAGCGCGCCTGCTCGCGCCGCGACGGTGCAGCGACCGGCGCCGCATCGAGCACCCAGTCTGCGGGCACCGTATACCCGAGTGACCGCAGCACGTTGGCGGCCACGCGGTGGTGGCCCACGGGCGCAAGGTGTAACCGATCCGGTGACCAGTATTCGCGGCGCGCGAGCACCGGGTCACTCCAGTTGTCACAGAAGTCGATGCCGAGCGACGCCGCGAGCTCGCCCGCGGCGACCGTCAGCTGGTCGCCCTTCGCGCGCACGCCCTCGCCGCGCGGCAGCCCCGCGGTCGGGTTGGCGCCCGCAATCAAGAGCGGGGATGCCCCCGAGGCGGCGATCCGGCGCAGCGCGCGCTCTGATTCAGCGATGATCCAGGGCATGTCAGTGCCTGGGCGTAGCATGTCGTTGCCACCGCCGTTGAAGCTCACGAGCGTGGGGCCGAGCGCGAGCGCGGGCTCGAGCTGCTGGGCGATGATCGGGGCGAGGAGGCGCCCGCGAATGGCCAGGTTGGCGTACGCGATCGGCTCGCCCACCGAGTCGGCAATGCCCTGCGCGACGAGGTCGGCCCAGCCGCGCACGAGGCCTCCGGGCTGCTCGTCGCCGACGCCCTCGGTAAAGCTGTCGCCTATCGCGACGTAACGAATGCGCGCCTTGCTCAGGTCTCTGCCCAGATTCTCGCCCAGATTTTCGCCCAGATGCTCGCTCACCGCTCCAGCCTACGCCGCGCATGCCCCGGGCCCGCGCAGCATCGCCTACTATGGCGTGAGACTCTCCACAAGGGAGTGCGTTTTCGTGCGGCTGCAACGACCAGACCCCGCGGTCACGCGAGTCGCTCGACACAAGGAACCTCATGAAACTCTTGCGCGCCCTGCCGCTGCTCGCCTGGATCGTCATCGCGATCGTCCTCGGAATTCTCACCGGCCCCGTCATGCCCGCGTGGCTCGGCAGCGTGTTTCTGACGTACAACTCGATCTTCTCGGGCTTCTTGGGCTTCGCGGTGCCGCTCATCATTCTGGGCCTCGTCACCCCCGCGATCGCCGAGCTCGGCAAGGGCGCCGGCAAGTGGCTCGGCCTCACCGCGGGTCTCGCGTACGGCTCCACGATCGTCGCGGGCCTGCTCGCGTACGTCGTGAGCCGCTGGCTGTTCACTCCGGCGCTGGGCGGCGGCGGGCTCGAGTCCCTCGAAGACGGCTCCGGATCAGGGTTTACCCCCTACCTGACCGTCACTTCGAGTGCCGCGGGCTCGGCGACCGAGATCGTGTTGCCTCCCGTGATCGACGTGATGAGCGCCCTCGTGTTGGCGTTTGTGGTGGGCATTGGGCTCACCGCGTTTCACAGCCGCGTCATCTTTCGTGGTGCGGTCGAGTTTCGCACCATCATTGAGTCGCTGATCAAGCGCATCATTGTGCCCGCGTTGCCGCTGTTCATCTTTGGCATTTTCATGGATCTGTCGGCGAGCGGGGCGGCGATGACGGTCGTCTCGAAGTTCTTGCTCGTGGTGGTGGTGTCGTTCGCGCTCACGCTGGTGGTACTGCTCGCGCAGTTCACTGTGGCCGGAGCGATCAACGGCAAGAACCCGGTGAAGGCGCTGTGGAACATGCGCGACGCCTACTTCACGGCGCTCGGTACCTCGTCGTCGGCGGCCACGATTCCGGTGACGCTCGAGTCGACGAAGAAGAACGGTGTGGCCGACTCGGTCGCCGGCTTTGTGGTGCCGCTGTGCGCGACGATTCACCTGTCGGGTTCAATGGTGAAGATCACCTGCTTCTCGATTGCGGTGCTGCTTTTGACCGGCGGCGACGTGTCATTTGGGTCGTACCTGCCGTTTACTCTGATGCTCGGTGTGATGATGATCGCGGCGCCCGGTGTGCCCGGCGGTGCGATCGCGGCGGCGGCCGGGCTGCTCGTGCAGATGCTCGGGTTCGGCGAGGTCGAGATCGGCCTCATGTTTGCGGCGTACATTGCGCTCGACAGCTTTGGCACCGCGACGAACGTGACGGGTGACGGCGCGATCGCGATGATCATGCACAAGCTGACCCGCGGGCACTTGGGTGCGCAGGCGCAGAGCGAGTCTGACGAAGACGTCGAGGGGCTGCCCGGCGCGGCGGGCGAGAAGCACTCACTGCTGTAGTCGCTGCCGCGCTGCCGCGCCGGTAGTGTTCGGGCCGTGCTGTCGCGCCGCTAGTGTTCGGGCCGTGCTGTCGCGCCGGTAGGGTTCGGGCCGTGCTGTCGCGCCGCTAGTGTTCTTGTCATTCTGTCGCGTCGGTAGGGCCCTTGTCATTCTGCGCGACGGAGGAGTCGCAGAATCCAGGGATTGCATTGACGTCAACTTTCTGTGTGATCACCACCGAGGCTGGGTGTTGCGGTCTGTCATAGGATGTCGGCGTGCGGCCAAAAGTGGGTGTTATCGGTCCTGATAACACCCACTTTTGGCCACACGATGTCTTGGCGCCCGTTCGGGGACTCGTCGTCCACAGGGGGCGTTTTTGCCTCCTCGGCCACACTTATGCACAGATTGTGTGCGACAGCACCGTGGCGGCCGATGGCGGGTTACCGTCGGCGTATGGTGTCAGAACTTAAGACGCGCACGGCGCGAGAGACGCTCGCGACGCGGCTCCCGCAGCCGGGATTCGAGTCGTCATGAAACTACGGGTCGCGCTGCGGGTGCCGGGCGGCGGCACGCACGACGTCACGCTCTCGTGTGACGTCACGTCGACCGTGGCAGACCTCGCACGCGCGCTCATCGGCGCTGGTTTTGCTGCCGACCCGCTGCTTGTGCGCGTAGCGGGGGACCGGTTGCGCCCGGTCACCGTGCGGGGGTACGGCACTGAAGATGAAGCGCCGGTACTCCTTGATCCGGGGTCGCCCATCATAGGGTCGGGGCTGCAATCGGGGTGGACGATCGAACCGGTCGCCGAGTTTGGCGACCGCGCGACCGCGCGCGTGGTCGAGCCAGCGGGGTACGTCGAGGTGCTCAGCGGAGCCCAAGCGGGGGCGCTCTACAGCCTCGTGCCGGGGCCCAACCTGCTCGGCCGCGACCAGGCCGCGCGCGTCTTCATCGCAGACAAGAGCGTGTCGCGGCGGCACGCGCTCCTCACCGTGGCACCGTCAGGCGAGGGCGAGCTACGAGACCTCGGGTCAGCCAACGGCACCACTGTGACCGTGGCTGCGGCCGGGTCAGATGGTTCAGCACTGCACGGAGTCACCGACTTCGAGCTCGGCGGTGTGCTTTTGAGGTTCACGCCGGGCCCACCGGGCGGTGAAACGACAGCCGCCGCACTACGCTCGGCCACCCCGCACGAGTCCCCGCACCACGTACTGCATATGCGATCACCGCGGGTTGATCCGGAGTTTTCAGAGAGCACTCGCCAGCTCCCTGCACCCCCTGCCCCGGCACCGCCCGCGCGCATTCCGATGCTGGCGATGCTCGCGCCCGCGATCATGGGCGGCGTGTTGTTCGCGGTCACCCGGTCGCCGATGAGTCTCATGATGATGGCGTTTTCGCCCGTCATGATGATCGGGTCGTGGGTTGATGGGCGCTTCGGCGCGAGGCGCAAGCGAAGACGCGAGGGCACAGAGTTTCGGGCGGCACTCTCCGCCGAACGCGCCGAGCTTACGCGGCTGCGCGACCGCGAGATAGCGGTGCGCGGCGCAGAGACTCCGACGCTCGACGAGGTGGCAGCGGCGATCGGAGATCGGTCGGGCCTGTTGTGGGCCAGACGCCCCGAGCACGACGGGTTTGGTGAGGTGCGGTTTGGCGAGGGGCTGCTGCCCAGCCGCACCGCGCTCAGCCTGCCCGACCGCGGCGACAGCGAGCACGAGGCGTGGGAGGCGGTGCAGGCGCTGCAAGCCGAGTTCGCGTCGGTGCACGGTGTGCCGGCGCTCGAACGGCTCGACGCCTGCGGAGCGATCGGAGTCGCCGGGCGCTCGCTCTTTGCAGCGGGCCTCGCACGCTCGCTCGTGCTGCAGCTCGCGGGGCTGCACTCGCCCGCCGAGCTTGTACTCGCGTGCTTCGCCGGCCCCGCGGCCGCAGGCGGCGCGCAGGCCTGGGAGTGGCTCAAATGGCTGCCGCACGTCGATACGGTCACGAGCCCGGTGCCCGCCTGGCAGCTTGCCGACGACGCCGCGTCAAGCACCAGGCTGCTGCTCGCGCTCGAGGGGCTCATCGAATCGAGGCGGGCCGCTGCCCCTGGGGCCGCTGCCCCTGGGGCCGCTGGCCCTGGTTCAGCTGGCTCTGGGGCTGCTGCCGGATCGGCGGGTGCGGGCGTGCGGCCGCGCGCGGGCCCCGGGAGCAACGTGCGCACCCTGCCGGTGGTGGTCGTGCTCGTGCTCACTACAGAGTTTGCGCCGCCCGCGAGGCTGATAGGGCTCGCCGAAGACGGGCCAGCAGTGGGGGTGCACGTGATCTGGGTGGCGAGCGCGCAATCAGCCCTGCCCGCTGCATGCCGCACGTTCGTGACGGCCGGCGCAGCTGCGCCCGCGCCCGACGTGCTGCGTGAATCTGCGCTACCTGAAGCGGTAGACCTCGAGACCACGGCGCCCGAAGTCGCGTTGCCCGCGACCGCGACCACAGCTACCGCCGCAGCAAACGGAAGCGAAGTCGGATACGTGCGCGATCGTGTGCGCGTGCCGCTCTCGAGCGTCGAGTATGTCGACGAGGCGGTCGCCGTGCGGCTCGCTCGCGCCCTCGCGCCCGTCGAAGACGCCGCGGCTCGTGCCCTCGACGAGAGTGACCTGCCGCGGGCGGTGCCGCTGCGTGAACTGCACCCCGTCGATCTCACCGCAGGCGCGGCCCCCATTGTGCGCGCCTGGGAGGGCACGCTCACGGCGACCTGGAAGCGCGGCACCGAGCGCGAACCGGTTGCCCTCGCCGCGCCCGTGGGCCAGGGCCCCGACGGGCCCGCCACGATCGACCTCCGGCTGCACGGCCCGCACGCGCTCGTCGGCGGCACGACCGGCGCGGGCAAGTCTGAGTTTCTACAGACCTGGATCATGAGCCTCGCGACCCTCGTGAGCCCGGATCGCCTCACCTTTCTTTTGGTCGACTATAAGGGCGGTGCCGCGTTTGCCGAGTGCGTCGACCTGCCGCACACGGTGGGCCTCGTCACCGACCTCAGCCCGCACCTTGTACGTCGCGCGCTCACCTCACTGCGCGCCGAACTGCGCTACCGCGAGGAGCTGCTCGCCGAGCACGGCGCGAAAGACCTCGCCACGATGGAGCGGCGCAGCGACCCGGCCGCACCACCCACCCTGGTGATCGTCGTCGACGAGTTCGCGGCCCTCGCGAGTGAGGTGCCCGAGTTCGTTGACGGGGTCGTCGATGTGGCGCAGCGCGGCCGCTCACTGGGGCTACACCTGATCTTGGCGACCCAGCGGCCCGCCGGTGTGATCAAAGACAACCTGCGCGCCAACACCAATCTGCGGGTGGCGCTGCGCATGGCAGACGAAGCCGACAGCAGCGACGTGATTGGGGTGAAAGACGCAGCGTTCTTTGGGGCAGAGACGCCGGGTCGCGGCGCGATCAAAGTGGGGCCGGGGCGTATCGCGCACTTTCAGGCCGGGTACCTGGGCGGCCGCCAGCTGCACGACGCCACACCGCCCACGCTCGAGCTGCGAACGCTTGGGTTTAGTGAAGGCCCGCCGTGGGTGCTACCTGCAGCATTAGACGCAGCGGGGCTTTCGTCGGCCACACCACAGCCGCAGCACGATGGTTCAGTGGCAGCACCGCCCAAACCGCCCCGCGACATCGAACGGCTACGCGATGGCATCGTCGAGGCAGCGCGTCTCGCCGACGTGCACTCGCCCCGCAAGCCCTGGCTCGACGTACTCCCAGACCTGCTCGACCTTGCACAACTGCGACCAGGCACCCCACGTCGTGGCACGCACGCCGCCGCAGATACCTCGGGGTCGGTCGGTGCGATGTTCGGCGGCGCCCCGCACAGCGCCACCGCACAGCCCGGCGCCAGTGCACAACCCAGTACTGATGCGCAGGGACGCACCGACGCCGTCGCCGTGGGGGTCGCCGATCTGCCCGAGCAGCAAGCCCAGCGCCCCGTGATGATCGACCTCGAACAAGTGGGCAATGTAGCCGTTTATGGCGCGAGTGGTGCGGGCAAAACAAGCGCGCTCATTACGCTCGCGGCCGCGCTGTCGCAGCACTCTGCCCATCAGCACTCTGCCCACCAGCACTCCGCCCGCCACCCCGTCGAGCTGTACGCGATCGATGCCGGGGGCGGGGCGCTCGACGCTCTGCGGAGCCTTCCCAGCGTCAGCACCGTCGCGCAGCTCGCCGACACCGAGCTGGTGGGGCGCGTGCTGCAGCGGGTGCTCGCCCGCCTCACCGAGCGCGCGAACCGGTATGCGGCGGCTCGTTGCAGCGGGCTAGCCGCTTACCGTGCGACGTCAGCGGGCACGAACGAACCGCGTATCGTGCTGCTCATCGACGGGTTCGCGGCGCTGCGCCAGGCCGCAGAAGCGCTCGGCGGGCCCATCGCGCAGCTGCAGCAGCTCACCGAAATCATGACGACTGGCCGCGCCGCCGGAGTGCACGTCGTCGTCACCGCCGATCGGCCCGGAGCGATGCCCGCGGCGCTCGCCGCAAGCGTGCAGCAGCAGTTCGTGCTGCGGCTCGCAAACCCACACGATTATGCGAGTTTCAGCGTGCCCGCCGACGTGCTCGAAGGTGCCGCGCCGGGGCGCGCGGTGCTCGCGAACGCCGCCAAGCGCGCGTCGGGCGGCGCGGCCGCACCCATCGAGCTTCAGTTCGCCATCGCGGGCGGTGCGCCAGACCTGCGCTCCCAGACGCGCGCGGTCGAGCGCCTCGCTGCCCAGCTGCAAGCGGCCGGTGTGCCTCGCGTGCCTGAGCTGCGCAACGCTCCGGATCGCGTGCCGCTTCGCGATCTCCCCGTCGAAGCGGCTGGCCGACCGGTGTACGGCATCAGCACCGAAGAGCCTGGTGTGGAACCCGCCGGATCGGTGGCGCTGAGCTGTGGAGTTGTGGGCGTTGGGGGCGCCGCGGCCACTGTAAACGTTGCGGGTGCAGCGGGTGCACCGGGTGCAGCGGGTGTAGCGGGTGCAGCGGGTACAGCGGGTACAGCGGGTACACCGGGTGCGCCCGGTGAACCCGGTGTGCCCGGTGTCGCGGCAGGGTTTGCACCGGTCGGGCTGCCTGTCGCCGGGCTCGGCGTGATCGCGGGGCCCTCGGGCGCGGGTGTCACGACGGCGGCAACGACCTGTGTAGTGGCGTACTCGCGCTGGGCAGGGGCCCGCGGCGAGACGGTGCGGTGCGTGCTGCTGACGTTTGCTGAACGCCGTGATCGTGGTGGCAGTGGTGGCAGTGGCGGCAGTGGTGCGCATAAGGCCGCGCAAACGAGCCCAAACGGTTACCCGTGGAATGACGTGGCGTGCGGCGAAGACGAGGTGCGCGAGCTTGCACGAGCCCTCACGATCGAACTGGGTGGCAAGCCGCCGCAGGCAAGGGGACTCGCGGGGGCCTGGGCGTCGCCGGTCGGCTCCGTGCCCGTTGGCTCGGTGTCCGTTGGCTCGGTGCCCATTGGCTCAGCGCCCGCCGGTTCCGGTTTAGTCAGCGCCGCTCCTGGCGGTCACGCGCCCGTGAGGGGCGCGGGAGACCGGGCGGGCGCTGATCCGGAGCAAGCAGCTTGTGATGCGCGCCAAAGCAGGGAGCAACGCGCTGGGCCCGCCGAGCGCGCAGCCGGCGAGCGCGCCGCGGGGCGACCCGCCGAGCCGCGCACCGTGATCGTGGTCGAGCGGCCTGCCGATGCCGAGGGAACGACGGCCCTTAACGAGCTGGTGGCGCTCGCCAAAGCGGCCCGCCGAGCCGATGCGCTCGTGCTGTTTGAGTTTGAGCAGGGCACAGGCAGCGCGATCTGGGATCTGTTCGCGGCGCTAAAGCAGCCGACCTGGGGGCTCGCGCTGCAGCCCGACGAGACCGAGAGTCAGAGCCCGTTTCGTGAGAACCTCGGCCGTGTGAAGAGAGCAAACTTTGCGCGGGGGCGCGGGTTCGCGATCGAACGCGGTCGTGTCACTCCAGTGCACGTGGCGCTCACGTGAGAATAATCTGCAGATCGAGCTTGCGCGTGTCGCGAGCATGATCTAAGCTTGACCCTTGGCTGTGCGCCGTCCCAGTGCGCAGACCGCAGGAGCGATTCTTGACCGAGGCTTTCTCGGCCCGGGCGCTCTGGCAGACAAGAAATCTTGGGTGAGGCCGTCCGGTCTCACGGTATGAGAGGAAACACCATGGCAGCAGTGTGCCAGGTGACCGGCGCCGTTCCCGGCTTTGGTCACAACATTTCACACTCGCACCGTCGCACCAAGCGTCGGTTCGATCCGAACATCCAGAAGAAGACCTACTTCGTGCCTTCACTTGGCCGCAAGGTGACGCTCACCCTGTCGGTTAAGGGCATCAAGGTGATCGATGCCCGTGGCATCGAGTCGGTTATTGCTGACCTTCAGAAGCGTGGGGTGAAGTTCTAATATGGCTAAGGATAAGGACGTACGTCCGATCATCAAGCTCAAGTCGACGGCTGGCACCGGGTTCACTTACGTGACCCGCAAGAACCGTCGTAACACCCCCGACCGCCTCGTGCTCAAGAAGTACGATCCGGTTGTGCGCAAGCACGTAGATTTCCGAGAGGAGCGCTAAACATGGCTAAGAAGAGCATGATTGCGAAGAACAAGCAGCGTCAGGTCATCGTTGAGCGTTACGCCGCGAAGCGCCTCGAACTGAAGAAGGCCCTCATCGATCCCAACGGGACCGACGAGAGCCGCGAGGCCGCACGCGTTGGCCTCCAGAAGCTGCCCCGCAACGCATCGCCGGTGCGCGTGCGCAGCCGCGACGTCATCGATGGCCGCCCCCGTGGCGTGCTGTCGAAGTACGGCGTTTCGCGTGTTCGCTTCCGCGACATGGCACACCGTGGCGAGCTGCCCGGCATCACCAAGTCGAGCTGGTAAGCACGAGCTTTAATGCGGCCGCGGATCCTTCGGGATCCGCGGCCGTTTTTGTTTACCCGCGGGTTCTGTGTTCGGGTAAGCCCGCCCGCCCGCCCGCACCGAAGCGCGCGGGCAAGGGTCGGGGCAAGAGGGAAGACAAAATCTTGCGTGAAATAATTGTAGGACAATGGTACAGTCCAACTAAAGCCTGTTAATGGAGACAAGGAGTGAACCATGACCGCCACAGCTACCGCTTTCCCCGTGCGCGCAAAAACCGAGGTGCCCGGCCCGCGCTCGCGCGAGCTCACCGCACAAAAAGCCGCCCATGTGTCTGATGCCGTGGCGCCAGCGCTGCCTGTATATATCGCGTCGGCAAACGGCTCAGTGCTCACGGACGTAGATGGCAACGAGTTCATTGACTTCGGTTCGGGTATCGGGGTCACCTCGCTCGGCCACGGCAACGAGCTTGCGATCAACGCCGCGGTCGAGCAAGCTCACAAGTTCACACACACGTTGTTCTCCGTGACGCCATACGAGGGTTACGTCGAAGTTTCAAAGCGGCTCAACGCCATCACCCCCGGTGATTTCGCGAAGAAAACTGTGCTCAGCTCGACCGGAGCCGAAGCCATCGAAAATGCGATGAAGATTGCTCGCGCCTACACCCGTCGCAACGGAATCGCCGTGGTTGATCACGCGTACCATGGGCGCACAAGCCTCACCCTTGGTCTCAACTACAAGGCGGTGCCCTACGCCTCGGGCGCAGGGCCACGCCCCGGCGAGATCTACCGCGCTGCAAACTCGTACCCATTTAGGGACGGCGCGGACGGTGTTGCCGCGGCAAGGGCGGCGATCGCACACCTCGAGAAAATCTCGGGAGCAGAGAACCTGGCTTGCCTGCTCATCGAACCGATTCAGGGTGAGGGCGGCATCATCGTCCCGGCAGAGGGCTACCTTGAAACACTGCAGGCGTGGTGCCGTGACAACGGCATCGTAGTCGTCGCCGATGAGATTCAGACGGGCCTCGGGCGCACTGGCAAACTGTTCGCCAGCGAACACTTCGGGTTTGTGCCCGACCTCGTCGTGACAGCAAAGGCGATCGGCTCGGGCTTTCCGCTCTCGGCCGTCACGGGTAGGGCCGAGATCATGGACGGCATGCTGCCTGGCGGCCTAAGTGGCACGTTCAGCGGCAACCCGGTCGCGTGCGCTGCGGCCGTGCAGGTGATCGATCAGCTTGAAACGCCCGGAACGATGGAGCACACCGCCGAGGTGGGCGAGCGCATTCAAGCCGGGGTGCGAGATCTCCAGAAGCAGTTCCCCCAGATCGGCGACGTGCGCGGCATGGGCGCACTGCACGGTATTGAGCTCGTGAACGCCAGCGGTTCGCCGAACGCCGAACTCTATAAGAGGGTGAGCGCAGCGGCTGCCTCCCGCGGTCTCCTCGTTCTTGGCGGGGGAAGCGACGGCCATGTGCTGCGTCTGCTCCCCGCAATCAACATCTCGTTTGACCTTGTCGACGAGGCGCTGCACATCTTGCACAAGGCGTTCGAAGAGGCAACGGCATGACCGCCGCAAGTACCGCGACAGCGACCATCGCGCAGCCCACCCCGTCACGGCTCGACGCCTCAAATGCGGCGCTCGCGAGCCTACCCGCGCACGCAAATCACGATCCGCGTGATGCTGAGTTCGCCGTGCTCGATCCGTCGACCGAGCAGCGCATCGCGACGCTGCCGAGCCTCACGCCCGCGCAGGCCATCGAAGAGCTGACCATCGCAGACGAGGCGGGCAAGGCCTGGGCGAAAACGACACCGCGTCACCGCTCAGACACGCTGCGCAACGTATACGAAGTGCTGCTTTCTAACCGCGACCGGCTCGCCTACGTCATCAGCCGCGAGATGGGCAAGACGCTGCCCGAAGCACTGGGCGAGGTGCAGTACGCCGCCGACTATGTGCGGTGGTACGCCGACGAGCTGCTGCGGCCGTCGGGCGGCTACCGCGAGAACCCCGCGGGCGGATCACTGATCCTCACCCGGCGGGCGCCCGTGGGCACCGCGGTGCTGATCGCACCGTGGAACTTTCCGATGGCAATGATCACGCGGAAGATCGCGCCTGCGCTCGCGGCGGGCTGCGGCTCTGTGATCAAGCCCGCGGGCCTCACCCCGCTCACCACCCTGCTCACCGTGGAGTTGATGGCCGAGGCAGGTGTGCCGCGCGAGCTCATGCGGGTCGTCACGACCCGTGACTCGGCCGGGTTCAGTGAGGCGGTGCTGAGCGACCCCCGGGTGCGCAAAGTGTCATTCACCGGATCGACGGGAGTGGGCAGCACGCTGATGCAGCTGGCGGCCAAAAATATCGTCAAGAGTTCGATGGAGCTGGGCGGCAATGCCCCGCTCATCGTGTTTGATGACGCGGATCTCGAGCGCGCCGTCGACGGGGCGATGCTCGCGAAGCTGCGTAACGGCGGTCAGTCGTGCGTGGCTGCGAACCGCATCTTCGTGCAAGACGGCATCGCCGACGCCTTCGTCGAGGCATTCAGCGAAAAGATGCGCAAGGTGCGGCTCGGTAATGCGATCGCCGACGGCGCAGACTTGGGCCCGATGGTTGACAGGCGGGCGGTCGATCGGCTCTCGGGTCTCGTCGAAGACGCGACGGCACACGGGGCCGAGCTTCGCGTGGGCGGTCGCGCACCCGCTGGCGCGGGCTATTTCTTCGAGGGCACAGTGCTCGACCGTGTCCCCGCAGACGCCGAGATCGCGACGACAGAGATCTTCGGCCCGATCGCAGCGATCAGCCGGTTCAGCAGCGAAGCAGAAGTGATCGAGCGAGCCAACGACACCCCGTTTGGGCTTGCCGGGTACGTGTTCACCGAGAACCTGGATCGCGCGCTGAACGTCGCAGACGCACTCGAGACGGGCCTCGTCGGTATCAATAACGGTGTGCCGTCAAACGTGGCCGCGCCGTTTGGGGGAGTGAAACAGTCGGGCCTTGGCCGTGAGGGTAGCGGTGAAGGCCTCGAGGAGTACCAAGAGGTGCGCTTCTACAACATCGCGCGCCGTGCCACGAGCTAGTTGCGCGCGTGCAAGGCGGGCCTGATTCGGGTCAATCGTCGGCGACCAGCCCCCGTGTACAAAAAATATGCGCGACTACTTCCGTTTAAGACTGGCCCAGAAACGGAAGTAGTCGCGCATATTTTACTTTCGCCGCGCGCTGGCGCAGCCGAACGCTACGCGGCCGCGGCTCGCGCGCGCAGAATGTCGGTGAGGCGAGCCTGGTTCTCGTCAATGTGTTGCAGTGTGAGCCGCTCGGCATCGGCCACGCGCCGCTCCAGGATCGCCTCGACGATCTCGCGGTGCCGGTCGACGATCGGTGTTTGCGGGTACCGGTATTCTTCGTCTGCGTGCGAGAGCACCGAGAAGTAAAACACCAGCTCCTTGCAGATCGACGCGTAGAACGCCGAGATGCGCTCAGAGTCCAACAGCCCCACGATCGCCTGGTGCAGCGCGAGATCCGCCGCCACAATTGGCTCGGCTGCGGGCACGCTCGTCGACGCCTCAAGGTGCTCCCACGCCCGACGCAGTTGGTTGAGACCACCCTCGGTTGGTGCCGCGCGAACCGCTGCTGTCTCAAGGTGCCGTCTGGTGCGGTAAAGGTCGTCGAGATCTGCCAGTGAGGGATCGCTCACAATCGCCCCGCGGTGCATCTCGTACTTCACGAGGCGACTGCGCTCAAGGAGCCGGATCCCCTCACGTAGCGAGTTGCGCGAGATGCCGAGCCGCTCGGCGAGCTGTGTCTCACGAAGGGGCTCACCCGCCTCGAGCACGCCCGCCACGATGAGCTGCATGAGGCGGTCTGAAACGAGTTCGGCCGCGCTCTTTCGGTGGAGTGGTTCATCGAGCGGATGCGTCATAGTGGCAGGTTACCAGGAACGAAATTATTGTCCTACAACCTGACGGGAGTCGGTGATGGGCCCCACTGTTGCTTCGGCGATGGCGGCTTGACAGGCCGCTATAACGGGGGAGCGCTCGGTCCCGCGCCGCACTAGCGTATACAGGGCACGCTCAAGTACCTCGCCCGCGCCCAGGTCGATCACGAGTGACGGGTCGAGGTTGGCCGTTACCGAGTGCGGCAGAAATGCTGCTGCGAGCCCCTGCTCAACGAGTAGCCGGTGCACGTGAAAGTCAGAGGAGACGAATCGTACTGTTGGCTCAAATCCCGCGCTGCGGCACACAGCCCGCATCCAACTGAATGAGTCGCTGCTGGTGGGCTCTGCCGCCCACGGCACCTGAGCTGGGTTGGCGCCTGCATGCGGGAGATAAGCGACGAGTTTCTCGTGCATTACCAGCGAACGTACGATGCCGCGGGTAGGCGGCAGCGGAAACCCTGCATACTCGTCAACGAGGGCAATATCGGCTCGTCGGGCTAAGAGCTCAGTGACGGCCTGCTCGGGGTCAAGCTCGACAAACTCAACCTCGAGCCCTGGTGCCATGCGCGTGAGCGCTCGCACGCTCTCGCCGAGGGCTGCGATTGAGAAGGTGTGGAACGCGGCAATGCGCACGGTGCCGCTAAAGCCTTCGCGCGCCTGCGTGAGCGCAGCCTCGGCCGTCTCGAGCGCGGCGAGCACCTCCTCGGTGTGAGCCACGAGTTCGTGCGCCGCCGGGGTGAGCTGGATCCCGCGGCCGAGCGCGACGGTAAGGGGTACGCCTGTTTCGGCTTCGAGCCGTGCAAGCTGCTGTGACACCGCCGACGGGCTGATGTTGAGGGCCGTGGCAGCCGCGGTGACGCCACCGCGCAGCGATACTTCGCGCAGCAGCGTGAGTTTGCGTACGTCGAGCACGGCACTCCAATCCTTCAGTTCTCGTTAACGGTATTGTTCGCGCTTCGAGGGTGGAAGTAAAGAGTCACGAGTCTTACAGTGAGGGTACCGACACAACGAGGTGGATCGAAGGAGAAACTATGAACGGGCGGGAGCGGCTAAGTGCCGAGATCGATTACCGTGTCACGGTCGTACGAGAACGCATCGCTGCGGCTGGTCTTGATGGGCTTATCGTGACTGATCCAGCCAACATGTTTTACCTCACGGGCTACAACGCCTGGTCGTTCTATATGCCGCAATTGCTATTCGTGCCTGTTGCGGGCGAACCGATACTCGCCATGCGCGAAATGGACGCGCAGGGTGCGCACCGCACGGCCGTGCGCTTTGCTGACGACGTGCTCGCATACCCAGAGACCTATGTGCACCAGTCAGACCGTCACCCCATGACATGGGTGGGCGAGCAGCTGCGCGCCCGCGGCTACGGCAAACCCCTGCGCATCGGGTACGAGGGCGATGCCCACTTCTTCAGCGTGCGCGCATTTCTCGCATTGCAGCAGAGCCTGCCCGACTGGCAGCTCGTTGATTCAAACGAGCTAGTGAACTGGGTTCGTGTCGTGAAGTCTGACTATGAAATCGAGCTCATGCGCGCTGCCGGCCGGGTGTGTACGGGCGCCATGAACCAGGCGGTAGCGTCGCTCACGGCTGGCCGCCCGCTCAACGAAGTAGCGGCAGATGTAATGGCAGCGCAGACCCGTGGCTCTCAAGGGGTCGACGGTGACTACCCGGCAATCGTGCCCATGTTTCCGCGCGGAGAGGGTGCTGATACCCCTCATCTCACCTGGACGGCTGACCCGATCATCGCGGGCGAAGCTGTCTCGATTGAGCTCGCAGGCGTACACAAGCGCTACCACGCGCCGCTGGCACGAACCGTTTCGCTGGGCAAACCGACCGCTGAACTCGACCGGCTCGCACAGGTCACCATCGAAGGCTTCAATACGGTGCTCGACGCCCTAAAGCCGGGAACGACACCGGCTGAAGCGGTAGCGCGGTGGGACGAAGTGCTTAGACGCAACGGATACGAGAAACGGTCGAGGCTCGGTTACTCCATCGGCATCGGCTTTCCGCCCGATTGGGGCGAGCACACCGTCAGTCTGCGCTCCGATGACCATACAGAACTGCAAGAAAACATGACGTTTCATGTGATCGCGGGCATGTGGATGACCGGCTACGGCTTTGAAGTGTCTGAGTCCGTACGGGTCTCAACCGCCGGCGTCGAGTGTTTCACCGACGTGCCCCGCCAACTCATCGTGAAGAAAGGTTAGACACCGTGACGACAGCTCAGCGTGCAGACGAGCACCAGCAGATCCGCAACCAGCGCCCGCGCCTCGCACAGCGCAGCGAGCGGCTCATTGGCTCCATCATCGACGCGTCCACCGGGATCCTGGCCGAGCAAGAACACGACATCGTGCGGTTCGCGATGGGGGCGCCGGGCGAAGACCTGATTCCTGTAGCCGACCTCAACGAATCGTTCGGGCGGGCGAGCACGGGCCGCTTCGACTATGGCGAGTCTGAGGGCGCCCCGGCGCTGCGCGAAGAAATCCTCAGGCTCGCCGCAGACGCGGGTGCGCCCACGAGTGATGACCGCCTGCTCGTGACGACGGGCGGTATGCAGGGCCTCGACCTTGCCTTCAAACTGTGTGTCGACCCCGGCGACCTCGTCATCATCGAGGCCCCCACTTACACGAACGGGTACGCGACGGCGCTCAGCTACGGCGCAGAGGTGATTGCCGCTCCCACTGACAGCGAAGGGCTCGTGGTTGAGGCGCTGCCCGAACTCGTGCGCCGTGCGGGCCGCACGCCGCGTTTGATTTACACGATCCCCAACTTTCAAAACCCCCGCGGGGTGACGCTCAGCCGCGCCCGGCGAGAACTGCTTATTGAGCTCGCCGAACAGTGGGGCAGCATCATCCTCGAAGACGACCCCTACGGTGTATTACGGTTCGCCGGTGAACACGTGCCCGGCCTGGCCGAGATCGCGCCCGGTCACCCGCTCATCTTCCAGGTGCGCACGTTCTCAAAGACCATCGCGCCCGGCCTGCGCACCGGCTGGATCGACGTTGACCCAGAGATTCGTCGGGTAGCGGTGAACGCGAAGCAAGCGATGGACACCTGCTCGAACATGCCCACCCAGATCGCGGTCGCCGACTACTTGGCGCGTGGTAAGTTTCGTGAACACGTCGACCACCTGCTGCCGATCTACCGCGACCGTAAGGCGGCGATGCAGCGCGCACTCACCACACACCTGGGTGATCGCGTGCAAAGCACCGACCCCGAGGGGGGCTTCTTTCTGTGGCTTACCCTGCAGGGCGAATTCGGTGGCATCGACACCGAGAAACTGTTCACCGCCGCGCTCGCAGCCGGCGTCGCCTACATTCCCGGCCCCGCGTTCACAGTCGACGCGAGCATGCGCAACGCTCTACGCGTGTGCTTCGCCACCTCCACACCCGAGCGCATCGACGAGGGCGTACGCAGGCTCGCTGCGACCCTCGGCCACGCCGCTGACCACGGCGGGAGCGACGTATGACCAACACCCGCGTGCACATTGCCGCCTCTTCAGATGAGGGCATCGAGGCCCGCCTAGACGCGCTCATCAACACCGAGCAGATCACGGCCGATACCTGCGACCTGATCAGGGGCCGCGGAGAGAATCCCGGCGGCACCGAGGGCGAGACCGTGCGCCGCCTCGCTGCGATCCTCACCCGCGAGGGAGCGACGGTCACGCAGCAAGAGCTCGCTCCGGATCGCCCAAACCTCAAGGCGGTGTGGGGTCCAGCGGGCGGCCCGGCCGTCCTGTTTCTGGGCCACAGCGACGTAGTGCCGGCGGGCGAGGGATGGACCGGGGATCCCTTCGAGCCGCGCATGGATGTGAGCGGGGGCGGATCCGGCGCGATCATCGGGCGCGGAGCCACCGACATGAAGGGAGGGCTCGCGGCCGTGATTGCGGCCTGCAGTGCGCTCGCGCGAGAGCGGCCCGACCTGCGGCTCGAGCTGCTGTGCACCGTTGATGAAGAGGACCGCTCGCGGGGAGTGCAGCTCGCGCTCGCAAGCGAGCCCGCGCGCCCCTACCTCGCGTGCATTGTCGCAGAGCCCACCAACCTCGACGTGGTGATCGGGTGCCGTGGCGCGAGCAACCTGCGCATCGAAGCGGTCGGCGCGTCGGCGCACGCCGGGCGCCCCGCCGACGGGGTGAGCGCGATCTATGCCGCCAGCCGCGTAGTCGAAACCGTGCGCGAGCTGCACGGGAGGGCACAAGCGGGACCGCACGACGGCCTGCTCGGCGCGCCCACCTGGAACGTCGGCACCATCGCGGGCGGCAGCGGCACCTCCATGGTGCCCCGCGTCTGCACCGTCACTGTCGACCGCCGCACCATGCCCGGCGAAGACCCGCACGCAATCTTGGCGGCGCTGCTTGACGACGTGCGCGCAGACATCACCCGAACCGCCTTCGACGGGCACGACCGTGTTGAACTGACGGGCGCGGTCGACATGGTGATGCCCGGGTTTCGTACTGATCCGGAGTCGCCGCTCGTGCACGCGGCCACGAGCGCGCTTGCAGCGGTCGCGGTCGCGGCGCGCGTGACCGGGTGGACAGCGGCCTGCGAGGGCGGCTACATCGCCGCCCATCACGGCTGCCCCACGATCATCTTGGGGCCGGGTGACATTAATACCCAGGCCCACCAGCCCGATGAGCGCGTCGAAGTCGACGACCTCACCCGGGCCGCACAAGCCTATGCGCGCATCGTGCTGCGCATGGTGGGGGACACCATCACCTAATTCGGTGGGCAGCCAATGGCGGCCGCCCACAGAGAGGAAACATCATGTCACACACAACCAATCTCCCGCCGATCACGCGGGACATCGACCTCACTCCGTTGCAGCGCAGCCAGACGCGCAAATCGGTGGCGGGGTCTGCCGTGGGCAACGCGATCGAGTGGTTTGACTACGGAGTGTATGGCTACCTAGTCGTGTACATTGCACCGCTGTTCTTCGACTTCGGGGGCGACCCCGATAGCGCATGGCCGCGCATTCTCGCGCTCGCCACATTTGCGGTGTCGTTTCTGGTGCGGCCGCTCGGTGGCATCATCCTCGGGCCGCTGGGTGACCGGGTGGGGCGCCGCGCCGTACTCATGTTCACGATCGCGCTGATTAGTCTCTCGACGGCCGCGATTGCGCTCTTGCCCACCTACGAGGTCGCGGGCATGTGGGCGCCGCTGTTACTCGTGTTCTTGCGCATGGTGCAGGGCTTCTCAGCCGGAGGCGAGTATGCGGGCGCCGCTGTATTTATGGCCGAGCATGCACCCGATAATAGACGAGGGTTCTATGGGTCGTTCCTCGAGTTCGGCACGCTCGTGGGCTTCTCGGGTGCCGCCGTGCTGTGCACTGGCCTCACGCTCGCAGTAGGGGAAGACGCCATGATGGGTGGCTGGTGGCGGCTACCGTTCGCGCTCACCCTGCCGCTCGGCCTGATCGCGCTGTGGATGCGCCGTCACGTCGAAGAACCCGAGACGTTCACCGATCAGATCAAGTTGCAGGGCGGGGCGCCGTCGGCGACGGGCGCGCTGCGGCGGCTGCTGAAGGACTACCCGGCACAGATCTTCAAACTGATGGGGTTTGTGGTGCTCATCAACGTCGCGTTCTACCTCGTGCTCACCTACATGCCGAGTTACCTGTCGGTGACGCTCGGACACGGTGCGGCCGAGTCGACGTTCTCGCTCGTCATTATTCAGCTCGTGATGGTCGCGGTGATTGTGCCGTTCGGTGCGCTGTCTGACCGGATCGGCCGCAAGCCGCTCTTGGTTACGGCGAGCCTCGGGTTCATCTTCCTGTCGGTGCCCGCCGTGATGCTGATTCAGATTGACAGCATTTGGACGCAGCTGGCGGGAATCGGCATGCTCGGCCTGTTCTTGGTGATGATCATTTCGAACATTTCGGCCACCATGCCCGCGCTGTTTCCGACCGCGGTGCGCTACTCGGGCTTCGCGATCGGGTACAACATCTCGACCGCGCTATTTGGTGGCACGGCGGGTGCCGTCAACGAGTACCTGATCGATGTCACCGGTAACGTGCTCGTGCCAGGGTGGTACCTGGTCGGGGCGGGGGTGATCGGCCTAATTTCGATTCTCACATTCAAGGAGACCGCGGGGCGCTCACTGCGGGGCAACGGCGTGCCAGGCAGTGATGATGACGCGCGCCGCGCAGCGGGTGAGACACTCATTGGTGGCAAGCGAAACTAGCGTGGTTGGGCGAAGGGAAACTAAAACATGACACACACATCGAACACCGGCGCGGTCGCGATTGTGACGGGCGGCACCTCTGGCATCGGCGTGACGATCGCGCAGCGCCTCGTCGAACAGGGAATGCGGGTAGTCGTTACTGGGCGGTCAGTAGAACGCGGCGAGCGAGTCGTCAGCGACCTGGGTGATGCCGCTCGGTTCGTGGCGGCAGACCTCAACACCAGCGAAGGCATCACAAGCGTCATCGAGGCGGCGAAGCAGCACTTCGGCCGCATCGACGTGCTCGTCAACAACGCGGCGATCGACCACACGAACGACCTGCTCGAAGTGACCGATCAAGAGATTCGCGACACGTTCGAAACGAACACGTTTGGTGCCATGAACATGCTCATTGCCGCAGCACGGGTGATGCGTGAACAGGGCGACGGCGGCGCGATCATCAACGTTACCTCGCGGCTGGCGAGCATCGGTGTGCCCACGATGGGGATTTACAGCGCGAGTAAGGGCGCGATGCTCGCGTTCACGAAGGCCGCCGCGATCGACCTCGCCCAGTATGGGATACGCGTCAACGCTGTCGCCCCGGGCATGACCGCCACCCCACTCTATGAAGAGTGGATCGCGGGCGAAGACGACCCAGCAGCTACCGCCGCACGCGTGGCCGCCGCGATTCCACTGCGCCGCATCGCCCAGCCCCAAGACGTCGCGGCGACGGTCGCGTTTCTCGCGTCGGCCGAGGCCGAGTACCTTACGGGCGTCTCAATTCCCGTCGATGGCGGGTATCTCGCACAGTAATGCAACGCCGCGGTGTTCTCGGGTGGCGTATTTTCGTAAGGCTTGCCGCGAATCTTCGTGAAAATCCGCATCATTCCGCCAAATTAGGGTAGATTCGTAGCGATCAACCGATCGGATCCGTCGACTTGACGGAAAACCTGAACCAGATCAGGGGCCGGCGCACGACGCGCTACCGCCCATGGAAGGACACAACATGGCACTCAACAAGACCGAGCTCGTAGCCAAGATCGCCGCAGAGACCGGCCAGAGCCAGGCCGCGGTTTCCAGCGTGATCGACGGTTTCTTCACCGCCGTCTCCGAGACCGTCGCCGCTGGCGAGAAGGTTTCGATCCCCGGCTGGCTGTCGTTCGAGTCGGCAACCACCGCCGCTCGCACGGGCCGCAACCCCCGCACCGGCGACACCATCGAGATCGCCGCTGGCAAGCGCGTCAAGGTTTCGGTTGGTTCGAAGCTCAAGGCTGCCGTGAAGTAATTTCACGATCGGTTACCGCGCCCCCTGCTCTCGTTTGAGACAGGGGGCGCTGTGCTGTGGGGGCGCTGTGCTGCTTGAGAGGACCAGTCGGCATCGAAATGACGAGTCGGCATCGAAATGACGTATTTTCCGTGCCTGCTCGTCATTTCGATGCCGTCTCGTCGCGGGCAGGGCAGGTAACGGGGCCTGCGAGCCGGCGCCCCACACTCCGCGCGCCGGCCACGCGCACTACTCCGTCACGCGAAACACGCCGTTTGCGCCCCGCTCGGCGTCGACCATCAGGTGTGACACGAAGGGGTAGTTGCCCGCTTCAGGGAAGACGAGCTCGACGTATCCGCCCTGCGCGGGCTGCAGCGCGAGCGCCTGCGAGCCCGTGTCGGTCGCTCGGTTAATCAAGAACCGCCCCTCGCTCCACACGGTGTCGAACTGCCCGCCGATCACGTGGAAGCTCGATGCCCGGTTGGGCCCCGCATCGAGCAGCCACACGCGCACCCGTTCGCCCACCTTCGCGGTGAGCGGCGACCGGGCGTACTGGCTTGCTACCCCGTTAAACACGACGAGGTCGGGCCGCTCAGCCGCGATCTTGTCGACGTCAACCTCGCCCGGTCCGCTCGCGCTACCCGCTGCGCTGCCCGCTGCGCTGCCCGCTGCGCTGCCCGCTGCGCTGCCCGCTGCGCTGCCCGGCGCGTCGATCGCTGCGGCACCGTTCGAGCCCGCACGGCCCTTTGATCCGGATCGAGCCTCGCCCGAGCCTTCGACAGCCGAGCCTGCGACCCCCGAGCCGCCCAGATAGTACTCCGACTGCACGAGCACGTAGCTGCGGTCGACCGCGGGCAGATCGTCGGGCTCGATGATCACCGCGCCAAACATGCCGTTTGCGATGTGCGCAGACATGGGCATGGTTGAGCAGTGATACATCCAGATGCCCGAGCGGGTCGCGGTGAACGTGTAGGTCAGCTTCTCGCCCGGAGCGATCGTGCGCATCGGCTTGTCGGGCGCGAGGGCTCCCGCGTGAAAGTCGATCGAGTGCCCGATCGTACCGTCGTTGATGAGGGTCACCTCGAAGGTGTCGCCGACGCGTCCGTGCAGCACGGGCCCGGGGGCGGAGCCGCCGAAAGTCCACAGTTGCTGTAACGCCGGCCCCTTCTTTCCGGGCGCTACGGGCAGTGCGAGCTCGCTCACGGGCAGCGTCACCCGGTGCGTGACGGGCTGTGCGTTAGTGCTGTCCCGCGCGGGCAGCGGCTTGAGCGCCGCGTCGCGCGCCTTGAACTTGCGCCCCAGGTCACCCTCCATGAGGTCGACGAGGCTCGCGGCGCCAGAGCTCGCGGCACCCGCCGCGCTGGCCCCGCCGTCGGTTGCCGAACCGTGCATGACGCTCATGTCGCCCATGCCGCTCATGTGGTGCGCGCCGGATCCGGCTGTGCCCGTGCCGTTCGCCGCCGTGCCCGCGTTTGCTGCGCCCGCGTTTGCTGCGCCGCTGGCCGCCGTGGCGTCGCCGGCAGGGGCGTCGCCCGTCGCAATGATGTCGAGCGTCATGCCCATCTGGCGGTGGCCGATGATCGAGCACCATCCGGCTACATCGTTGGTGATGACGCCGACATCGATCGTGGTGCTTGCGCCGGGAGCGAGCCGCTCGCCGCCCG
Organism: Leucobacter faecis; assembly: GCF_054456635.2. Lineage (NCBI taxonomy): Bacteria > Bacillati > Actinomycetota > Actinomycetes > Micrococcales > Microbacteriaceae > Leucobacter > Leucobacter faecis. The sequence continues at coordinate 26,401 of NZ_JBTJEP020000020.1, forward strand.
TGCCGTTCTCGAACACGAGGTCGTGCGGTTGCTCTTTGTCGGTGTTGGTGAGCTCGATGACGAGTCTGGTGCCGCGGGGCACCTCGATGCTGCTGGGCGTGAAGCGCATGTTTGCGGCCTCAACCTGCACGGTCTGCACGGGAGCGTCGGCGGTGTTTGCGGCGGCGTCGCCCGCACTGCCGAGGCCCAGCCCTGTACCGCCCAGCCCTGTGCCGCCCAGCCCCGTGCTGCCCGCGAATCCGCCCGCGCCGATCGCGGGCAGGCCCCGCGTGAGCGACGCGAGGGCGTGCGGGCCGGCGGCGCCCGCGAGGGCGGTCACGAGCACGACCGCTGTGAGCCCGAGGAGCGCTTGCCCGCTGCGCCGGCCAGCGGGGTGGGAGCGCTCAGGCACGAGCGCGCCGCGTGCAGGGATAGGCGCGAGTCCGCTGCCCGCGCCGCTCGCGGCGCGCTCATTCGCCGGCGTGTAGGCAGGAATCGGCGCAAGCCCAGACCGCGCGGTCTTGCCGCCTTCCGCGCCGCTGCCCGCACCGCCCTCTGTGCGTGCCGCGACGACGGCTGCCGCCTCGCGCTTCGCCGCCTTCTGCTGTTTGAGGGCACGCATAAACAGTGGCAAGAAGGAGGCCATGGCAACGAGATACAACATCGACGCGGCGACCCGCATGAGACTTGTCACGGGTAGCGCGCACACGAACAGGGCGGTGTTGGCGGTCGCCACGCGCAGCGTGCCGCCCGCATCGAACACGGCGGTGCCCGCGCGCACGGCAGACGGCCCACCACCCAGCACCACAGGAACGAGGTAGCTCAGCGCACCCAACAGCACTTGCGCCGCGAAGCCCGCCGCGAGAAACGGCGCGGCCCAGTCGATCGCGGCGCGTAGCTCAGCAAGCGCTGCGCCAGCCCCCGAACCCGGCGCGGCCCCCGGCGCCAACAACGCCTCTGCCACCCCCGACGCCCCCCACGCGGCGATGCTCCACACGCACAGCACCACGAGCAGTGCAAACCACCACACGAGCGCGGCACCCACCGACAGCGTCGCGAATGACTTTGGGGCGGCGCCGCGGGCAGCCGCAAACAGGGCGACACCGATGATGAGCAGCCCCACCGCGTACCCCGCGAAGCCGAGCGTCACGAGTGGCACCACGCCAAACGCGGCGCCGAGCGCAGCTATCACGACCGACAACGCCAGCACGGGCAGGGCGCGGGCGGCGTCGCGGGCGGCCGAATCTGCAGCCCGGGTGCGCAGCATGGTCGGCCACAGCGTGACCACGGTGCCCGCGACGGTGAGCCCCATCCAGCCGAGCACGTTCGTGATCGCGTGCGCGAGCACCACCCCGCCACCGGGGGAGTCGGGGCCCGCCAGCCAGGCACCCAGCCCCGCACCAAATGGCAAGAAGGCGGCCGACGCCACGTAGTACCGCAGCGACTTCGTGAACCGGCCGGGCAGCGCCCCGCGTAGCCTGCGCCACAGGTTGACACCGTGCCACACGACGGCCGCCGACAGCAGCGCAGCGCCCGCGACGGTGAGCGGCCACGCGCCCAGCGGAACCCCCACGAGCACCAGCGCGATGCCCCCGTTCGCGGTGATGAGGCGCGCGTTCTGCCCGGCGCGGTCGCGCGTTGACTGCCTGCTGCGGGTGAGCGCGTAGCTAAAGTGCTGGCTCCACACCAGGATCGCGTGGGTAATCGCACCCAAGAACAGCAGGTGCAGCATCAGCCAGCTCGCCGCCGGCAGCCACCGGTGCGTGATCGTCGAGACGACGAGCAGCACGAGCCACACGAGTGTCGGCAGGTCGCGCATCACCCAGAATCCGCGCCCGCGGGGCTGCGCTGCGGGCTGTGCTGCGGGCTGCGCCCCCTTAAGCAGCGCCCCCTCGGGTCGAGACAGGTTAGGCATGTGTCTGATCCTCTTCGGGTACGGCGGCGGGCGCGGCCTGGGGCTCAGGCGCGCTCTGGGGTGCAGGCACGGTGTGCAGGCGATGATCCGGATCAGAAGGCGCAGAGCCGAGCGCAGAGACGAGCGCGGTCGCGACGAACAGCAAGAGCGCGGCGACCGCGAGCGCGCCGCCGAACTGCCAGGCGGGCACGAAGCCGAGCCCGTCGCCGAGCCAGATGCGCACGATGAGGCTCGCGTGCAGCAGCGCCGCGGGCAGCCACATGAACGGCCGGTACGGCAGCTTCACGTGCAGCACCGCGGGCAAAATCGTAGTCGCGTGCGCCATGATCATCGACAGCGCGAAGCCGAGCAGCACCGCGTGGATCACGGCGTCGTAGCGCGGCTGCGTGACGGGCGCGCCAAACAGCAGGGTGCCGCCCGCGACGGCGAGCCAGAAGTATCCGGCGAGCATGCAGGCCGCCATAAACCGGCTCACTCCTGCGGTGCGAATGGTGCGGCGGGCGATGTCGTGCCACGCGAGCCACACGGTGAGCGACAGGGTGGCGGCGCCCAGGCCAATCGCGCCGAGGTGGGGGAGCGCGAGCCCGAGCGCGAGAGTGAGCGCGATTGCCCACGCATGCGCGAGCAGCACGGTGCCGGCGCGCTCGCCCATGGTGATCGCGGCGAGTTCGACGCGCTCAGCGCAGATGGTGAGCACAATGAATCCGATGAGCCACGGCACGACGGAACTCATGGGCGCGCCCGCCGCCCACAGCGCCGCGCCGCCCGTCGCGAGGGCCGCGCCGAGCAGCTGCACGATGAGCGGGATGTCGTAACGCCTGCGCCACAGCGGCAGATAGTTGATCGTGAACGCGAGGCTGCCCACGGCGAGCACCCACTGGCCCGCGGCGAGGGGCAGCGCGTCCACAAACAGCAACACGCCGCCAGCGCCGAGCAGAGCGGGTGCGAGATACCCCCACCAGCGCTTCAGCGCCGTGGCGCGCTCGAGCGCGATGAGGGTGCCCAGGAACCCGAGGGTGAGCAGCATGCCGTGTACTTCTGGAAACCGGGCGGCCGTGATGGGGGCGGGCAGCCCGAGCAGCAGCAGCGCCGCGTCGAGCCCCATGATGAGGCTGGCGCCCGCGGGCAGCAGCCAGAACAGGCGGGGTGATACCCGAGTGCGGGTGGTGCCGGTGCTGCGGGCGGTGTTGGTGGCGTTGGTGGGCCCCGTTGCAGTGGCATCGGTAGCGCCGCGCTTGCCGCTCATGAGCGCACCCGCAGCTCGAGGGTGCACTCGCCGGGTCCTGTCATGGGAGTGAGCGTTGAGCCCGCGTCGCGCGCACCGATCGCTTCGAGCGCCCCCTCGACCATGCCCAGGTGCACGGCGCAGACGATCTCGGGCCGGTGCACCGCCGCCGCGACGAGCGGGCAGCGCTTCAGCAGCACCCGAGCCTCAGAGGTGTCGGCGCGCGGCGCGAAGCCCTGCTCTTGCATCACGGCGATCACGGTGCGCCGAGCGTCATCGGCCGAGGCCGCTCGGGGCAGCTCGGCGGCGAGCGTGCGGCCCCAGGCGAGGCCGACGGCGCGGGCGCGATCCGGAGCTTCATCGCCCGTCGCTGCGAGCCCATCGGCCAGCGCCATCGCGAGGCCGGCGTAGGGCGAGTCGGCCTGGGCCGACGACCCCGCGGCCGCGCGCCAGAGCCACGACGGGCGTCCCTTGCCGGCGGCCTCGGCGAGCTCGCGGTCGAGAAAGCCGTCACGCCACAGTGCGTGCACGTGCCCGCGCACCGTGTTCTCGTGGCAGCCGCTTGCCGTGGCGAGCTGCGCGATCGTGACGGCCTCGGGCTGGGCCTCGATGAGTCGCAGCAGTGTTTCGCGGGTCGCCGAGTGGGTGCGCCCGCTCGCGGCGACGCGCGGCGTGTGCGGCCTTGTGGCCTCGATGGGAGGCAAACTATTTTCCACGGGATTAATTGTAATAAACTAATTCGTGATCCGTCGACCACACGCGGGTCGCATCGAGCTGGTACGCGACTGCGTCACGCTGCGCAGCACTCGCGGCGCGGTCGCGTCACCGGCAGCCGCCCCCCAAACAGAAGGAGCATCATGGCACACATCGACATCCATCGCAGCATGGACGAAGCCGCCGCCCAGACCACCTCGGGCTGCGCGTGCGGAGGGCACGACGAAGAGCTGCCCGAGCTCGACGTGCAAGAGATTCCGCATGCCGTGCGCCACTCGGCGCTGTTTGGCGTGCTCGACGGCCTCGGCGCGAACCGCGGCGTCGTATTCTCGGCGACGCACGACCCGGTGCCGCTGCTGACGCAGCTCGAGGAGCGCAGCCCCGGTGCTTTCTCGGTCGAGTACCTCGACCGCGGCCCCGAGCGCTGGCGGCTCAAGTTCGTGCGGGTGAACTAGCGGTTCTGACCATGATCCGGATCGGGCCGTGCGCAGCACACGCTGTGCGCGGCCCGTCCCCGTTTCGGCTCAGCCGCAGCGCGTAGGCTTGACCCCGTGCCTCGTTACCTGCGCGTCTTTGCCCCCGCCATATTGATCGCCTCGACCCTCGCGTTTTTGCTACTCGGGCTCGTTATCGGTGAGGTGGCGGCGCCGCGTGCACTCGCAGACCCGGGTGCCGTGGTGCGGTACGGGCTGCCGATTGCGCGCACACTCGTCAACGTATCAATGGCGGTGCTGATCGGCTCGGTCGTGATGGCCGTGTGGGCGCTCGCCTCAGACCGCGACGAAAACCGGGTCGCGATGGACCTCGCGGCGGGCGCTGCTGCCGTGCTGACCGTTGCCGTGGGGGCGGCCCTCGTATTCACCTACGTCGACGTGTCGGGTCTGCCGTTCTCGGGCGACGCCACGTTCGGTGCGGGGCTCGCGCAGTTCATCACCGAGATCGAGCTCGGCAGGCTGTGGATCTTCGAGTTACTGCTCGCGGCCGCGACCACGGTCATGGCCTTCGCGATCCGGGGCCGCAGATTGACGCTCGTCGTGCTCGTTGCGGCCCTGCTTACGACACTGCCGATTGCGCAGCAGGGGCACGCGGCCGGAGCGTCGGGGCACTCGCAGGCCGTGAACTCGCTGCTCGTGCACCTCGTGGGCGCCGCGGTCTGGCTGGGCGGTCTGATCACGCTCGCGTTCGTCGCGCGCACGGTCGACCGGCCGCGGCTCGGTGTCATCACCGAGAGGTATTCGACGCTCGCGCTGTTCGCGTTCATCGGCGTCGCCGCGTCGGGTGTCGTGAGCGCCTGGCTGCGCATCGGCACGATCGACGCGCTCCTAGGCACGGGCTACGGGCAGCTCGTGATGTGGAAGACGGGCGCGCTCGTCGTGCTGGGCGTGTTTGGGGCGTGGCAGCGTACACGCCTGATTCCGCGCATTGCCGCTGAGCGTGCCGGGGGCCGCGTCTTCGCCTGGTTCGTGCTCGCCGAGCTCGCCGTGATGGGCGTGGCGAGCGGCATTGCCGGGGCCCTGGGGCGCACCGCCACGCCAGTCGCGCTCGAGCCCGCGCGCGAGGGCGGCGAAGGCATCGGCCCAGCCGAGTGGCTCACCGGCGACCCGCTGCCGCCCGAGGCGGTGCCCTCGGCGTTCTTGACCGAGTGGAAGTTCGACCTCGCCTGGTCGCTCGTGTGCGTGTTCGCCGTAGCGATCTATGTCGCCGGCGTGATTCGCCTCGCCCGCCGCGGCGACAAATGGCCGATCGGGCGCACGATCGCGTGGATCTCGGGCATCGCGATGCTGTTCTACACGACCAACGGCCCGCTCAACCTCTACGAGCGTTACGTGTTTAGTATTCACATGCTCGGGCACATGTCGCTGGCGATGCTGATTCCGCTGGTGCTCGTGCTGGGCGCGCCCATCACGCTCGCGCTGCGTGCCGCGCACAAGCGTACCGACGGCTCTTGGGGCGCCCGAGAGTGGATCATGTGGATGGTGCACACGCCGTACTCGAAGTTCATCACGCACCCCGCGGTGGCGGCCGTGATCTTTGTGGGCTCGCTGTGGGTGTTCTACTTCACCCCGATCTTCAGGTGGGCGATGGTCGAACACCTGGGGCATCAGTGGATGATCATTCACTTCTTGATCTCGGGCTACCTGTTTGCGCTGTCGATGGTGGGCATCGACCCGGTGCCGTACCGGTTCCCGTTCCCCCTGCGCATCGTGACGCTGTTTGCGACGATGGCGTCACACGCCTTCTTTGGCGTCACGATCATGTCTGAGAAGGGCCTCATGCTGGCCGACTGGTTTGGCGCGATGGGTCGAACCTGGGGGCTGCCGCCGCTCGAAGACCAGAGCACGGGCGGCGGTATCGCGTGGGGCATCGGCGAGCTGCCGACGCTCGCGCTCGCTCTCGTGGTGGCGGTGCAGTGGGCGCGTAGTGACGATAAAGAGCAGAAGCGGCGTGATCGCTACGCCGACCGCTCTGGTGAGGCCGAATTGAACGAGTACAACGAGATGCTCGCGAAGCAGGCCGCGCGCGACGAGAAGATCGCGCGCTAGGTGGTGTAGCGGGCGCCGCGCGGTGTAAATACTTGGGCCTTGTTGTGGTTTCTGAAGGATGTAACCACAACAAGGCCCAAGTATTGCGGCTGCGGCTGCGGCTGCGGCTGCGGCGCAGCCCGCGCCCGCCGCGCCTACGCCCACCGCGCCCGCGACCGGCGCAGCTACGCCCCAGGCGCCCCCGCGTCGGTCGCGGTTACGTCGGTGCGGTGAAAGTTCAAGTGCGAACGAGACGCGGTTGGCCCCCGCTGCCCGAGGTACCGCGAGAACGTAGCGCCAGACCCGTAGGGGCGATCCGACGGTGACGACAGCTGGAAGAAGCACAGCTGCCCAATCTTCATGCCGGGCCACAGCCGAATCGGCAGCGTCGCCACGTTCGACAGCTCAAGTGTCACGTGCCCCGAGAACCCGGGGTCGATGAATCCGGCTGTCGAGTGCGTCAGCAGGCCCAGGCGCCCCAGCGAACTCTTGCCCTCGAGGCGAGCGGCAACATCGTCGGGCAGGGTAACCTGCTCGTACGTCGAGCCAAGCACAAACTCGCCGGGGTGCAAAATGAACCCCTCCTCGGGATCGACCTCGATGAGCCGCGTCAGCTCGGGCTGATCGGCAGCGGGGTCAATCACCGCGTACTTGTGATTGTCGAACAGCCGAAAGTACCGGTCGAGGCGCACGTCAACGCTCGACGGCTGCACCATCTCGGGGTCGCTCGGTGAAAGCCCAATGCGCCCAGAAGTGAGCTCGGCCTGAATGTCGCGATCAGAAAGTAGCACGGGCTCAAGTGTAATGCGCCCGGGCCGCCCCCGCTTGGGCGCGCTTGGCCTGCGGGCGTACCGGGGTTTTGATCTGGCGATCCGGATCATCGCCCGCCGCCGCGCCCCGCCACCCGCGGGCGGCGTGGGCGATGGAGTTCGCGGTGTAAGCCGGGCGCTATGCGAACGCAGGGTACGTCACTCGCGCGTTCAGCCGCTCGGAACTGGTCGTTTCTCACGCGGTGAGGAAACCTCTGCGTCGCGCGCCTGCGAGTAGCTGCTGCGAGGGCGGCAGTAACGGAGTCGCCAGCCACAGGATTAGTGGTGTTGGTGAGGATGCCGACGAGGTGGGCGAGCGTGCTGGTAGGGGTGTGCGCGGTGTGCGCGGTTTGCCCGGCGCGCTACTCGGGTGCCGGGTAGACGACGTGCTTGCCGGCCGCGCTACCGACACGCTCGCGGGGCATTCTCTCGACCCGCGCGCCGGGGGTGAGCGTGGCGGGCTGCGGTGCGGCCGCCGAGATGATGTGCTCGACGGTCTCGCCGTGCGCGAGCAAGTAGTCGGCGATGATGCGCCGGTGGCACCGCCACCACACCGCCTCGGCGCACATGATCGCGACGACCGGCTCGGTGGCATCGCTCGCGCTCGCGCTCGCGCTCGCGCTCGCGCCCGTGTTGGTGTTGGTGGTGTTGTCGTTGTCGCCGTCGCCGTCGCCGTCGCCGTCGCCGTCGCCGTCGTTGTCGCTGCCGTCGTCGGAGCCGTTGCTGGCCAGTCCAAGCGCGCACAGGCGCGTGAGGCCCGCCTCGAATTCGGGCGACAGGGCGTAGTCGGCATAGTTGTGAAAGCTTTGGTTGCGCCAGAGCGCGTTGGTTTCGGGCGGCACCGTGTGAGACTTGGGCCGCCGCCCGGTGAGCTCATCGATGTGCTCGTACGCGATGCCGCGGGCGGCGAGTGAAGCCGCCAAATTGTCTGCGTTGAACTGCGGGTAGCGGCGTGAGCCCGCCAGTTTACGCACGTCGACGACGATGTCGACTCCCGCGTTCACGAGTAGGGCCAAGAACTCGTCGAGCTCGTGGTTTGAGTGCCCAATCGAGACAAACGGCATGACAAGCTCCTTTGCTCTCAGCGTGGGGTGGTGGGTAACGGCTTTGTGGCGGTGGTTCGCGAGGCGAAGCTTCTGGACTGGGGCCGCAGGTGGGGTTTATTCGTGGGTATAACCCCCACGTGTGGCCCCAGTGGGGCATGGGCTACTACTCGAAACTTGGTGACCACACGTACTACCATGCCAACCTCACTGTTCTAACGCGGCTCGGTGAGGGCAAACAGTAGTTCAGCGAGGCGCTCGCCGAGCTCGTCAAGGTCAGCGAGCGATCCTGGGCCCGCGAGCGCGGCGGCGCGGAGCGCACGCTCGTAGACCCCGCTCAGCACAGGGATCGCGCGGTGTGTGGGCAGTGAAAACTTGCGCCCTGCCGCGGCGAGCACCCGCTCCACAACGCCCGCGATGCTGGCGTAGAAGCCATCCATAAACATTTCGTGGCCGGGTGCGAGCTCGGGGTCGCGCATCGCGAGCAGCAAAAACTCGGCCTCGAGCACAAACCAGGCGGTCGCGTCGTCGGACGGGCCAAAGAAGCGCGCGATGTACGAGGCGGCCTCGGCGGGGGTGAGGCTGCCATCGTGGGCAGCGATGAGCGGTTCGAGCTCGAGCGCCTTCGACGCGACGTCGTCGGCGCGGCGCCCAAACTCGCGCTCGAGCAGCGCTAAGAACAGCTGTTCCTTGCTTGAGAAGTTCGAGTAAAACGCGCCGCGGCTAAACCCGGCTCGCGCACAGATCGCCTCGACCGATGCACCCTGCAGGCCGAGCTCTGAGAACACCGCGGTCGCCGCGTCGAGCAGGCGCAGCTGTGTCTCTCGCCGACGCGCGCTCGGCTGTGCGCTCGGCTGCGCGGCGGGGTCAGGCAGCGCATAGGCATCGTGCCGTGCCCCGGGCAGGCCCTTGTCGAACTGCGGTTCCATGCTTCTATCTTCCTATGCTTCTGGTGTTTGTGTGTGCGGTGCCCGCTACCTGAGCTGCCTTGGCTGCCTGGGTTGTCTGGGTGGTGGACCCTGCGACTCCTTCGTCGCGCAGGGTGACCATGTGGGGGTGCGCAGGGCGGCGCGGGGAGGGTGCGCAGGGTGATACGGCCCCTCGTCATTCTGCGTGAGCTTGCGAATCGGAGAATCCACGCGTCCCCCTCGTCATTCTGCGTGAGCTTGCGAATCGCAGAATCCACGCGGCGTCCACCGCCCTGCGCAAGATGCTCAGCAAGCGTCGAGTCACGTCCCGATACACTATTGTATCGAAGCGGATACACCACTGTATCGAACGGAGTGTGTCCGCCGTGAACGAAGCACATCCCGCAACCTGAAGGGCACGAATGTCGACCGTCCTGTATGCCCTTGGCCGCTGGGCCACCCGGGCGAAGTTTCTCGTGCTCGCCCTCTGGATCGCGGTGCTCGCACTGCTCGGCGCAGGCGCAGTGTTTCTCGGGCAGGGCGCAAACGCGGCGATCTCGATTCCGGGCACAGAATCACAAGAAGCGATCACGCAGCTCAGTCACACTTTCCCTGAGGTGAGCGGCACGAGCGCGACCGTGATCGTTACGGCCGCCCCGGGCGACAAGGTCACCGAGCAGCCCTACCGCGACATCATCATTGACGCGACGCGCGCGCTCGAAGACGTACCAGACGCGGTCGCGGTGCAGTCTCCGTTCGCGGGTACACAGGTCGACGCGACGGGCGAAGAAGCAACGCCCGGCACCGGCGGGCTCGCCGCAGACGAAAGCGCAGCGCTCATCACCGTGCAGCTCGACGCCGAGACGGGCAGTATCGCTGAGGCCACCGAGCAGGGCGTGCAGCGGGTCGTCGACGACATTCGCGCCGGGCTGCCCGCGGGCGGCGAGACTTCATACGGCGGCGACGCGTTTTCGGCCGCGATCCCCGGTGTCACCGCGACCGAAGCGATCGGCGTGATTATCGCGTTCGTCGTGCTGCTGCTCACCCTCGGATCGCTGCTCGCCGCAGGCATGCCACTGATCATCGCCATGCTGGGCGTGGGCGTCTCGATCGCCGGCATCTTCTTCGTCACCGCGTTCGCCGAGCTCACCTCGACCACCCCCATGCTGGCGCTCATGCTGGGGCTCGCCGTCGGCATCGACTACACCCTGTTCATCGTGAGTCGCCACCAAGAGCAACTGCGCGGTGGGATGCCCGTCGCCGAGTCGATCGCGCGCGCGACCGCCACGAGCGGCTCGGCTGTCGTGTTCGCCGGCCTCACGGTGATCATCGCGCTCGTTGGCCTGTCGGTCGCTGGCATTCCGTTCCTCACCGCGCTCGGCGTCGCCGCCGCCGCGGCCGTCGCGATCGCGGTGCTGATCGCGATCACGCTTACGCCCGCGATCCTCGCGATGGCTGGGATCCGGATCCTGCCGCGCAAGCACCGCCGCGCGCTCGCGGGTGTGGATTCTGCGACTCGCAAGCTCGCGCAGAATGACGAGGGGGTTGGTGCCGCGCAGAATGACGAGAGGGAGGCCTCTTCCCCCGTCATCCTGCGGGAGCGCAGCGACTCGCAGGATCCAGGACAGCCCGCGCCCGCCGCCCCTTCGCGGGCCGACCGGTTCTTCGCGGGCTGGGTGCGGGGCGTGACCCGCAAGCCGCTCATCACGATCGTGGCGGTGCTCGTGGGGCTGGGGGTCGCGACGATTCCGGCGCTCGACCTGCGCCTCGCGCTGCCAAACGCGACCTCGCTCGAGGCCGACAACCCGGCACGCGTCACCTACGAGCTCACGGGCGAGCACTTTGGCGAGGGCTATAACGGCCCGCTGCTGCTCACCGGTTCGATCATTGGCAGCACCGACCCGCTCGGGCTGATGGAAGGCATCGCCGACGAGGTGCGCAAGGTGCCGGGTGTCGCCGACGTGCCCATGTCGACCCCTAACCAGGGCGCAGACACCGGCATCGTGCAGATCGTGCCCGTCGCGGGCCCGCACTCAGAGAGCACGACCGAGCTGGTGCACGCGCTGCGCGACAAGCACGACGAGTGGCAAGAAAAGTTTGGCGTGAGCTTCGCCGTGACAGGCTTCACCGCGGTGGGCATCGACGTGTCGACGCTGCTACTCGAAGCGCTCGTGCCGTTTGGGGTGCTCGTGGTCGGGCTGTCGCTGATTCTGCTCGCGATGGTGTTTCGATCGGTGTGGGTGCCCATCAAAGCGACGCTCGGGTTCTTGCTCTCGGTGGGCACCGCGTTTGGCGCGGTTGTCGCCGTGTTTCAGTGGGGCTGGCTCGGCGACGTGCTCAACGTGCACTCCGCGGGGCCGGTGCTCAGTTTCATGCCGATCATTTTGATGGGCGTCCTGTTTGGGCTCGCGATGGACTACGAAGTGTTTCTCGTGGCCCGCATTCGCGAGGAATACGTGCACGGCGCAAACGCGCAAGACGCGATTAAGCGTGGGTTTGTGGGCAGCGCGAAGGTGGTCACGGCCGCCGCGCTCATCATGTTTGCGGTGTTCGCGGCGTTCGTGCCCGAGGGTGACCCATCGATCAAGGTGATCGCACTGGGGCTCGCGGTGGGCGTGTTTGTTGACGCGTTCATCGTGCGCATGACGCTGGTGCCGGCGGTGCTCGCGCTGCTGGGCGATCGCGCCTGGTGGATGCCCCGCTGGCTCGCAAAGCTGCTGCCCGCCTTCGACGTCGAGGGCGAGGGACTCACCCGCGAGATCGCGCACGAAAACTGGCCAGCAGACGACCCGACCGCGGCGATCGCGGCCGACGGGCTGCTCTTCGCGCACGGGGTGCAGGTGCCCAGGCTGCGCGTCGCAGCGAGTGAAACGCTGCTGCTCGACCCGCGCGACGCGGTGTCGCTGCCGCTCGCGCGGGCGCTTGCGGGTCGCGGTAAGTTCACGGCCGGCACGCTGAAGGTCGCGGGGCTGCTGCTGCCGGAGCGCGGCTCGAGCCTGCGCGCCCGGGCGGCCTGGGCTGACGCGTCAGAGGCCGCCGGGTTACGCGACGCGCTGCACGACGCCCCGCGCGTGCTCGTGCTCGACCTGCGCGATGCGGCGACGCGGCCGCTCGACTACGCCGAAACCGAGAGCATTCGCTCGGCGTTGGCCGCGCTCGCGGCGCTCGCCCGGCACGGCGATACCGCGCCCACGAGCCTCGTCGTGCTCGGCACCCGCGACCTCGCTGAGCATCTTCTGCCGCACGGTTCGGTGCTGGTCGGGCTGCACGGGCTGGTCGGGGCGCACGACGGGCCCGAGGCGGGGGTGCCGCCGCGAGCTCCGGATCCGGCCCCGCTTGCCGTGGGCGGCCCCGTGCCCGTACCGCCGCCAAAATATGCGCGAGAAATTCCGTCTATGACGGCCTCTATAACGGAACAACCCGCGCATATTTTCAACACCACCGAGGAGGGCACCCGATGAGCGCGCTCACACGTCTGAAGAGCACGAAGCCCGTGCGCTGGACCACGATCTTGGGGCTCTTGCTCGTGCCCATCACGGTGGCGGGAGTGCTCTTGTGGGGATTGTGGAACCCTACCGAGCGGCTCGACACGATTACCGCGGCGGTCGTCAACCTCGACGAGCCGGTCGAGGTCGACGGGCAGCTCGTGCCGCTGGGCCGCGTGCTCGCCGCCGAGCTGATCGCGGGCGGCACTGACACTGAAGGCCCCGACGAGAGCGCCACCAACTTCACGTGGGTGCTCACCGACGCGGCCGACGCGCAGGCGGGCCTCGACTCGGGAGCCTACGCGACCGTCATCACGATCCCCGAGAACTTCTCGGCCGCCGCGACCTCGCTGTCGGGCGACCCCGACGATGCCGTGCAGGCGCGCATCGACGTCGCCGAGAGCGACCGCGGCAGGCTCATCGACACGGCGCTGTCGGGCATTGTCACGCAGACGGCGACGACCGTGCTCAACCGGCAGCTGGGCGAGCAGTTCGTGGGCAGCGTGTTCGTCGGCATGAATGAGCTGCACCGGGGCATCGGCGACGCGGCCGACGGCGCGAGCGCGCTCGCGAAGGGCGGCGAGCAGCTCGCCGACGGTGCCACGCAGCTCGCCGACGGCACGACCCAGCTCGCCGACGGTACGCAGCAGCTCGCGACGGGCGCGGGCGAGCTTTCGACCGGCGCCGGATCCCTCGCGGGCGGCGCATCGCAGCTCGCGACCGGGGTGGGCGCGCTCGGGGTGGGCGCGGCCGGTATTGCGACCGGCACGCAGGGGCTTGCCGACGGGGCGGGGGCACTGTCTGGCGGCGCCGCCGAGTACGCGGCGGGCGTGCGCGTGTTTGCCGAGGGTGATGGCACCCCCGAGAACCCCGGGGTGGCGGGTTTCGCCACGGGCATGGATCAGCTCGCGGGCGGGGCACGCATGCTCGCCACCGGTGACGGCACTCCCGAGAACACGGGGCTCGCGGGGCTCGCTGCCGGCGTCGCCGAGTACACGACGGGTATCAACGGGATCCTCGATCAGGTGACGACGGGCGGTTCGGCCGTCGTCGAACAGTTGCAGCTCGTGCGCGCAGGCATCGTGGACGGCACGATCCCGATGCCCGATGAGGCGACGAAACAGCAGGCGCTCGACGCGATTGACCAGGCGATCGCCGGCCTGGGCGGCGCGAGCGGGCAGATCGCCGAGCTTCGCGCCGCGGGCGAAATGCTGAGCGCGGGGGCGGCTTCGGCGGCTGTCGGCGCTGAGGAACTCGCGCAGGGTGTCGCGGCGTCGGCCGCTGGTGCGCACAAACTGTCGGCGGGAGCGGCCGCACTCGCGGACGGCGCCGATGGCATCGCGGGAGGTGCGTCTGAGCTCGCAGCCGGTGGCACAGCCCTCGCGGGCGGTGCGGCGCAGGTGTCTGAGGGGGTCTCGGGGGTTGCGCTGGGCGCCGGTGAATTGTCGACGGGTGCGGGCGCGCTCGCGGGCGGTGTCGCTGGTCTTGCCACGGGCACCTCTGAGCTGGCGGCGGGCGTACCAGCGCTCGCCGAGGGGGCCACACAGCTGGCCGACGGCGTCGACCAGTCGGCGAAGGGTGCCTCGACGCTTGCCGACGGGCTCGGCGAGGCTGCCAGCGGGATCCCCAACTACACCGAGAGCCAGCGTGACAAGCTCGCGAAGACCGCGATCACGCCGGTGAAGGCTGAGGGGGCGAGCGACGAGCTGTTCAACTCGTCGGGTGTGCCACTGTTTGCGGGGATCGCCCTGTGGGCGGGTGCGTTCGCGATGTTTATGCTGCTGGCTCCGCTGTGGCGGCGCACGCGCGAGGCGGCACGCGGCGTCGGTTGGATCGCGCTGCGCAGCGCGCTGCCTGCAGCTTCGCTGGGGGCCGTGCAGGGTGCGCTCGCGGGCATCGTGCTGCCGATCGCGCTGGGGTACGGGCTCACGCAGGGGCTCGCCTTCTTTGGGCTTGCGCTGCTGGCGGGCGTCGCGTTTGCGCTGCTCGTGCAGGGGCTCGCCGCGCTGCTGGGCGGGTTCGGGCGCTTTGTCGCGTTCACGCTGCTGGTCGTCGCGTTCGCGGTGGGCATCGTGTCGACGGTGCCGGCGCCGCTCGCGGCGGTGGGCGATGCGAGCCCGATAGGCGCGGCCCTCGGCGGGTTTCAGGCGGTCGCCACCGACACCGCAGGCGGCGGCATCGCCGCGATCGTGCTGCTGCTCTGGGCGGGTGCGGGTCTCGTGCTCACCGCGCTGGCGGTGCGGCGAGCCCGCAGGGAGTAGTGGGTAGGCGGCCCCGCGTAGGCGGGTTCTGTGGCGGTGACCCCGTGGTACCTGGCGCAACGCGGCACCGCCGCGCCATGGACACTTGACTATTTATGTCTTACAATAAGATATGTCATACATAAATAAGCAAAGTAGCTGACGCTGTGCGGGTAAGCGTCCATCCCAGAGTGGTTGTGAAACGTCCAGAGATTACTGTCGAGGACGTGGTGCAAGCGTTTGAGAACACGCTCAGAAGCCGTGCGCGTGACACTCAGCCGATTCGTTGGGTGGGCGTGGGCGTAGATGCCTCGGGCCGACTCTTGGAGTATGTGGCCGTAGAAAACGAGCCAGATGGGTGGCTCGTGTATCACGCTATGCCAGCCACGAAGAAAGTGTTGATTGAAGTAGGGCTTGGAACACGGAGGTAGCGAAATGGGCAAGCATGCTGATGTGAACGGGGTCCCGTTCACTGATGAAGACGTTGAGCGCTGGGCGGCAGACGACGAGTCCGACGCGGGTTACACCGGCGGGCACCTCGGCCCTTCGCGCGCTGGCCGCCCAGTAAGTGTAGGAGCTGATGTACGCCCGGTGACAGTGAGGCTGGATGCCGCCAGGCGCGCAAAACTCGAGGCGCTCGCGCGGTCACATCAAACCAGCATTTCTCAGACGGTCAGAGATCTCATCGACGCTATTTGAGGGCTATCCCGTACAGGTGCACGAGGCGTAGGCTCGAAGCATGACGCGCGCAATTGTTGCCCCGCACACGGGCGGGCCCGAGGTTCTCCAGTTCACCACCGTCGAGACGCCCGTGCCGGGCCCCGGCGAGCTGCTCGTCGAAACCGTCGCGGCGGGCGTCAACTTCATCGACACCTACCAGCGCTCGGGGCTCTATCACGTGCCGTTTCCGTTCACCCCGGGGGCCGAGGGCTGCGGCCGCGTGATCGCGGTCGGCCCGGCTCTGCCCGGTCACGCGGGCTCCGGCGCTGAGGCTGGCGCTGACGCTGGTGACCTGGCTCGTGAGCGGTCGGCTGCGGGCGGCGAAATGGGCGCGGCCAATGATCCGGATCAAAATGCCGCAGCGCCAGGCGAGCCGATTCGCGTGGGTGACCTGGTGACCACGGCCGAGGGGCGCGGAACCTATGCCGAGCAGTTTGTGGTCGCGGCCGAGAAGGCCGTGCGCGTGCCCGAGGGGGTGAGCGCCGAGGTTGCTGCCGCACTGCCGCTGCAGGGGCTCACCGCGCACTACCTCGCGAACTCGATCGTGCGGCTCGGCCCCGGTGACACGGCACTCGTGCACGCGGGCGCGGGCGGCGTGGGGCTGTTGCTCACGCAGCTGCTCGCGGCGCGGGCGGTGCGTGTCATTACGACCGCGTCGACGCCCGAGAAACAAGAGCTGAGCGTGCGCGCCGGTGCACTGCTGGCGATCGGCTACGAAGACTTCGCCGACCGGGTGCGCGACATGACCGGCGGCGAGGGCGTGAAGGCCGTGTTCGACGGGGTGGGGCAGGCGACGTTCGACGGCTCGCTCAGGTCGCTTAGGGTGCGCGGCGACCTGGTGCTGTTTGGGGCGGCGAGCGGGCCGGTGCCGCCGTTCGACCTGCAGCGACTCAATGCTGGCGGGTCTTTGCGGGTGACCCGCCCCACGCTGGCGCACTTCTTGCGCACCCCCGCCGAGCGCGCGAAGCGCTACGGTGACCTGTTCACTGGCGTGCAGGGCGGCGTGCTCGACGTGCGCATCGGTGAGCGGTTTGCGCTCGCCGACGCGGCCGCCGCACACACCGCGCTCGAGGGCCGCGGCACGACGGGCAAGGTGATTTTGACGGCGTAGCGGCTAGGCCCGATGATCGCGCATCCAAATGATGTCAGCGCGCATCGGCTGCGTGTAGAAGCCCGGGTCACCAAAGAAGAACTCGCCCGACTGCTTGTAGATCGTGATGCGCATCGCCCGCACCATCGCCTCGCCGCGCTCGCGCAGCGTCGGCTCGATCGCGTCTACTGTGTCCAGCTGCTCGAGGTCGAACGCCGCCGCGAGCGACGCTTCGTCGAAGCCCGGCACCTCGTGCTCAGTGAACATGCCGTTGCCGGCGGCCGCGACCCAGCACGCCGCGGCCGCGATCGCTTTGGCGTGAGCGCGCCGGCGATACAGCCCCGGATCACCCGCGGCCGACCGTGCGAGCACGCGGTAGGCAATCGTCACGATCTCGGTCACAAGCACGGGGTTGGAGATGACGGCGGGCAACCGTTCGGCGATGAGTGGGGCGACGGTGCGCAGCCGCTCGGCTACGACGGTGGGGACGTCGTAGCCCGCGAGGGCGTCGCTAAAACTGATGGGCGGCAGCGGTTTGTCGGTGAGCGTGGCGAGTTCGCCGCGGCTGCCGACTTCGAGTTCGAGCATGTAGAGGGTGAACTGGCGCATGCCGGCGTTCTCTTCTGCTTCGCTGCCTGTCGGGGCGCCCTGCGGAAAATGCTCGAGTAGAAAGTCGTCCATCGGGTGCTGGCCGTACGCGTGAGCTGGGGCTTTGGAGCGCTGAATGCGCTTAGGTTTGGGCGGCCTGCCTTGGGCGAGACGTTCAAGGTCGGCAGCGTTGCTCGCGTTCTCCGCCACGATGCCCTGAAACTTAGGGGTGAGCTCGGCGATCTCGTGCAGGGTGAGGGCGGTCGCGCTCGCAGAAATACCTGACCGGGTGTTGGCCCACTGCACGAGCGCAGACAGGAGTGCGGGAAGCTGCAAGAGCACCTTGTCGGGGGCGTGATAGCTGCGCACGTACAGGTCGGTCATGAGGTCGTGCACGAAGCGCGGGCCCCACCGGAGTGCGTCGCCCGAGCCGTAGTCGGCGCGAAGCCGCAAGAGCGTCTCAACCTGGTCGGCTGCCCCTTTCGGCAGGGCGCTCGCCTCAGGGGAGGCACGAAACTCGTCGGCGAGCTGGCGCAGTTCGTCGCTGCGGTCATCGTGCGCGGTGTTGGTGTTGTTGTTGTTGTTGGCGCTGTCGACCGCCGTCCCCTCGCCGGGCATGAGGCGCGCAATCCACTCGAGGGCGGGGCGCACGGCCGGCCACGAGTCGGTTTCGCTCGCCGCAGAAACGTTGATCGTGGCCGCAAGCGCTTTCGCGAGCCGGGCCCCGGCGGTAGCGAGGCTGAGTTCACGACGCCCCTTGGCGCCGGGCGCACCGGGGTGTGCGTCGGTGACCAAAGACTCGAGGGGCAGAGGAGCCATGTCGGCGTCTTCGATGACGGTAGTACCCCGGGTGTGCAGATCACACGCGACTGTAAGGCGTTCTTCTGCGATAACAACGCCGACGAGCAGGGTTTCGCGTTCGCCAAACACATCGGTCACCGACACGGCCCGGTCGACGCGAGCAAGCGAAAGGGCGTCGAGCCATGCGGGCTGGTCGCGTCGGCTCACCGCGTGCGCGATGCGCAGGCGTGCGCCTTCGTCACCGAGCATCTCGCCCCAGACGCGCAGCACCGCATTCAGCTCGGGCACGTCCTGCGCGATCAACGCGGGTACGAGCAGGTGGACGGCAACATCGGTGGGCGTGATGGGGCGTGAGGCGTCGATCCGGAGCTGCTCGCCGGCGCTGCCGACGCCGCTCGCGTCGCTCTCAGCTTGGGCCTCGAGCATCGCGCGCCAAGCAGCCTCTTGTTCGGCCGGATCGATGCCGGGTAGCGCGATGAGCGCACTCGCCACCCTGAGCAACTCGACGGGTGACGGCTGGCGCATCGCCGCGCGCAGTTCGGCGTGAAATTGAGACTCATCGGCGTGCATGGTTTGAGCCTACTGGTGGCCTCGGACATCCTCCAATGAGCGCAGGCGGGTGGGCCTACACGCTTGGGCTACGGGACCCGCTTGATCCACTCGAGCGTCGAGAACTTCTGCTCGACGAGTCGTTCGGCGGCGTCCCACTCACCCTCGGTGACCTCGCCGACAGTCGCGCCGTGGCGCTGTGTGAAGACCTCGACGAGCTTGTCGATGATCGCTTCGCGGCTGAGCCCGGTCTGGCTGCGCAGCGGGTCGACGCGCTTTTGCGCGCTCGCGGTGCCCTTGTCTGACAGCTTCTCGCGGCCGATGCGCAGCACCTGCGTCATTGCTTCGGCGTCCATGTCGTAGGCCATGGTGACGTGGTGTAGCACGGCGCCCGAGCCGAGCCGCTTCTGGGCAGCTCCGCCGATCTTGCCCTGAGGGCTCGAAATGTCGTTGAGCGGCTTGTAGCTGGCGTTGATGCCGAGGGCCTGCAACGCTTCGAGCACCCACTCGTCGAGGTAGGCGTATGAGTCGGCGAAGCTCATGCCGCGCACCAACTCGCCCGGCACGTACAGGGCGTAGGTGATGCAGGCTTCGGGCTCCATATACATCGCGCCGCCGCCTGAGATGCGCCGCACGATCTTGGCGCCGCGGGCGGCGGCCTCGTCTTCGTCGACCTCGTTCTTGATGGACTGGAAGCTGCCGATGAAGACGGCGGGTTCGTTCCACTCCCAGATGCGCAGGGTGGGGCCGCGTAGCCCTTCGCCGACGGCGATCGTGAGCACCTCGTCGAGGGCGGCGTTCATGACGGGGGTGACGGCTGGCTCGTGCAGAATCTGCCAGTCGTAGTCGCGCCAGTGGGCGGCGCCCGTCATGGCGCGACGAATCGCGACGCCCACCGACCCGGGGGTGAAGCCGAGCAGGTGCACTTCTTTGGGAAGCGCTTTTTGAATCGCGACGGCGAAGTCCTCGATGGTGCCGCCCGGATCCATGCCTTCGACGGCCCCGTTGATGCACTCGAGTGCATCGTCGGGTTCGAGGAAGAAGTCGCCAGAGAGGCGAAAGTCTTTGATGCGGCCGTGCGCCACCTCGAAGTCGACGACAACGAGCTTGCCGCCGGGTACCTTGAACTCCCCGTGTGTACTCATAGCCATAGGTTACGCCCCGGGCCCATTTGGCGCTACGCATGAGCGGGCATGTTGGTAAGTGTGGTTCATGTGCCGGCGGGGGTTTTCTGCGGGCGAGGATCCGCCTGATGTTAGTCGGGTGAGGTTAGGCAGGCGCAGGCAAGAGGCCCGGCATGGGCACAGCTGTCCCCTCGAACTCAGTTTCGCCGTCTGAAACGGGTCAGGTTCGGTGATGCAGGGGTGCGCGCCGCGCGCGGCAGGGGTTGCCACTGGTCTGGTGGCACGGGTGCCGGTGGTCTGCTCTTGCCCGGCAGAAACGCCACTGAGGGTGTGGTTGATGGGGCGGTCGAGGGCGTGCCTGCGCCTGCGCCTGCGTCTGTGTCTGCGCCGGTGTCTGTGGCCGTGTTTGTCGTTGTGGGCACGGCTGTGAGCTGTGCCCAAGCAAGTTGCCGGGCAGTTCTGGGTGCTAGGTCGGTAACGTCGCCGTCTCGTGAGTGGAGCTTGAACGGGCCCTTGCCGTCGCGAGTGATGCGCCACCCGCCGGCGTGGAGTTGCATGTGGTGAAAGCGGCAGAGCAAGGCGCCACGGTCAATATCGGTGCGGCCGCCATCACGGTCCCATTCGTCGATGTGGTGTGCCTCGCAGTATGAGGCGGGCCGGTCGCAGTCGGTCCAGATGCAGCCGCCGTCACGTAGCGACAGGGCGGTGCGCTGCTCTGAAGAGTATGACCGTTTGGTGCGGCCCAGGTTTAGGGGGTTGCCCGCGCGGTCGACAGTCACCGGCACGACACCAGTGTTGCACACCATGCGGTTCGCGACATCGACGGGCACGGCGGCGTTCTCGTCTTCAAAGAACGCCCGGCCAGACCCGGCCGCCCCGGTCTCGGGGTCTGGCGCGTCGACGACGTGCACGACCCGCACGCCCGCTTGTCTCACCCCGAAGACCTGCTCGACGGTGGCGAGGGTGCCCGCGTGCATGACGTCCAGTAGGAGATCGTGGGTGAGCTGGTTGTTGCTGCGGGGGTCGTCACGCAGTTCTCGTGCGGTTTCTTTGTCTTCATCGCTGACAAAGCGGGGCCCGCCTCGCCGGGGTCGCATTGCGGCGTTAATTATGGAGCGTACCCACGCGGCTGATTCGTCATCGAAGGTGAACGATCCGTGGTGCACCCCGTGCGCGTCGACCCACATGCGAAATGAGCGGCCTTCGTAGCGGGTCATGAATCGCTGCTGGGCCCCGTCGGGGTCGAGCATGTCGCGCACGGTGCGGGCGGCCCCGGCAAGCTCTTCAACGGTGCGGCGGGTGGCTTCAAGGCTGAGCTGCTCGGCCGCAAGCCGCCATGCTTCGACCGCGGCAAGGTTCGCGGCTTGTGCGGCAGCCGCAGCCGCAGCCGCAGCCGCAGCCGCAGCCGCAGCCGCAGCCGCGGCTCCGTCCTCACCACCGTCTACGTTGGCGTCGTCAACGTCGGCACCTTCAGCGCCGGTGCTGGGCGAGCCTTCCTGCTCGCCTGCGCTGACCGGTGGCTCGCCGAGCCCCCTACGGATCGCATCATGCTGCTCAGTCGTGAGCGCACCCTCCAGAAGAGCGGCGCGTAGGGGTGCGTGCCAGGGGAGAGTTGGTTGGCTGGTGCATTCTGAAGCGTCAGTGCCCGAACCAGTGTCAGTGCCCGCACCAGCGCCAGTGCCCGAACCACCCTCACCGTCAGAACCCGGGGCAACGCCCGGCTCGGAAGTATCGAGGCCAGCATCCGTTGGCCCATCTTCAAACAATGATTCACCCACGCGCACCTCGCGTGCGGCCTGAGCACGCGAGGCCCCGGTGATCTGTTGCACCAGAGACACGGGGCTGCGGTGACCGCGTGACTGCGCGAGCCCCGAGTGGCCAGCCTCGCGCGTGGAGCGCTGCGCGACGACACCCGACGCGGCGACGCGCACCCGGTCGGCCGTCTGAGCGAGTTTTGCCGCCGCGTCGAGCACCGCCATCACATCTGCGTCAGAGAGGCCAGCGATGGTGTCGGGCAGCGCTGCAGTCGCGGGCACCTCACCGAGCAGCCGGCGTAGCTCCGCCTGCTGCTGTGCGAGTGAGGTGAAAAGTTCCATGTCTCTATGGTCACCGCAACCACCGACATTGGTGTAAGTAAAACCCCTGGTCAGATTCTCGCGGCGCAATGTAAATGTCACGAAATGGTAACGACTTGTAGGTGGCGGGCTCGGGCGACGGGGGCGAGTGGTGATTGCATCACCGCACCGGATCCGAGGGAGCGATGTTCGATAATTCTTACTTCGTCACCAAGTTACATTTTTCGAACATGGTTGCAATGAGAGATTTATAGAACAGCGGGCCAAAGCAAGTTCGCGCTCGCCCACGACACCCTTCGTCGGCTGTCATTCGCGACGTTCGCCTGGTCCAAGCGAGCACGCGAGGTGCTCGGGTCGAGTAAGCATGATCCGGATCGAGCAACTGCGCCGCAAGCAGCCCGCCGACCAAAGCGGCGTGCGTTACTACACCAGTTTCTCGAACACCAGAGTTGCTTGGATTCGGTCGCCTCCGCCGAGGCCCTTGGTGCCCGAAGAAGCGGTCGTGATCGTGTGTAGCCTGTATCCCAGGGCGGCCTGTGCGTTGATCGCGCCTTCGAGTTCGGTGAGGTTGCCAGACCCCGAGCCCCACATCTTCTCTTTGAGAACCACCTGCAATACGACGTAGCTCATGCCGGTTTGCGCGGGCCGCGGCTGTCCACCCGAGGCTGCCGCGGCCTCAATGTGTGAAACCACGCCACTGATGCTTGGCTGAAAAGGTGGTGGCGTCTGCACCTTGTCGGTCCATTTCTGCCCGTCCCACCAGCGCTGCGTGCCAGAACCGTCGTCGTACCAGCCCTCAGGTGTCGTCGTAGTCATAAGGCCATTCTGGACGCGGCACTATGAGAGTGCCAAACGAACGTGGCTGGCGGCACGGGCATGATCCGGATCGAGAATCTGCGACGCAAGCAGCTTACGGGCTAAAGAGGCGGGCGCGCTACGCCGTCGAGGTGCGCTCGAGGATCCAGGTTGAGAGGTCGACGAACACCTCGTCGCGGTTCGTTTCGTTGAGGGTTTCGTGGCGCGCGCCGGGGTACAGCTTGAGGGTCACGTCTTGCACGCCGCGGCGTCGGTACGCCTCGGCCAGCTGGGTGAGGCCGTCGCCGCGCGAGAGCGGGTCTTCGGCGCCCGAGACGATGAGAATCGGCACGCCCGCGCTGAGGCCGGCGACCGGGCGGCCAAACAAGCGCAGGCCATCGGCGACGCCGAAGAGCTTGAGAATGTCGGCGCCAAAGCAGAACGGGTCGGCCACGAACTTGCCGACCTCGGCTTCGTCGCGGCTGAGCCACTCGAAGCCCGTCGCGCCCTCACCCGCCCAGCGCGCATTGAGGTCGCCGCTCTCCATGTGCCGAAACGTGCGCAGGGCTGAGCCCGAGAGCACCAGGGCGTCCCAGGCTAAGGGATGCGCGTTGAGAATGCGCTGCGCCATGAGCGACCCCCACGAGTGCGCAAACATCACCACGGGCAGGTCGGGGTGGCGCTCGCGAATGATCGCAGTGAGCTGCAGCACCTCGTTTTCGGTTGCGGCGAGTCCGCCGGGGCCGAGCTTGCCGAGCTTCGACATGTCACCGTCGTGCTGCGTGAACCCGGTCTGGCCGTGCCCGCGGTGGTCGTCGGCGTACACGACAAACCCCGCCTTTGTGAGGTACTGCGCGAACGCGTCGTACCGCTTCGCGTGCTCGCCGATGCCGTGCGAGATCTGCACCGCCGCGATAGGCTCGTCGCCATCTGCTGGCTGCCACTCGTACGCGAAGATCTCGACGCCGTGAGCGTCGGTGAAGCTGAACTCGGTGTAGGCGTGCCGGGGAGCTGGCTGCTTCGCCTGTGGGGTCTCGTCGTTCGCGGGGGTCATGGGCCCATTCTGGCCTGTTCGGGTGGGCGGCGCCAGAGCTTTTGCTGATGCGGTGCCGCCCACGCGAGCTAGTGACGTGCGCGCCTACGCGTGAGCGTGACCGCCCCCACCGCCCCGGCAGCTGCCAATAGCAGGCTGCCCGCGGCTGCGACACCCATGTTGCGGGCGCCGGTGCTCGCCAACTCCTGCTCCGCTGTGCGCGCGGTGGGCTGCGGTGTTTGGGCGGGTTTCTGCGCAGGTTTCTGATCCGGATCAGGGGTAGGGCCTGGCACCTGGGCAGGGGTGACCTCGATGACGGCCTGGGCTGACGCCGCCCCGAGGGTCGCGGTGATCGTGTGTGGGCTGGCAGAAGGGAAGGTGACGGTGAACCCCGAGACAACATCGCTCGCGACTGACGAGGTGAGAACCGCAGCGCTTGTGTCGGCGGTGTTGCCGTACGCGTCGACCCCGTCAACGGTGAACTTGACGGTGCCGCCCTGCTGCACGGTGGCAGCCGACGGCGTGAGTGTGAGGGTCTGGGCGGCCGCGGCCACCACACGAACCTCAAACGTGCTGGTGAGCTGCGCGCCCTGCACGACAGCGCCCACGGTGAGCGAGCAGGTGCCCGCCGTCTCAAACACGCTCTGCCCCGGCACAGTGCTCGTGTCGACGATGCTGGGGTCGCCGCAGTCGACGGCGGTGGCGGTGAGAGCGGGCTGCGGGTCGAGTGCGCCGCCGCCCGGGCTGAGCACCGTCACCGGGTAGGTGAACGGAACGCCCGCGGTGGCGACCAAGTCGTTTGGGGCTGCAGACACAGTGAGGGTGGCGGGCGCGACCGCGTAAAGGGCGGTGGTGCCCGATCCGGCAGTCGAGCTCGTGGCGTCGAACCACGAGCCGAGCCCGTCATCTTGGGTGTTCCACAGCGTGCCCGCGGGAGCCGCGGGCAGGGTGAGGCCCGCGGCGGTGAGGCTGGGCGCGAAGACATGCTGCGCCGGGATGCTGGCTTCGGGCGCGTTGAACGTGAGTAGACGGTTGTTGCCGGTTACGAGCGAAGCGTCTGGCTGCAGCATGATGGTGCCATTGTTGGCGATCGTGCCGGGGGCCGAGGGCAGCACGCCCGCGCCGGGGGCTTTGATCGCCGCGCCCTCGGTTGGTGCGGTGTCGGTGCCGCGAATGATGCCAGCGGCGCCCACTGTGACCTCTGCGGTGGTCGTGCTGGGGTCATCGATGACCTGAAGTGTGCCTTGAGGTAGCGACAGCGTGCCGTCGACGGTCAGTGAGCCGAATGCGCCGGTGAAGTTGGAAGCGGGCAAGCCCCCTGGTTGGCCGCCGCCGAACGGAGTACCGGGGGAGCTCGCCACGACGAGCCCGCCTTCGTTGATGGTGAGCGAACCGCCGCTGCCGCCCGCGTTTGTCGCGTCGAAGCCGCCCATGCCGCCGCCGATCGCGGTTGAGAGGAATCCGTTTGCCACTGCAGTGAGAGTGCCGCCCGAGTGAACGGTGATGGCCGCGCCGCTGCCGCCGTTGCCGCTTGCGCCTGCACCGCCGCCACCCACCGCGACGCCGTAGGCAGAGTCGTTCTGGGCGTAGACGTCGCCGCCGAAGATGTTGAGCACACCGCCGCTGCCTTCGACGTAGCCGCCGCCGATCGCGGCGGTGTAACCGCTGTTTGCTGCCGCATATGCTTCGACCCTGCCGCCGTACACGTTGAGGGTGCCGGCGTCGACCGCACTGGGTCCGACCATGAGCCCGCCACCGATGCCCGCGGCGTTGGGGGCACCACGGGCAATCACCGTGCCGCTCAATACGGTGAGCGTCGCCCCGGCCGTGCTGATTCCGGGGGCATAGCCCTGAGTGACGTGTGTTTCAACGGTGCCTGTGCTCGTTCCCGAGTCGGTGCCAGACAGCGTGAGCTCGGTGCTCGTTCCAATGACAATGTTTGCGACGTCGAGACGCCGCTCGGCGAGGTCGATGTGCGCGTTGCAGTGCGTCACCAGCGTGGTGGTCGGTTCGTAGATGTCTGCCGCGAGCGTGACCTCGACAGGGTTTGTCTCGCAGAGCGAGACGGCCGTTTGTAGCTCACCGAGCGTCGTGACCGCGTGCGGGGCAGCGATTGCTGGTGTAGCCACGAGCGCTGAGGCGAGCACCGCCGCGCATGCAGAAGCAGACAAGAGAACGCGCGGCAGCATTGGCATGGTTGTAACTGTACAGGGTGCAGTTATGTCTGTCGCAAGTGAGAGTGGGTGTTGGGTGGCGAGGCGAATGCCAGCCAGTATATGAACAGTAGAAGGGCAGTGCTCAACTGAAACAAAGCTCGAGGCCGGCTAGGCTGGAGCAGATGACTACTCACGCAGCGCAGACGAAGCCCAAGAAGCGCATCGAAGTTGTGGCAGCCGCGATCTACAATGGCACCGAGATCCTCGCGGCAAAGCGCGGCGAGGGCATGTCGCTCGCCGGCCTATGGGAGTTTCCCGGCGGCAAGATCGAACCGGGAGAAGCGCCGCGTGACGCTCTGCGCCGTGAACTCGAAGAAGAGCTGCACTGCCAGGCCGAGATTGGCGAGTACGTCAATACAACTGACTACGAGTACGACTTCGGGGTCGTGAGCCTCGCAACGTTTATCTGCACCGTCGAGGGCAGCGCGCCGATCGCTACCGAGCACGCCGAAATCCGGTGGGTGCCCGTCGCTGAGCTGCCCACGCTCGAATGGGCTCCCGCAGATATTCCCGCAGTAGAGCGGCTCGTGGAGCTGCTCGCGTCATGACGCAGTTGATGCGCGGCCATCTCGAAGCCGACACGGGCTTCGGGTTTCTCGACGCATCAATCGCCGCACCGCAACTGTTTAACCCGCAGCTCGTCGCGAACGAGGCTGAGCAGACCATGCTGCGCGCAATCAAGCGCGAGCTACGCCGCTCGCGAAGCTTCACATTCTCGGTAGCGTTCATCACGGCTAACGCGCTGGCGATGCTCAAGCAGGCTCTCGTTGAGTTCGATGGCACGGGCACGATCATCACGTCGACTTACCTGGGCTTCAACTCGCCAGACGTCTTCGCAGAACTGCTCGCGCTCGAGGGCGTCACCACGCATGTATACGAGGGCGACGCGGGCTTCCACGCCAAGGGCTATGTGTTCGAGCAAGGCGCGCACACGACCGCGATCATTGGCAGCTCAAACCTGACAGCCAATGCGCTCGTCAAAAACCAGGAGTGGAACCTCCAGTTCTCTGCGATGCCCGCGGGTGACCTCGTCACGCAGCTCCGGGTCGCCACGCAGCGGCAGATCGCTGCCTCCGTGCCGCTCACCACACACTGGGTCGAGACCTATCGCAAGAACTATGTCGCGCAGCCCGCGCGCGTGGTCACGTACGGTGCTGGCGTTGATCCGGATCGCGAATCACAGACCCTGCCCAGCGTGATTGCGCCGAACTCGATGCAGCTCGAAGCGCTTGAAGCGATTGCGGCCGTGCGCGAGGCGGGCGAGCAGCGCGCGGTTGTCGTATCGGCCACGGGCACGGGTAAGACGATTCTGTCGGCGCTCGACGTGCGTGCTGCGAACCCACATAAGATGCTGTTTGTCGTGCACCGGGAGCAGATTCTTGACGCCGCGATTGCGGCGTATCAGCGGGTGCTCGGTGCGCCCGCGAGCGAGTTTGGCAAGCTCGTGGGCGGTGCGCGTGAACTCGACCGAAAGTACGTGTTTGCGACGGTGCAGACGCTGTCGCGGCCCGACGTACTCGAGCAGATTGACGCCGAAGCGTTCGATTACGTGCTCGTTGATGAGGTTCACCGCGCGGGCTCCGACAGCTACCGGCGTGTGTTTGACCGGCTGCGGCCCAAGTTCTTGCTCGGAGTCACGGCGACTCCCGAGCGCACTGACGGGTTCAACA
Source organism: Leucobacter faecis (assembly GCF_054456635.2). Classification (NCBI taxonomy): domain Bacteria; kingdom Bacillati; phylum Actinomycetota; class Actinomycetes; order Micrococcales; family Microbacteriaceae; genus Leucobacter; species Leucobacter faecis. The sequence goes on from NZ_JBTJEP020000020.1 coordinate 53,902, forward strand.
TCTTTGAACTTTTTGACTACAACGTGCCGTACGAGATTCGGCTGCAGAAGGCGCTCGAAGCAGACATGCTCGCGCCCTTTCATTACTACGGTGTGACTGACTACATCGACAACGCCGGGCAAACGGTTGGCGACGTGACGACGCTGAGCGCGCTCGTCACACACGAGCGGGTGGCACATATTTTGCGGGCGCTCGAACGCTACGGCCACGCCGCAGGGGTGCGCGGGCTGGTGTTTTGTAGTCGGCGCGAAGAAGCGCATGAACTGTCGCGGTTGCTGAACGAGCGGTCGGTGCATGGTGCCCGACTGCGCACGATCGCACTCACGGGGCAGGATTCCGTCGAGTTTAGAGAGGCCGCGACCCGCCGGCTTGAGCGAGGCGAACTCGACTACATTCTCACGGTCGACGTATTCAACGAGGGCATCGATATTCCGACCCTCAACCAGATTGTGATGCTGCGGCAGACACAGTCGAGCATCATATTTACGCAGCAGCTCGGGCGCGGGCTGCGCAAGGCATCCGGTAAAGATCACGTGCGGGTGATCGACTTCATCGGCAACTACACCAACAACTATTTGATTCCCATTGCGCTCACGGGTGATAGCTCGCTCAACAAAGACGTCGTGCGACGCAAACTTGTTGATGCCGATACGGCCGGGGTGATCTCGGGTATCTCGAGCATCAACTTCGACCGCATCTCGCGCGACAGGGTCTTGCGCTCGCTCGAAGCGATCAAGCTCGACAGCATGAAGAACCTCAAGGGAGCGTTCCTCGACTTGCAACAGCGCCTCGGGCACCCGCCTGCGCTATATGACTTTGCCCGCTTCGACACGGTCGACCCGGTAACGCTTGCGAAAAAGAACAAGAACTACTGGAACTTTCTGGTCAAGATGCGGGCGGTGTCTGAACCTCCTGCTCCGGATCAGGCCGCGCTGCTCAACTTTGTGACTGGTGAGTTGCTGAACGGCAAACGCCCACACGAACTGCTGTTGCTCAAATGGCTGATCGCCGATGGACGTTTGCCACGCACCGAGTACGCCGCCAGGCTCGCCGCCGCAGGGTGCACAGTCGCAGAAGACACCATCGCGTCTGTCGACCGCATAGTTTCGCTCGAGTTCTTCACCGAGGCTGAGCGGGCGAGCTACGGCGGTTCGGCGATCGTCACGGTCGCGCTCGAGAGTTATGCCTTGGCACCTCGGATTGCGGAGCTTCTTGCGGGGTCTGCGTTCTTGCGGGCGCAGGTCGACGATGCGATTGAAACTGGCTTGTATCTCGCGCGGCACCGACACAACTGGACCGCTGTGCTGCAAGTTGGGCGCATGTACTCACGTAAAGACGTGTGCCGCATGCTGAACTGGCGGGCGAACGAGTACAGCACGATCTATGGCTACAAAGTAGACCGAGAGTCGAGCTCCTGTCCCGTATTCGTGACCTACCACAAGGACGACGATGTCTCAGAGAGTACGCAGTATGAGGATGAGCTACTCGACCACTCAACACTGCGGTGGTTTACGCGATCGCGACGCACACTACAGAGCGCTGAGGTAAAAGCCATCGTGAACCGTGAGGTGCCGCTGCACCTCTTCGTGAAAAAGGACGACGCCGAGGGGCTCGATTTCTACTACCTCGGGCAGGCTGAGTCACGGGACCCTGTGCAAGAGACGATGCCAGGCAAGGACGGCACGCAACTTGATGTAGTGACAATGAACTTGCACCTTGAAGCGCCGATTAACGAGAGCCTCTACGACTACTTGATCACGGGCAGCGAGCCGGCAATAATCTAGGCCAACTGACCCCGCGCACGCGCGCAGACGCTCCTCGCCGCCACAACACATATAGACTCGAATGGCTTTAGCCAGTTCAAACATAGGAGTTTGTGTGTCGGTTGAGATTGCAGAACGTTTGTCGAGCCTCGGCGCAAAGATTGAGCAGCAGCGCGCGTCGATTGAGACGGAAGAAGCTACGAAGAACGCGTTCGTGATGCCTTTCATTTCCTTGATCTTGGGGTACGACGTGTTCAACCCAAACGAGGTCGTACCGGAGTTCACTGCAGACGTGGGCACCAAAAAGGGCGAGAAAGTCGACTACGCGATCGTCAAGGACAGCGATGTGCAGATCCTAATCGAGTGCAAGCATGTGGGTGCACCGCTCAACATCAAACATGCGTCGCAGCTGTTTCGCTATTTTTCGGCCACGAACGCACGTATTGCCATTTTGACGAACGGTGATGACTATCACTTCTATACAGACCTCGATGCGCCAAACAAGATGGATGAGAAGCCATTTCTCATGGTGCAGGTATCTGACCTAGATCCAGTGTCAGTTCCTGAATTGCGCAAGCTCAGCAAGGACGAGTTCGACCTTGACTCAGTGATCAGTGCAGCGGAAGAGCTGAAGTATGTTGGTGGCCTGAAGCGGGTGTTGGCTGCCCAGTTCGCAGAACCGGATGCCGAGTGGGTTAAGTTCTTGACGACCCGAGTGTATGAGGGATCATTCACGCAAAAGGTACGAGACCAGTTCTCCGGTCTTGTAACCAAGGCCACACGTCAGTTCTTGAATGATCGGGTCAACGACCGTTTGAAAGCAGCTTTGGGCGGGCAAACATCGGTCCCAGATAACGGCTCCGTGACTTCGCCCGAAGCCAGCGAGCACGTAGCAGAAGCGTCTGCCGTGACCGCAGATGTTAAGGACGGGATCGAGACGACGCTCGAAGAGCTCGAAGGGTTCCAAATTGTTCGGGCGATCGTGTGTAGTGAGGTGTCTCCAGCACGGATCGCTCAGCGAGATACCAAGAGCTATTTCGGCATTCTGCTTGACGATAACAACAGAAAACCTCTTGCACGTCTCTGGTTTAACGCCGGGCAGAAATACATCGGGCTATTCGATGAAGACAAAGTGGAGACGCGCCACCCAATCGACCGCCCCGAAGACATCTACAACTTCGCAGAGCACCTCAGGGCTTCGGTTCACTACTACGAGTGACTTCGCTAAACCCACTGACCGGGTGCTGTGGTGAGCGGCGTATCTGCTGGGTGGCAGGGCCACCCAGCAGCCTGAGCGTTGTGCGCACCCGGCAAGCAACGCACTACCACCAACCACTACCCCTCGAACGCCACGCTCCCGTCCACCAGCGTCAGCACCGATCGTGAACCCAGCAACGCGGCGGGGGGTGCAGAAAGCGCGTGCGCGCCCCACACCACGAGGTTTGCGCGGTAGCCCGGGGCCAGGCGGCCCACCGAGGTTTCGACGCGCGAGGCGTAGGCCGCCCCAGACGTGAACGCCGCAAGCGCTTCGGCCGGCGTGAAGACTCGTGAGGGCGCGTACGCCGCCCGCGACGTGTCCAGTGCAGAGCGCCCGGTCAGCGCGATGAACAGGTTGTCGGGGGCGAAGTGCGGGGCGGTCGGCGCGTCGGTGCCGAGCGCGATCGGAATGCCCGCCGCGCGCATCTTGTGCCAAGGGAAGCCCTCAGACGCCCGCGGTGCACCAAGCACCGCCTTCCAGTTATCGAGCACGGCGGGGTCGCAGTGCACCGGCTGCATCGACGCCGTAACGCCCAGCGCGGCCATGCGCGCGATCGTGTCGTCGGCGACGTACTCGAGGTGCTCGACGCGCGGCCGGCGCGCCGCAAACGCGCCCCCCACGCCGTTCACGCGCATGCACTCTTCAACCATGTCGAGCGCGATCGTGCTCGCCTCGTCGCCGATCGCGTGCAGCGCGAGCTGCAGCCCCGCCGCATCGGCTGCAACAGCCACGGGCAGAGCAAACGAACGCTCCCAGATCGGCCGGGGCAGTGCGCCGTTCACAAACGGGTCGCGCATTGACGCGGTGCAGGCGTCGATCACGCCGTCGAGAATAAACTTCACGCCTACGATGCGCAGCCACTCATCACCAAAATCGGCGGCAACCTCGTCGCGTACCCGCACGACCTCTTCGATCTGCGCTAGGTCTTGCTCGAGTGAGCCCGTCGCGGTGAGCAGCCAGTGCGCGTTCACGGGAAACGGCAGGCGCCCGTCGCGGTCAAGAATGCGGCGGTAGGCGGCGAGGTCTGCGGGCCCAAAGGCCATCTCGGTCGCGCCCGTCACCCCGGTTTCGAGGTAGGCGTCGAACGCGGCCGCCAAGAACCGGTCGCGGTCTGCGTCGGTCGCGACCTGCTCGAGGTAACCCCACGCGTACTTCACGGCCGCGGTTTCGATCAAGAACCCGGTCGCGTCACCGTGCTCGTCGCGCACGATCTCGCCGCCCACCGGGTCGGGAGTCTCGCGCGTAATCCCCATCGCCTCAAGCGCGGCCGTGTTCACCCACGCCGAGTGCAGGTCGTTCGCGTCAAGCAGCACGGGCACGTCTGACACGACCTCGTCAATCACGGCCGCGGTCGGCTGCTCGCCCTCGGCAAACAGGTCGAACATCCAGCTCGTGCCGGTCACGATCTGCCCATCGGGCTGGGCAGCGCGCCGCTCGGCGAGCCGGCGCTGCACCTCGGCAAGCGTGCCAGCATCGCGCAGCTGCACCTTCGACAGCGCCTCGCCCAGCATCATCATGTGCGCGTGCCCCTCGATGATGCCCGGCGTCACGAGCGCGCCGCCCAGGTCGACCTCGGTCGCCCGGGGACCTGCCACGCTGCGCACCGACGCCAGGTCGCCCGCGGCGAGCACAAGCCCGCCCTGCACGGCCACGCACTCGCGTGGGGCGTGCGCCGCCTCGCCGGTAAACACCGTCGCGTTCGTGTAAATCGTCGCCGTTGCTGCTGCGTTCTCGAGGCTCATGAGGGCTCGCTTTCTGAGTGTGGTGTGGTTTGAGGCTATCGGGCCGGTTTGTGGCCGCGATGAAAGATCCGGATCTGCCGCTTACGCCATCTGCGGGTAGCGCGCCAGGGCGCGCTCTGCCCCGACCGAGACCCGCGCGATCGCGACGGTGGGTGCGATGGCGGCGAAGCTCACGAGGCCCATGAGCAGCGTGAACAGGGGCACGCCGAGCCACGCGATGAACACGCTGCCGATGAGCGGCGCGAAGCTAGAGCCGACGAGGTAGGCGCCCAGCAGGGGGCCCGACCAGCGGCCGCGCGCGTCGAGACCCGCGGCGGTCGCGATGAACAGCGAGAACGCGAACGCATAGATCGCATTGACCGCGATGATCAGGGCCGCGAGCACGACGGGATCGGCGGTGAGACCGATCGCGATCTTCACGCCGCCGCCGAGGGCGAGCGCGATCGCGAGCGGCAGGGCGCGGCCGATGCGGTCACCCGCGACGGTGACGAGCAGCATGCCGAGGATTCCGCCGGCAGCCGCGAGGCTGAGCGTGAAACCGAGGGGCTTCTCGCCTAAGCCGACCGCGTCGCCGAGCACGGGAGCCATCGTCCAGATCGCGTCTTCGCTCGTACCCCACAGCGCGAACACGACGAGCACGCCGACGCCCGCGATGGTGATGCGGCGCGGGGCCGCGATCTTGAGGGAGCTCGTCACGTCGACGGGGGCGGCGTGCTCGGGGGAGTTCGGCAGCCAGGCGACGAGGGCGAGGCCCGCGAGTGAGATGAGTGCCAGTGTGGTGAACACGCTCAACTGCGTGATGCCCACGAGCGGAATGATCGCGAGCACGATCGTGATGAGCACGCGGTTGGTGAGCCCGCTCGCCGCCGCGACCCGGTTGGGGTTGCGCAGGGCGGCGATGGCCGCGCCCGAGGTGGAGATGGCGGTGCCAACACCCGCTCCGCCCGCGATCAGCGCGACCGCCGCGACCGCCGGGGTGGCGATGGCCGCGCCCGCACCAAACGCCACGACGGCGATGACGAGGCCCGCGGCCGCGAGTGGGCGGCGGCGCGCGCCTGAGGCGAGACGTGAGCTTGCGAGCCCCACAACGGCCGAGGCGAGCAGCGCCCACGTGAGCACGTTGCCGCCCGCGATTGGGTCGAAGCCGAGCCCGCTAAGCGCGGTCAGAATGTGGGGCGCGAGGTTTGCCATCATGAGGCTCGCGAGCGCCACGATGAAGGTGGCGCTGCCGTTTCTTAGGGTGAGGCGTAAGCGGGGGTCAGTCATGGGGGTCTCGATTCCGGCGTCGTCGGCGGTGGGTGGGGTGGCGCATTAACCGAAACACTTTCGGTTAATCGTGTTTATCGTGCCCCCTGTGGGAAGATCTGTCAAGTAGACGCCCAGTCAAGGAGGATCAGTGGCACGCCCCCGCACCACCAAGCTCAGCCCAGAGATCATCGGTCGCGCCGCGATTGACTACGTCGAAGCGGGCAATGACCTGCAGCTCGTGCCCCTCGCGAAGCGACTCGGTGTGAGCGTCTCGTCGCTCTACCACCACGTGGCCGGGCGCGACGGCGTAATTCAGGCCATGCGTCAGGTGCTCGTGCCCGAGTACATCCCTGCCGCGCCCGCCGGTGCGGCGGGGGATGACTGGGAGGCGCGGATCCGGAGCGAGGTCGAACTCACCTGGCGCATGTACGCCGATCACCCGCGGGTGCTGCAGCTCATGCTCACCGTGGTGATCGACGAGCCCGATGTGCTGCGGTTTTACTCGGTGCTCACCGATGCGCTCGGTGAGGCCGGGGTGCCCGATGACGAGATTCTTACGACCATCGAAGTAATTGACGCGTTCACGTTTGGTGCCGCGCTCGACGCGCTCTCGCCCGACGAGATCCTGCGGCCGGGCGAGACGGGCGGCAAGCTTGCCGAGCTGCTGCCCGCCCACCCTGTGGGTCGCGTGCGCAACCGGCGCGTGTTCGACCGGGGGCTCGACCTGTTGCTCGCCGGTGTTCGGGCGGGCGCAGGGAGCGGGCCTGCGGGAGCGCGTGGAGCGAGCGGGGCGCGTGGGGCGAGTGGGTCGCGGGAGCCGCGTGGCTGACGTGCGCGTACGTGCCCCGCTCTGGACGCCGGTAGCCGCGGGGATCGTGTGCAGCCTGGTGGCCTTCACAGCCGCCTTCGCGGTGGTGCTCAGCGGGCTGCAATCGGTCGGCGCTACCCCCTCGCAGGCCGCGTCGGGGCTGCTCGCCGTCACCGTCACGATGGGCGCCGCGAGCATCCTGCTGTCTTGGCGTTACCGCATGCCCATCACCTCAGCCTGGTCGACCCCCGGCGCCGCGCTGCTCATGACGACGGGCCTCGTCACCGGGGGCTGGCCCGCCGCGATCGGCGCGTTCATCGCCTGCGGCGTGCTGCTCACCATCACTGGGTTGTGGCCGGGGCTCGCCCGGCTCGTGCAGCGGATCCCGGTGCCCCTCGCGCAGGCGATGCTCGCGGGGATCCTGCTGCCGTTGTGTATCGCCCCGGTGACGGCCCTCGTAACAAACCCGCTGCCCGTCGCGCCCATCGTGGTGACCTGGCTCGTGATGACGCGGGTGAGCCCCAAGTGGGCGGTGCCGGTGGCGCTCGCGGTCGGGATGGTGGCGATCGCGGTGAGCCTCAACGTCGCGGGGGCGGTGCCCGCGGCCAGCACGCTCATTCCGCACATCGAGTGGACCACCCCCACGGTGACACTGCAGGCGCTCACCGGTGTGGCGTTGCCGCTGTACATCGTGACGATGGCGTCACAGAACATTCCCGGTGTCGCCGTCATGTCGGGCCTCGGGTACACCGTGCCCTGGCGGCCCGCCCTCACGGTCACCGGCGTCGCCTCGATCGTGAGCGCCCCGTTTGGTGGGCACGCGGTCAACCTCGCCGCGATCAGCGCCGCGCTCGCCGCGGGCCCCGAGGCCGGGCCCAAAGAGCGACGGTGGGTGGCCGGCGTCGCCGCGGGTGTGAGCTATCTCGTGCTGGGAGCGTTGAGCGCGGGCCTCGTGACCGCCGTGCTCGCTGCCCCCGCAGAGATCGTGCAGACGGTCGCGGGCATCGCACTGTTTGCGACCTTCGCTGCGGCGTGCACGAGCGCCATGGCCGACCCGGCGCTCAGGTTGCCAGCCGCGGTCACGCTCGCGGTCGCAGCATCGGGAGTCAGCGCTGGCGGTCTCAGCTCGGCGTTCTGGGCACTCGTGGCCGGCATTGTGCTGGCCGCGTTGCTCGCACCGCGCACTGCGATCAAGAAGAGGTCGCGCCAATAGGGCTGCTGCCGCAGAGTTTCTGCAGTCGGCCCCTCATAACTCGGTCAGCCACACGATCGCGGTCATGTTTTGCCTCTCTCGGGGCCGCAGGTGGTGGTTATGAGCCCTCATAACCACCACTCGTGGCCCCACGCGTGCGAGGGCAGGCCCTCGTGGGCGCCTGTGCCCGCATACACTCGGGGTGTGACTATGCGACGCGGAGCTCTCATCGGCGTGATTCTGACGTGCGCGGCGCTCGCCGCCTGCCTCGTCGCGGTGCTGTGGCGCGGCGACGCTCGGGCGAGCGGCGCTGCGTCTGCGTCTGCGTCTGCCGGGGCCGGGGCTGGGGCCGGGCACCAGAGCCCCGACACCGATGGCACAACCGTGACCGACGTCACCGTGACCGACCTCACCGTGCCGGGGCCCGCGGCGCGAGCTGGCGGCGGCGAGCCGCGATCCGGAGCGAACGGCAGCTCGCCCACCGCCGCAAGAGCGGCCCAGGCCAGTGAGCACAGCGCGAGCAGCCCCGGCAGCCGCAGCAGTGCCGCCAGCGAGCAGCGTGCCGGCGGCAGGATCAACCGCGCAGGGTCGGCCGAGATCGCGGTGCGGCGCTACGACCCAGCCCCCGCGACGCCCGGGGAAGCGGCAGAACCGTGGGCGACGCTCGTGTGGGCCCACGGCGGATCGTTCGTGCGCGGCGGCCTCGATATGCCCGAGGCCGATTGGGCCGCGCGGCAGTTCGCGGCCGCGGGCATGCGCGTCTACTCGGTCGATTACGTGCTCGCGAGCGACACGGTGAAGGCTCCGGCGCCCGCGAACGACGTCGCCGCGGTCGCCCGCTGGGCCGAGCGCACCGAGCGGGCCCCGCTCGTGATCGGCGGCGCGAGCGCGGGCGCGCACCTCGCGGCCCTCGCCGCGCTCGACCGGGCCGAGGCTGCGCGCGCGGGCGATGGGGCGGCCGCGGTCGCCCTGCTGCTCGAGTACCCCACGCTGCACCGCGTGCAGCGCCCCGATGCCGCGCTGGCCGAGGCGACGGCGGGGCTCGCTGAGGGGCTGCGATTTGCTCCGGATCGCATCGCCGCGATGTACGCCACCCATTTGGGCGAGGAGCCGGGTGATGGTGTTGGTGTTGGTGTTGGTGGCGTTGGTGGCGTTGGTGGCGTTGGTGGCGTTGGTGCTGGCGTGGGTGGTGGCGCTGGTGGAGTATCGCCGCTGGTCGTGGGTGAAATTGGGCCCGAGCGGCTCGCGCTTCTACCGCCGACAGTGATTGTGAACGCCGAGTTTGACGACCTGCGCGCATCGGGAGAACAGTTTGCCGAACAGCTCGCGGTCGCCGGGGTGCGCGTGGTCGAATACACGCAGGCCGGCACCGTGCACGGATACCTCAACCGCCCGACAGAGTCGCCCGAGGCGACAGCCAGTGCGCAGCAGACGATCGACCGGCTAGTGGCTGGCGCGCGCGAAGCGGTCGGCCAATAGCGCGCCGGTAGCCTTCTCTCAGGCGGTCCCACCCCGCAGGCCCGTGCGTGACGTTCGGTATCGATGCGACGAGACAGTATCGAAATGACGAGTCGGTATCGAAATGACGAGTCGGTATCGAAATGACGTATTTATCATGCAGGCTCGTCATTTCGATACCGACTCGTCGTCCCCCGTCACTCCCACCCCGTCACTCCCACCCCGTCGTCCCCCGTCACTCCCACCCCGTCACTCCCACCCCGTCGTCCCCGTCACTCCCACCCCGTCATTCTGCGCCCGCTGCCACACCCGTCATTCTGCGCGAGCTTGCGAGTCGCAGAATCCAGCACACTCGTGCCCCGCAATGCTCCGCGCTCTCGACCTGCGCCGGCGTTCGTGCCACGATGGAGGCGTCGAGGGCGCGCCGCCGACGTCGCGCCGAGACGTTTAAAGAATGGAGTGCGTGATGCGCTACTTGCTACTGGTTCAGGGTGCCCCGCCCGAGGAGGACGCGGCGCGTGGCGCCGCACGCATTGAAGGTGACATCGCGTTTGCGGCGAAGCTCGACGATGAGCTCTCGGCGACGTCTGAGCTCGAGTGGAGTGAGGTGCTGGGGCCGGGCGACCGATCGCGCGTGGTCGGCCCCGACGGCTCGGCCTGGTCGGGCGGTGTCACCGGGGTAACGCGGGTGTGGGCGGTGCGCGTGGGCACGCTCGATCGTGCCCACGAGCTGGCGGGCCGTATCGCAAGTGAATTGGGCGTCAACGTTGAGGTGCGCGAATGTTTGGCGGGCGCGCAGCGGCCCTAGCCTGGCCGTGAACGCGAAAGGGTCGCACTGCAAGGTGAGAGATGCTATCTATATGCGCCAATAGCAGGTTAAACTGCTAGCTATAGATGCCATCTACGATGAAGGTGCAACGTGGTGGGTCGAACTTCGCCTGCTCGCCAGCGGCGGCTCGTGACGCTGGGTGAAAACGTGCAGGCCTGGCGCAAGTTACAGGGCATGAGTGCTTCAGAGCTGGCTCGTCGCGCCCACGTAACGCGTGAAACCCTGCGCGCCATCGAGCAGGGAACGGGGTCACCCAAATTGGACTCGCTCATGTCGGTGATCACGGCACTCGGGTTCGCCGACCACTTTGTGTCGGGTGCCGACCCCTTCAACACGGACTCCGGCCGGGCGCTGGCCCTCCAACGGGCTGACAAGCGGCGAAGCTAGCACCGATTCAGAACAGGGCCGCAGCGCGGGCGCGGGTGTCTACTCAGCCCTGGCTCCCGTTCGTGATGCGCGGACTATGCCTTCATGAACTGGTGCGCTGAATAGGAGGCTTCCAACATCACGCCGAGATCGCCTCGACGATCTTGCCGCTCTCGCTGAGTCGTCTAACCTGCCCGGCTACACCCTTCATCGTGCGCGAGCAGATTGCTTCACACTGGTCGCCTCAAGCAGCCCGAGCTGCTCTGGACGACACCCTGCACCGCCGCAGAGCTCCTGCGATCTCATCGCGGTAAAATTGATGGAGACGGGAGGCATGATTGGGTACGTCGAAACTTAGCGCTGAACAGCGACGGTTGCGTGCAGTGGTAGACGCCCGGCGGTCATCTGAGCTTGAGGGGTCACGGAGCACAGACGAGACCCGTCTCGACCAAGATGCCTACGTTCGTGGCGAGATCGATATCGATCAGCTGGGCCAACGAGTGCGTGAGCGTTACGGGATGTCTTGACCAATTTGCGGCCTTGCGAGCATGAAGGTAGTGAGTCCGGTTGGAGCGGGTGTTTCAGCGCTTGGGCAGCGCTGTGCAGACTAGGCCCGAGTGAGCTGGTGCGCGCGCTGATAAGACACTCCCAGCACCTCGCCGATCTCGCGCACACTCATGTGGAACTCTTCATGCAGCTGCCGGGCCGCCGCTCGCGCGGCCGCAGCCGCGGCCGACTGCGACTGCTTTGCGATCTCGCGCAGCCGTGAAGCCTCACTCAGCTGCGCTTCTACTGCGACAGGGAGCACCGGTACGACAGATATCGTGATTTCGTGCTCGGGCAACTCGGTCACAAATGAGATCGCTTCGATAATCTCGTCGGCCTCGCTGAGCCGTCGAACCTGTGTGATCGCGCCCGGCGCTTCGTCGGCTTGAAGCACCCACCATTTGCCCGAACGCTCCGCGTGAACTGTGAAGTGACTCACCGCCACCACCCCTTTCCAAACTCGGCTGCAAACTGATCGAAGAACTTACGCGCAGTGAGATCATCAATCTCGTTGTGGCGACCCAACGTTGACTTGCTTTTGCTCAACACCCAATCTGGGCGATTGAATTCTTGCCTGTAGCGGGGAGTATACGTGCGGTGAAGTCTGGGAGCGCAAGCCCCTGGGGTACGATCCTCGTATGCAGCTCAGCAGCAATGACGCAAAGTATCTGGGCCTCGCCGTCGAGGAGGCCGAACTCGGCTGGAACGAGGGCGGCGTGCCCATCGGTGCCGCGTTGGTGCACCACAGCAAACACGGCGACAGAGTGCTCGCGGTGGGGCGTAATCAGCGCGTACAGATGGGGAGCGCGATTCGGCACGGCGAGACCGATTGCCTTGAAAACGCGGGGCGCCTCCCTGCGAGTGTGTATCGCGAATGCACGCTCTATACGACACTGTCCCCCTGCACCATGTGCGCGGGAGCGGCCGTGCTCTATGACATTCCGCGCATTGTGATCGGCGAGAACCGAAGCTTTCAGGTGTCTGAGGGATGGCTCGCAAGCCACCGCGTCGAACTCGTCATCGCCGACGACGAGACCTGCATCGCCCTCATGCAGCGCATGCTCAGCGAGCGCCCCGAGGTTTGGGCCGAGGACATCGGCGTCGATGTTGACGATCTCGCGAGCTAACGTGATGCGCGCCCCGAACTCGACGGCCAACCGAGCCGCCAGCTGCTAGTCCTAACTGCCCTAGCCGGCGAGCGCGGCGAGCAGGCCGTCGACGTCGGCCTCGGTCGTGTCGAACGCGCACATCAAGCGGTACAGGCCCGGCTCGGTGGGCCACTGGCCAAACCGGTACTGCGCCTGCGCGCGCGCAGCGCGCTCCTGTGGCAAGCGCACAAAAACGGCGTTCGACTCAACTGGATGCGCGATCCGGATCGCGGAATCAGTGCGCGCCAGCAGCTCAATGCCGGCCGCGAGCCGGGCGGCCATCGCGTTCGCGTGGCGCGCCGAGCGCAGCCACAGATCGCCGTCGTAGAGCGCGTTCAGCTGGGCCGAGGTGAAGCGCATCTTCGACGCGAGCTGCAGATTCAGCTTGCGCAGGTAGGGCATGCCGGGCGCGCTGCCGGGCCGCAGCACGACGACCGCCTCGGCTCCCATCAGGCCGTTCTTCGTGCCACCGAGACTCACGATGTCGGCGCCCGCATCGGTGGTGAGCTCGGCGAGGGTCGCACCCTGGTGCGCGGCCGCGTTGGCGAGCCTCGAGCCGTCGACGTGCAACAGCATGCCGTGCTCGTGCGCTTGATCGGCGAGCGCCCGAATCTCGGCGGGCGCGTAGCAGGTGCCCAGCTCGGTGACCTGTGAGATGGAGACGGCGAGGGGCTCGGCCCGGTGCTCGTTACCCCAGCCCCACGCTTCGTGCGCAACGAGCTCGGGGGTGAGCTTGCCGTCGGGGGCATCGACCGTGAGCAGCTTCAGCCCGCCCGTCTTCTCGGGGGCGCCCGTTTCGTCGCAGTTGATGTGTGAAGAGCGGGCACAGATCACGGCACCCCAGCGCGGCAGCACCGCCTGCAGTGCGAGCACGTTTGCACCCGTGCCATTGAGCACGGGGAACGCCTCGGCCGGGGTACCGAAGATCTGTTTAGCGAGCGCGTGAAAGTGAGCGGTCTGGGAGTCGCCGCCGTAGGCGGGCTCGTGACCTGTGCCCGCGCGGGCAAGGGCGTCGAGCACCTCTGGGTGCACGCCCGCCCAGTTGTCTGAGGCGAATGAAGTGGAAGCTGCGCTGCTGGAGTTCATCGAAGTCACAGGATAAGCCTACGGGCAGCCGGTTGTGCACAGGGCTGTGGATCTATCCACGGGTCTATCCCCGAAGTTATCCACAGGAGTTATCCACCTGTTAGTAAGTGTTGTGGATTCGTCCACAATCCGTGGAAAATCTCGAATTGGCGCGCTGGTGCCTGTGAAATGCCCGCCGCGCCCGGTGTGCTCACTCACTTTTCACAACTTACCCACACATTTATCCCCAGCTGTGAGTAATTACATCCGTGTAGTTCTCGAAATGGGGATGGGGATAACTTTGCCGGTTGCTGGGTGTGTGTAAAAGTCGGCTACACATCGACCCGAACGGGGCAAAAGAGCGGCGTTTGGGGCGGTGAATCGAGGCGCCTGTGGATAATTACACGCGTGTGATTCAACACTTGTGGGAATTATTGGCCCTCGTTTTGCCGCATGAAATCAACGAAGTTGGGTGCTTCGCAAAGCTGCCCGGGCGCGCCCTTCACAAAGTTGCCCACAGCTTTCCTCACGGTTGTGGATAACTGTGTATAACCTGCCGTGGGCGCTGCCGCGGGCGCTGCCGCGGGCGCTGCCGCGGGCGCTGCCGCGCGAAGCCATCCACCGACCGGTGGATACGAAGATCAGCCGCCAGACCCCTACCGCGCCCGCGCGGCGAACGAAAAGATTAGAGCATGAGCATTCAAGAAGAAGTCGTGGGGCCACCTGACCCCGCCAGCCTCGCCGTGAGCGTGCGCGGGCTCACGAAACGCTACGGCGCGCAGCAGGTGCTCGCGGGGCTCGATCTCGACATCGCGCGCGGCGAAACGTACGCCCTGCTCGGCCCCAACGGCGCGGGCAAGAGCACAGCGATCGAGACGCTCGAGGGCCTGCGTCGCCCCGACGCGGGCACCGTGCAGGTGCTCGGCGAGCAACCGCTGAACGCGCCGCGCGGCTGGCGCTCACGCATCGGCATCGTTGCGCAGACCACGGGCGACCTCGGCCCCTACACGCCCCGCGAACTCGTAAACCACTTTGCGGCGCTTTCGCCTCGCCCGCGCCCCACCGACGAGGTGCTCGATCTCGTCGGGCTCACCGCCCAGGCGGGCAAGCGCGCCAACAAGCTCTCGGGCGGCCAGCAGCGCCGCCTCGACGTTGCCCTCGGCATCGTCGGCAACCCCGAACTGCTGTTTCTCGACGAGCCGACGACCGGATTCGACCCCGAGGCTCGCCGCCAGTTCTGGAGCATGCTGCAGGGGCTCAGCGCCGAGGGCGTCTCGATCTTGCTCACCACGCATTACCTCGACGAGGCCGCGCAGCTCGCAGACCGCGTCGGCGTGCTCACCGGCGGCCAGATAGTGGCCGAAGCACCCCCGGCGCTCCTCGGCGGGGCCGAAGCCCGTGTGCCGATCGTGCGCTGGCGAGACGCCAAGGGGGAGCTGCGGGAGGAGCGCACCGAGGCACCCGCCGCGCTCGTGCGCCAGCTCAGCGCGCTCCGCGAGAACGGCGAGAGCGGCGAGAACGTCGAACCCACCGAACTCGCAGTGCGTAGGCCCTCACTCGAAGACATCTACCTTGGCCTGATCGCCGAGGACCGCATCGTGCACGACGCACCCCAAGAGTCCGCAACCTCCGCCGCGACCGTCGTGGCCACGCGCACCACTGCACCGCACACCAGCAAGAAGAAGGCTGAGGCCACACGATGAACACGCACTCCGCTGCTGCGCCACCCAAGTCAAGGCCCACCTCGCCCACGGCGGTGGGTGCACACGGCTGGGCTCGATCCGGATCGCACACCGCCGTCGCCCCTAAACCCGTGGGCATCTGGCGGGCCGGGGCCGCCGCGATGCGCATGGAGCTGCGCGCCTACTTTCGTACGACGGACACGGTGTTCTTCACCTTCTTGTTTCCGATCTTGATGCTGGGCATTTTTGGCGTCGCGTTTGAATCGGCGGGCGAGATCGGCGCGAAGCCCGACGGCACCGGCGGCGTCACGATGGCGGGGTACTACCTGCCGGGCATGGTGGCCGCCGCGCTGCTGCTGTCGGGGGTGCAGAACCTCGCGATCGATATCGCGCGCGAACGCAGCGAAGGGTGGCTGCGGAGGCTGGGAGGCACGTCGATGTCGCCGGTCTCGTACTTTCTGGGTAAGGCGGGCATGATTCTCGCCACCTCGATCGCGCAGGTCGCCCTGCTGTTCGCGTTCGCCGTGTTTGCGCTGGGGGTCGAGCTGCCAAGCGACCCGGCGCTGTGGCTGCGGTTTGCGTGGCTGTTTGTGCTCGGCATCGCCACGATGACCCTGCTGGGGGTCGCGCTGTCGGCGCTGCCGCGCACCTCGCGTAGCGCCACCGCCGTCGTGCTACCCATCGTGCTGCTGCTGCAGTTTGTGTCGGGCGTCTACCTGCAATTCTCGATGCTGCCAGTATGGCTGCAAGACGTGGCCTCACTGTTTCCGCTGAAGTGGCTCGCGCAGGGCATGCGCAGCGTGTTTCTGCCCGAGCACTTCGCCGCGGCTGAACAGTCGGGTGGCTGGGACCTGGGGCTCGTCGCGCTGAACCTCGCGGGCTGGCTCGTCGCGGGGCTCGTGCTGAGCCTCATCACGTTCAGGTGGGTGCGCCGGTCGTGAGCGGCGACGGTCTTGCGCGGCACCGCCGTGAGAGAGTAAACCCATGACCTCTGCCGCGCCGCTCTCGCGCACACCACTGCGATGGTGGGACGTGGGTGTCACCGCGCTCACGCTGCTGTTGTGCGTGCCGGGCGGCGCGGGCGCCATCGACTGGGCAGACGCGGGCAGCGGCGCAGGCGGTCGCCTCGCCCTCAACCTCGGCGTGCTCGCCGTCTTCGCGCTGCTCTACGTGGTGCTGGGCCGCGCGGCGCTGCTGCGCGGAATGCGCGACGCAGACGCCACTCACACCCCCACCCGCAGCCGCGTCTTTCTCGTGCTGCTCGTCGTAACGCTCGGGGTCGCCACGCTCGTCGAACCGAGCTACGCCACGCTGCAGGCGCTCGCCCACCCCATGGCCTGGGTGATCGTGCCCCGGTACCGCACGGCCGTCGCCTGGAGCGCGGCGCTCGCCGCCGCCATTGGCGCGGGCTCGAGCGTCGCATATGCGCGGGCGGGCATTGAGTATCCCGTGTGGACTGCACTCGTGATTGCAGGCCTCTCGTTTGGATTTGCGGTGATTCTTGGCACCTGGATCTCGCGCATCTTCGACCAGTCAGAGCGCTACCGGGCCATCGCGGCAGAGCTGCGCGCATCACAGCGCGACGTGGCCCGGCTGTCGACTGAGGCGGGCGCGGCACAGGAGCGCGAACGGCTGTCGCGCGAGCTGCACGACACGCTCACGCAGACCCTCGCAGGCCTCGTCATGCTCAGCGAGCAGGCCACCCGCGCGCTCGACTCGGGTGACACCGACCGCACCCGCGATCGCCTCGAGCGGGTCGAGTTGGCCGCCCGGGAGGCCGTGATTGAGGCGCGCGCCATCGTAGCGACCACGCAGCCGCTCGGCGACGGCGGGCTCGAAGCCGCCATCGAGCGGGTTGCCCTGCGCATGGCCGCCGACACGGGGCTCGACATCGTGTGCACGCTCGCCGGCTCGGCGATGCTCAGCCGCGAGCTGCAGGTCGTGCTGCTGCGCGCCACCCAGGAGGGGCTCGCGAACGCCCGCAAACACGCCCGCGCCACCCGCGTCGAGGTCACGCTCACCCACTCACCGAACGGAGACACCCGCTTGCTCATCACCGATAACGGCGTAGGCCCGGCGCAGGCCGCCCTCGCCCCCGCAGGTTTCGGGCTCAGCGGCCTCGCCCAGCGCGTGCGCGAGGCCGGCGGTGAGGTGTCGTTTGGCCCGGGAGACCGCGGCGGCGCGCGGCTCGAAGTGCTGCTGCGACGCGGAGAAGGCGCGGCATGATCCGGATCATGGTGGTCGACGACCACCCCGTGGTGCGCGCGGGGGTGTCGGGGTTGCTCGAAACCGAACCCGATTTTGAAGTCGTGGGAGAGGCAGCCTCAGGGGAGGAGGCGCTCGAGCTCGCGGCGGTGGCGCGGCCCGACGTGGTGCTGATGGACCTGCGCATGCCCGGCATGGGCGGCGTTGAAGCGACTCGACGCATCACCGAGGGGCAGGCGCGGCCGCCGCGCGTGCTCGTGTTCACCACGTACGAAGATGACGACCAGATTCTCGCGGCCATCGAGGCGGGCGCGAGCGGATACCTGGTGAAGGCGGGCCCCGCCGAAGAGTTGGCGGCGGGCGTGCGCGCGGTAGCGGCGGGGCAGACGGTGCTTGCGCCCCGGGTCGCCGCACAACTGGTGGCCCGAGCTACGGGCGCGGGTGGGTGGGGGCTGGGAGCCGGAGCGGACACCGCCCCCAGCCTGACACCGCGCGAGACCCAGATCTTGGGGCTCGTGGCCGAGGGGCTCAGCAACCCGGCGATCGCGCGGCGGCTCGTGATTGGCGAGTCAACCGTGAAGACGCACTTGCTGCACGTGTTCGAGAAGCTGGGTGTGCAGGATCGCACTCGCGCCGTGATGCGCGCGCTCGAACTCCGGCTGCTGCCCGACCCGCGCGGTGACTGAGCACGCTAGGCGGTCTCTGCGTGTGCTGACCGCTGAGCGGTGCGTGTGCTGAGCGCTGAGCGGTGCGTGTGCTGAGCGCTGCGTGCGCCAAGACATCGTGCGGCCAAAAGTGGGTGTTATCAGGGCCGATAACACCCACTTTTGGCCGCACGCCCCCGTTGCCAGGCTGCAACACACCTATTCGCCGGAGGCATCGATCTTTGGTGCAGCGGATGTGGGGCCGGATCTAGGCGGA
>NZ_JBTJEP020000021.1:0-69964 GCF_054456635.2 Leucobacter faecis
TTTCCACGAAGCCCCGCAGGAATTCAACGTTCTTGCCCTCAAATACCGGAAAATCACCCCAAAGCGGTCAACTCAGGTTCCAACCCCGTATCCAAAAAAATATGCGCGACTACTTCCGCTTAAGCCAGCCCCAAAAGCGGAACTTGTCGCGCATATTTTTCCTCCGCAGTGCGCGTGAGCCAACCGGCACATAAGGGACTCGTAGATTTACTATGAGGGTTGGTTGTTAACACCGCCCTTGTTCTGAGTGGTGGTCACTAGATCGGTCAGTTCAAGGGCCGCGATGATGCCATCTTGCGGACCAAGAAGATGGGGCTGCTGCCCGTCGACGCCTAGCGTCAACCGGCAGCAGCCCCACCAGTGGCCGAGCTAAGCGGTTGCCCGCTCAGCCATCTCCACCACGTTCTTGAGCAGCAGCGCGCGGGTCATGGGACCCACACCGCCCGGGTTCGGTGACATCCAGCCGGCGACGTTTGCCACCGCCGGATCAATATCGCCCACCACGCGGCTCTTGCCCGTGACGGGGTCGATCTTGCGCGAGACACCTACGTCGAGCACGATCGCTCCCGGCTTCACATGCTCGGGCTGCACGATGCCCTCGACGCCGGCGGCGGCGACGATCACGTCGGCCCGGCGCAGCTCGGCGCCCAGGTCGGTCGTACCCGTGTGCGTAAGCGTCACGGTCGCGTTGTACTCGCGACGCGTGAGCAGCGGCCCGATCGGGCGCCCCACTGTCACACCACGGCCCACGACGACCACGTGCTTACCCGCCCACGACAGGCCGTTGCGCTCGACGAGCTCGATCACACCGCGCGGCGTGCACGGCAGCGGCGAGGTGATCTCGGTGTTTACGTTGAGCACGAGCCGGCCGAGGTTCGTCGGGTGCAGCCCGTCGGCATCTTTCGCCGGGTCGATGCACTCGAGAATACGGTCGGTGTCGATGTGTTTCGGCAGCGGCAGCTGCACGATGTAGCCGGTGCACTCGGGGTTCGCATTGAGCTCGGCAATAACCGCCTCGAGCTCCTCCTGCGTCACCGTCTCGGGCAGCTCGCGCTTAATCGACGCGATACCGACCTCGGCACAGTCACGGTGCTTGCCCGCGACGTACCACTGAGATCCCGGATCGCTGCCCACCAGCACTGTCGCGAGCCCGGGAACGACGCCCCGTGCCGCGAGTGCCGCAACACGCGCGGTGAGCTCTTGCTTGATTGCTTTAGCTGCGGCGGTGCCGTCGAGCTTTTGCGCGGTCTGTGTTTCGTCTGCCATGCGAATTACCAGGTCTCGAGGCCCGGGTAGAGCGGGAACGCCTCGACCAGAGCGGTAACGCGAGCCTTGAGCGCTTCGATGTCGCCAGTCTGCTGCAGCGTCAGCGCGATGATGTCAGATACCTCAGCGAACTCTGCGTCGCCAAACCCGCGAGTTGCGAGAGCGGGCGTGCCGATCCGGAGCCCCGAGGTGACCATCGGCGGGCGGGGGTCGAACGGAACCGAGTTGCGGTTCACCGTGATGCCCACGTTGTGGAGCGCGTCTTCAGCCTGCTGGCCATCGAGCGGCGAGTGGCGCAGGTCAGCGAGCACCAGGTGCACATCGGTGCCGCCGGTGAGCACGTCGACGCCCGCAGCCTTCGATGCGTCGGTGGTGAGGGCCTGCGCGAGCAGCTTCGCGCCCGAGAGGGTGCGCACCTGGCGCTCCTTGAACTCGTCGGTCGCGGCGAGCTTGAACGCCGTTGCCTTGGCAGCAATCACGTGCATCAGCGGGCCGCCCTGCTGGCCGGGGAACACGTTCGAGTTGAGCTTCTTGTAGAGGTCAAGGTCGTTCGTGAGAATGAAGCCCGAGCGTGGGCCACCGATCGTCTTGTGCACGGTCGATGAGACGACATGCGCATGGGGCACCGGGTTGGGGTAGAGACCCGCAGCAACGAGACCAGCGAAGTGCGCCATGTCGACCCACAGGGTCGCGCCCACCTCGTCGGCGATCGCACGGAACGCCGCGAAGTCGAGCGTGCGGGGGTACGCCGACCAGCCGGCGATGATCACCTTGGGCTTGTGCTCGAGCGCCTTTTCGCGCACCACGTCCATGTCGACGAGCATCGTCTCGGGGTCGACGCCGTAGTGCACGACGTTGTAGAGCTTGCCCGAGAAGTTGAGCTTCATGCCGTGGGTGAGGTGGCCGCCGTGCGACAGCTCGAGGCCCAGGATCGTGTCGCCGGGCTCGGCGATCGAGCTGAGTACTGCGGCGTTCGCGCTCGCGCCCGAGTGGGGCTGCACGTTCGCGTACTTCGCGCCAAAGAGGCTCTTGGCGCGGTCGCGGGCCAGGTCTTCTGCGACGTCGACGTACTCGCAGCCGCCGTAGTAGCGGCGGCCGGGGTAGCCCTCGGCGTACTTGTTGGTGAGCACCGAGCCCTGCGACTCGAGCACTGCGCGCGGCACGAAGTTCTCGCTCGCGATCATCTCGAGCGTGCCACGCTGGCGGCCGAGCTCGTTCTTGAGCACCTCTGCGATCTCGGGGTCGACGACCTCGAGCGGCTCATTAAAGAATGCTGACTGGGTTGACATGTGTGCTCCTCGTAGCTCAACTTCACGCTTTGGGCGCGCGAAAATGGATTCGGATTCGGCCCAGGCGAGCGGCCATTCCATCAGTGGAAAGGGTTAAAGTCGTCGTTCCCCGATGGTGTCCCATCTGCACGCCAGTCACGACGCTAGCAAGTTTAGCAAGTCTCGCCTCGATGCACGTGGCATGTTTCGCAGCGTGTAGCGGGGGTATCGCTCAGCGCGCATCGACTACCCTAAAGCCGTGACCAGTAACGACGTGACTAGCTCAAACTCCCAGTGGGTGCTCACCCTGTCTTGCATCGACGGGCCGGGTATCGTGCACGCGATCAGCGGCGCGATCGTTGCCGCGGGCGGCAACATCGAAGAGAGCCAGCAGTTTGCGTCTGCCGACACCGGTCGTTTTTTCATGCGGCTGCAGGTGAGCGCGGTCGCGCAGCCTGACACGTTTGAGGCTCGCTTTGCGGGGGCGCTCGCGCCCGTGACCGAGCGCTACCACATGTCGTGGCGGCTCGACGAGGTGGGGCGGCCCGTGCGCACCCTGCTGCTCGCTTCGACCGCGACGCACTGCGTCAACGACCTGCTCTACCGCCGCCGTGGCGGCCAGCTGCCCATCGAAGTGCCGCTGATCCTCTCCAATCACGAGACAGTGCGCGACATCGCCGAGTTCTACGACGTGCCGTTTGAGCACCGCGCGATTGCTGGCAAGGAAGACAAGGCCGCGTTTGAGGCGCGCGTGCTCGAGGTCGTCGAAGAGCAAAACATCGAGCTCGTCGTGCTCGCCCGCTACATGCAGATCCTGTCGCCCGAGTTGTGCGAGGCGCTGGCCGGCAAGGCGATCAACATTCACCACTCATTTTTGCCCGGGTTCAAGGGCGCAAACCCCTACAAGCAGGCGCACGAGCGCGGCGTGAAGCTGATCGGCGCGACCGCGCACTTCGTCACGACCGATCTTGACGAGGGCCCCATTATTGAGCAAGACACGGTGCGGGTGGACCACTCGTACTCGGTGCGCGAGCTCACGCAGCTCGGTCAAGACGTCGAGGCGCGGGCGCTGCGCCACGCTGTCGCCTGGTTCGCTGAAAACCGCGTGCTGCACGACGGCGACCGCACGATCATCTTCAAGTAGGGATCGCGCGGCGCGGGTTCGAGTTCAGGTTCCAGAAATATGCGCGACTAGTTCCGCTTATGCCTGCGTGATAGACGGAAGAAGTCGCGCACATTTTGCGGGACCCGTAACTTTCTAGGCAGCGCCCGCAGGAGTCACTACCGCGCGGCGTCGAATTCGGCCTTGAACCCCGCGACGAGCGCGCGCAGCCCGAGTTCGAACGAGGCATCGGCAGGGCGCTGCCCCACCGCGCCAAGCGCCCGCTCACGCGCCGCATATGCCGACGCGAACGCTGGCGCCGCCGCGCCCGCGTCTGGTTTCATCATGTCGTCGGGCGCCGACGAGTCGAGCGCCGACCCCAGTATGAATGACTCGAGCGCGACGATCGCGACGAGCACTTTGCGCTCGTCCCACCCCGCGCGCACCATCGCTTCCACCACCCGGTCATACATGAGAATTGTCGCGCCTGCCCCCTCAAGCGGAATCACCGCGAGCAGCGCAATCGTCGACGGGTGCGCCGCAAAGGCTACCCGGTAGTCGCGCGCCCACTGTTCGAGCGCTTCGTCCCACGGCAGCGTGTCAAAGGCCGCGGTCGATATGCGGTCACTCACGAGCTCCCGCATACCCGCGATCAGCTCGGCCTGCCCGCTGACGTGGTTGTACAGTGCCGACGGCCGCACGCCGAGCCGCTTCGCGATCGCACGCATGCCAGCGCCCTCTGCCCCGTGTTCGTCGATCAGCGCCAGCCCGGCCTCAAGAATTAACCGCCGCGACAGCACGCTCTGCTTTGGTCGCCCAACCCGCCGCTTCGGCGCGGTCGCGGGCGCGGGCGCGGTCGCGGGCGCGGGCGCGGTCGCGGGCGCGGGCGCGGTCGCGGGCGCGGGCGCGGGCGCGATCTCACCAGCAGAAGCACCAGCACCCGGCTCCGTTTCAGCCGACACGACCGCCCCACCTTTGCTCGTCATCGTCGACCCTCCCAGTGTGTCTGCGCGGGCACCGCGCGCTTGATCCGGCGCCTTTACAGTACCCCGCTTTCGCAGCGACCCGACGCCACCCGACGCCACGCGCACGCCACCCGCACGCAGCACGCACGCAACACACCACCCGCAGGGTAGTTCGACATCGAGCAAACACTCTCTTGACATCGAACAAATTGCGCACCGCGCCAGATTGAGTTAGTGTCATCACGAACTTAAAAGAACATTGTTCATTTAAGTGAGTTTGACCCAGCATCAAAGGAGATACGCGTGAGCACCACCCCGGGCAAAGCCCACCTGAAACGAGAGCTCGGCCTCGGCGGCCTCGTGCTCTTTGGCCTCGCATACATGGCGATCGCGACGGTCTTCACGACGTACGGCATCGTCAACCAGATCACCGATGGCAAGCTGCCGCTCGCGTACGTCGTGGCACTGCTCACTATGCTCTTCACCGCCAACAGCTACGCGTCGATGGTGCGCCGCTACCCCGTCGCAGGGTCGGCGTACACCTACACACAGCAGGCGTTCGGCGGTGGCGCCGGGTTTTTGACCGGCTGGGTACTGCTGCTCGACTACCTATTCATCCCGATGATCAACTTCATCATCTTGGGTCTCTACGTCAGCACCCAGTTCCCCTCGATCCCCGCGAAGCTCGTCTCGTTCATCACGCTCGTGGCTGTGTTTGCGTTCAACGTGTTGGGCATCAACCTCGTCGCGAAGCTCAACATTGCGATCGTGAGCATCTCGGCCGCCGTCATCGCCGTCTTCGCCATCTTCGCGTTCAAGATGGCAGTCGCAGACCCCTCCGCTCCCAGCATGATCGAGCCGTTCATTCCCGGCGCCGAGGGATTCAGCCCCATCTTCACGGGCGCCGCCGTGCTCGCCCTGTCGTTTCTCGGTTTCGACGCGGTCTCGACGCTGTCTGAAGAGGCGAAGCACCCGCGTCGCGACATTCCCCGCGCCATCATTCTCACCGCCCTCATCGGCGGCGGCCTGTTCATCGCCGTCTCGTGGGTGGGCGCTATCGCATACCGCCCCACCGACTGGGCTCTTATTCCCCGCGAGATGATCGACGCCGCCGGCATCGTGCTCGCGCACCACGTCGCTGGCGAGTGGCTCGGCATGCTGTTCGTGCTGTTCTCGGTGGCGGGCTGCTTCGGATCGGGCCTCGCCGGCCAGGTGTCTGTCGCCCGCATTCTCTACTCGATGGGTCGCGACGGCACCCTCCCCAAGCCACTCGGCACCCTGTGGTCGCGGTTTGGCACCCCCGTCGTCGCCGCGAGCACGGTGTCGGTGTTTGCGCTCGCGAGCCTGTTTCTCACCCTCGAGCAGGCGGCCTACATGATCAGCTTCGGAGCGCTCGCGGCGTTCGCGATGGTCAACCTCTCGGTGATTCGCGTGTACCTGTTTCCGCGAGCTGGCGGGGCCACTGGCGAAGCTACCGGCGGGACCGCGCCCCGCGATGCCCGTTCGTTCAAAAACATCGTTCTGCACGGCATTTTCCCCGCAATCGGCCTCGCGCTGACCCTGTGGCTGTGGACCTCACTCGAGACCATGACCTGGGTGGTCGGCGGCATCTGGTTCGCCATCGGCCTCGTGATTCTCATCGTCAAGACCCGCGGATTCAAGAAGCCTGTGCCACGCATGGACTTTGCTGACGGCCCCGAAACCACCGCCATCGACGCAATGGTCGAAACCGCCAGCGCCAAGTAAGCAGCACCAAGTAAGCAGCACGCAGTAACCTCACCCCAAGACCGTTTCGCGTTAGGAGCACACTATGACCCTCACCGTATTCACCGGCGGCACGATCATCACGGCCGCACGTCTCGACGGCAGCCACGCCACGACCGATGCCCTCGCAATCGAGGCGGGTCGGGTCGTCGCCCACGGCGACGAGGCGCGTGCGCTCGCGACGCCCACCGCGAGCACGCCCCATGATCCGGATCATGCCGCGCCCCAGTCGCCCGTGGTCATCGACCTCGCAGGCGACACGGTCGCGCCCGCCTTCGGTGAGGGGCACGCGCACCCCGTGCTCGGCGGGCTCGAGGCACAGGGGCCCGCGGTGCGCGAGGCGGCAGACCTCGCGGGGATCCTCGCGGCGGTCGCGCAGTGGAAGGCCGAGCATCCCGAGGCAGCGTGGATCGTCGGCGCGAGCTACGACGCAACGTTCGCGCCGGGCGGCCGGTTTGACGCGCGCTGGCTCGACGAGGTGACGGGCGACACCCCCACCGTGCTGCGCGCCTGGGACTACCACACCGCGTGGGTCAACACGGCAGCGCTTGAGGCTGCGGGCATCACGGCAGACACCCCCGGCCCCGAGCTCGGACGCATCTTGCGCCGCGAAGACGGCAGCCCGCTCGGCACACTGCAGGAGGCAGCTGCGAACGACCTGCTCGCACACGTCGTGCCCGCGTTTGCGCTCGAAGACCGCGTGCGCGCGCTCGAGGATGCGACGCGCATGTACGCCGAGCAGGGCACCACCTGGGTGCAAGACGCGTGGGTCGACGCCGCCGACATCGACGTGTACCGGGCTGCCGCGGCCGAAAACCGGTTGCACACCCGCGTGAACCTTGCCCTGCGCGCCGACCCCGCGTCGTGGCGCGAGCAGCTCACCGAGTTTGCGTCGGTGCGTGAAGAGTTTCGCGCCCTCGATCACCCGCGGGTGAGCGCCGAGACGATCAAGTTCTTCGTCGACGGCGTGATCGAAAACCACACGGCGGCGCTCACCGAACCGTACGCAGACACCCCGGGCGACCGCGGCCTGCCCAACTGGAGCGAAGACGAACTCGTCGCCGCCGTCACCGCGCTCGATGCGGCCGGGTTTCAGCTGCACCTGCACGCGATCGGCGACCGCGCGGTGCGCATCGCCCTCGACGCGCTCGAAGCAGCGCAGGAGGCCGAGCCGGGCCGCAGCCGCGCCCACGTCGTCGCACACGTCGCGATGCTCGCCCCCGAAGACGTGTCGCGGTTTGCAAAGCTCGGCATCATCGCTAACTTCGAACCGTACTGGGCGCAGTGCGACGCCGTGATGCGGGCGCTCACGATTCCGCACATCGGGCACGACCGCGAGTCGTGGCAGTACCTGATCGGCTCGGTCGTAGGCTCGGGCGCGACCGTCTCGTTCGGCAGCGACTGGCCCGTCACCACGAAGGACTGGCGGCCCGCTCTCGCCACGGCGATCGCGCGCCGCGACGTCTTTGACCCCGCCGACGCGTCATGGCTGCCCGAGGAGTGCGTGACCCCGGCGACCGGCCTCGCTGCCTACACGACCGGCATCGCGCGGCAGGCCCTCGCGCCGGATCGCGGCACCCTTGCGGTGGGCTACATCGCCGACCTGGTGCAGTTGTCGGCGAACCCGCTCGAGGTCACGCCCGAGGAGATTCCCGCCATCGAGGTGCGGGGCACCTGGCTCGCGGGCGAGCGCACGTTCTAGGAGGCGAGTGAACGTTGTTCATTTAGGCCAGATTCGCGCTATGATTCTGGGCGCGGGGAGCTTACACTTCGAGTGACCGCCCCGCACCAGCATCAAAGGAGATACTGTGAGCGAATCAGCCAGCCCCCACCTGAAACGAACCCTCGGGCTCGTCGGCCTGACCCTGTTCGGCGTGACCTATATGACCGTGATTACGGTCTTCACGACCTACGGCATCGTGAACCAGGTCACCGACGGAAAGTTGCCCGCCGCGTACGTGATCGCCGTCGTCGCGATGCTGTTCACCGCAGCCTCGTACGGTGCGATGGTGCGCCGCTACCCCGTCGCAGGCTCGGCCTACACCTACACGCAGCAGTCGTTTGGCGGCGCGGCCGGATTCTTGACCGGCTGGGTGATGCTGCTCGACTACCTGTTCATTCCAATGATCAACTTCATGCTCATTGGCATCTACTTGAACACGCAGTTTCCGGCCGTACCGGTGTGGGCGTTTACGCTCGCCGCGCTGCTGCTCGTGCTGCTGTTCAACATTTTGGGCATCAACCTGGTGAACAAGGTGAACTTCGCGATCATCGCCCTATCGGTGGTGCTCGTCGTGATGTTTATGGTGCTCGCATTCAAGAGCGCGTTTGGCGGCGATGCCTCGGTGAGCCTCATCGAACCGTTCACGTTTGGTGAGGGCGGCATCGGTGCGGTCGCGTCGGGCGCCGCGATTCTCGCGCTGTCGTTTCTCGGGTTCGACGCTGTCTCGACGCTGTCAGAAGAGGCAAAGCACCCGCGCCGCGACATTCCCCGCGCGATCATTCTGTCGACGCTCGTCGGCGGCCTGTTCTTCATTCTCGTCTCGTGGGCGGGCGCGGCAGCGTTCTCACCCGACTGGTCGACACTGTCAGACACCGAAATCGACGCGGCCGGCGTCACCGTGATGAACAACATTGGCGGCGAAGCGTTCACCGCGTTCTTCGTGGCCGTGTACGTGGTCGGCGCGTTTGGCTCGGGCATGACCGGGCAGGTGTCGGTGTCGCGCATCCTCTACGCGATGGGCCGTGACGGCATGCTGCCCCGCCCCCTCGCACACCTGCACCACCGCTTCGGCACCCCGATCATCGCGGCCTGCGTCGTGTCGTTCTTTGCGCTGTCGGCGCTGTTTCTGTCGCTCGACGTGGTCGCGTTTATGATCAGCTTCGGTGCGCTGGCGGCGTTTGCGATGGTCAACCTGTCGGTGGTTCGCACCTACATCTTTACGCGCGGCGGGCGGCGCGAGGCGTTGACAGTTCGTCTGGTGCTGACAAGGCTCGTCGCGCCGCTCATCGGGTTTGGCCTGACGATCTGGCTGTGGACCTCGCTGCAGCCCACTACCTGGATCGTGGGCGGCATCTGGATCGCGATTGGTGTGGTGATCATCGCGATCGTGACGGGCGGCTTCAAGCGCCCCGTGCCGAAGATGGATTTCTCGGAGGCCGACCCCACCACCGAGCAGATCGACGCGATGGGGGCAGAGTACCCGCTGCACGGCGAGCGGGGGTAGGTACGCGTTGCGGGTGCGGGCTGCGTTGGCCTAGCTGTCTGGCGGAGCGTCTAGCCTGCGCGTCTAGCGCAGGTGCTCAACGTCGCCCGCACTCACTGTGAGCTCACCGCCCGCCGGCAGATCGACAACGAGGGAGCCGTCTGCGGCGAGCGCACGGGCGCGGCCGTCGACGAGTTCACCACCGGGCAAGTGCACACGCACCTCGGTGCCGAGCGTGAGTGAGCTGCGCAGCACCCGGTTACGCACCGCGTCGGGGTGGGTGCCGGCGAGCTCTGCCAGCTTCAACAGTTCGTGAGCGATCGTGGCGAGCAGGTGGTCGGCGAGCGCGGCGCCCGCATGATCCGCGAAACTCTCAGCACCGCCCACCGCGGCGCCCGCGGCCAGCAGTGAAGTGGCGCGGTCAGTGGGCAGTTCCCACTCGGGAATCAGCACGTTGAGCCCCATGCCCACGATCGCACTGCCGTCGGGCAACAGCTCACACAAAATGCCGCACAGCTTCTTGCCCGGGCGGCCAGCGATCGCGTCGTCTTCGTCACGTACGTGCACGTCGTTGGGCCACTTCACCCCCACGCGCAGCACTTCGCGCTGCTCAAAGCCGACGAGGTCGTCTGTGTAGCCGTCGGTCTCGCCGTCGCACGCGGCGGTGAAGAGGGGTTGCAGGGCCGCCTGCACCGCCGACCCGGCAATGAGTGGCAGCCAGGCGGGGCCGAACTCGCCCCATTGCGCGAACGCCACGTTCGGCGCGACGGAGCCGCTGCCCTGCTCGTGCTGGTGCTCGTGCTGGTGGTGGTGCTGCTCGTGTTCCCTGTGACCGTGTTGCGGCTGCTCCCCAAACCCGCGTACGAGCACCGAGATCGCGAGCGCCGAGCCGGGCGGCGTCACCCAGCCGCGATCGAGCCTGCCCCGACCGGCGGTCTGGTTGTCGGTCGCGAGCAGGGCCCCGTGCGGCAGCGGGGCGCCAGCGCGGGCGCGATTCTGCGCGAGATCACGCAGCTCGGCGTTCGTCGAGGCAGACGCCTCGCGCCACAGCACCTCGGGCAGCAGTTCGCGCGTTCGCTTCAGTTCCATAGTTCACGAGCGTAGCCCTGTTGCCCGCGGCGTGGGAGCTGCGTGCCGGTTATGGGCGCCAGCCGCGCATGATCATGCGGGCTTTAACACGCTCGATGAGCTCGTAGCGTCGGCGATACTGCAGGTCAGCCGTGATGCGTAGCATGAACCACCCTCCCTCTTCATAGTCACTCCCTTTGTCGACATCACGGCTCCACTGTTTACTCTCGGTACGATGGTGGTCGCCTTCGTACTCGAGCGCAAACTTGATATCGGGGTACGCGCACTCACTCGTGCCGAGATATCGACCCGCAGTATTGTAGACGTCGACATCGAGGCTGGGTTCTGGCAACCCGGCTTCGACAAGCAGTAGCCGCAGGTGGCTCTCGGGCGCCGAGGCGCTGCCCGTGCGCAGAAGCGGCAGTGCCTCGCGCAGAAGCGGGCGGCCGCGCCGTTCGCGCTGCTGGGTCTCGGCCATGAGACGTGCCAGCGTTGCGTGGGCCAACCTAGGCCGTGGACCTAGGTTGCCCCCGACGCGCGGGGTATGAATAATGCCGTCACCCAGTGCGACGCGATCTGGCAACCGGAGGGCGGGGGCGTATGTGACCCAAATGCTCGACGGGTCAAGAGTGGGCAGTAGATCCTTTCGCACGACCGAGATAAGGCGTGCTACGAATCGTCTGCCCTTGACTCCCCGCCGACGAGGGAACGGCTGCCCCTCACAAACGCCCACCTCGACTAATTGTGGTGCTCGTGTATTGATAGGCACCGGCAGCTTCCAGATGATCGCGGCAGTGATGCCCGCGAAGAATTCACCAGGTTTCATCACTTTGGTGTACGCCAGTGCGCGCTGAATGTGTTCTTCACGCCATTGCTTCGCGGGGTGGGTGGGTTGTGGGCGCTGGGCTTCTTGTGTTGGGCTCCGGTCCACGGGGAATGTTCTGACACCATGAAACGGCCGCGCGAGGTTCGGGCTGCGCCACTGCCAATCGGTGAGGCCCTCGGCACGCGCACCCGCCCGGCTCAAGCTTGGGGCCTTGGGGGTATTGGGCTCTTCGTAGTATCGGTCACGCATGCTTCTACTATCGAGAGCGGTCGGGGCCATGTGTAGGGTCAGTTCACGGTTGTGCATAACTCTCGAATTTGCGTCTAATACGCGACCTGTGGACAACATGTCACGCTGTTGCCCCGCGCCGCAGGTCCCCGTCACGCTCCGCTGTGCCCTCGCATCGAATTTTGGTACAGAAGTGGTTGGTGAACAGGCCGCATCGCCGCAACATTTGCACCAAAGTTTCCACACCGCAGGAACGACTAGTTTGTTGGTACAAAAGTGGTCGGTAGACGGGCCAATTCACCACAACATTTGCACCAAGGTTTTTGCGCTCCAAGCACAACCAATTTGTGAGCGAAAAGGAAGCTCGCACTCTCGCGTGCAGGTCGCTTAGGAGCCCGCTAACCACCCCACCCGTAGGGTTTCAACGAAGGAATCGCGATTCCATTGGAGCTTATATAAGGGATACAGGCAGCAGCCCGCGCTAGGCTGGCATGCGTGACTGGAGACATCAACGACCTCGCTACGACCGCAGGTCGCATCGCCGACCACCGCCAGAAGTACCAAGAGGCGGTGGGTGACCGCGACGCGGCCGCCGCCGCCAAGCAGCACGCCCGCGGCAAGATGACCGCGCGCGAGCGCATCACGGCACTGCTCGACCCCGGCTCGTTCGTCGAGTTCGACAAGTACGTGAAGCACCGCACACACGGCTTCGGCATGGAAAACTCACGCCCCTTCGGTGACTCGGTCGTCACCGGCGCCGGCACCATTCACGGCCGCCAGGTTGTCGTGTACTCGCAGGACTTCACCACGTTTGGCGGCTCGCTCGGCGAGGTCGCCGGCGAGAAAATCGTTAAGGCCATGGAGTTCGCGCTCAAGACGGGCGCCCCCTGCCTCGGCATCCTCGACTCGGGCGGAGCCCGCATCCAGGAGGGCGTCGTCGCCCTGTCAAAGTACGCCAGCATCTTCAAGCTCAACACGATGTGCTCGGGCGTGATCCCCCAGATCTCCATCATCATGGGCCCCTCGGCTGGCGGTGCGGTCTACTCCCCCGCCCTCACCGACTTCGTGATCATGGTCGACCAGACGAGCCACATGTTCGTCACCGGCCCCGACGTGATCAAGACCGTCACCGGCGAAGACGTCGGCTTCGAGGAGCTCGGCGGCGCGCTCACCCACAACCAGAAGAGCGGCGTCAGCCACTACCTCGCGAGCGACGAGCACGACGCCCTCGACTACGCGCGCACCCTCATCGGCTACCTGCCCGACAACAACCTGGCAGAGGCGCCCGTCTACGACACCGACACGGCACTCGAGATCACCGATCTCGACCGCAAGCTCAACCAGGTGATCCCCGACAGCCCTAACCAGCCCTACGACATGAAGACGGTCATCGAGGCGATCCTCGACGGCGGCGACTTCCTCGAGGTGCAGCCGCTGTTCGCCCCCAACATGCTCATCGGCTTCGGCCGCGTCGAGGGCCGCACCGTCGGTATCGTCGCGAACCAGCCCAACCAGATGGCGGGCACGCTCAACATCGACGCGAGCGAGAAGGCGGCACGCTTCGTGCGCTTCTGCGACGCGTTCTCGATTCCCATCCTCACCCTCGTCGACGTGCCCGGCTACCTGCCCGGCACCGACCAGGAGCTGCAGGGCGTCATTCGCCGCGGCGCGAAGCTGCTCTACGCCTACGCTGAGGCGACCGTGCCGCTCGTGACGATCATCACGCGCAAGGCGTACGGCGGGGCCTACATCGTCATGGGATCGAAGCAGATGGGCGCCGACTTCAACATTGCGTGGCCCACCGCCGAAATCGCCGTGATGGGCGGATCCGGCGCCGTAAACATTCTCTACCGCAAGGAGCTGGCTGCCGCGGCCGCTGCGGGCGAGGACGTCGAGGCGCTGCGGGCCGAGCTCACCGCGAAGTACACGGCCGACGTGACGAGCCCGTTCCTCGCTGCCGAGCGCGGCGAGCTCGACAACGTGCTCGAGCCCGCGGGCACCCGCCTCGCGGTCATCAAGGCGCTGCGTGGCCTGCGCGGCAAGCGCGCCGAGATGCCGGCGCGCAAGCACGGCAACATTCCGCTCTAGGCGCGCACGATGACTGAGCAAAATCTAGTTCCGGATCACGGTACCGCCGACCTCCTTCCCCCCGACGCGTCGGCACGCGACGCGGCGCGGCGGGAGGAAATGGGTGACGCCGATGCGCACCTGACGGGTGATGATGTTCGCTTCATCACGAAGCAGGTGTCTGACACTGAGCGTGCCGCGGTGATCGCGGTGCTCACGCAGGTGCGCGCCGAAGAGACCGAGCGTGTGAAGCGGGTGGAGCGCCGCGAGCGTGAGCCGTGGGCCAGGTCGCAGCGTGTGCCCGAGGGCATCAGCGACCTGCTAATCGAGGGCAGCTAGCGCGCTAGGCTGGGCGTATGACCCCGAGTCCCGATGATGCGCTGCGCGACTTGCGCGGGCTCATGCGGCGCGGGGTACGCCTCGACTTTGACCCGCAGGGGCCGCTCGCTTCGCGCCCCATGCGGCGGTCAGCCGTGCTCATCCTGTTTGGGGCGCTCGACAGAGTACCCGCGCGCGGCAGCGCAATGCCCGTGGCGGCCGAACTTGACGTGCTACTCACCAGGCGCGCCACGGGCATGCGGCATCACGCCGGCCAGATCGCGTTCCCCGGAGGCGGAGCGGACCCCGAAGACGCAGACTCCGCCGCAACCGCACTGCGCGAGGCACACGAAGAAACCGGGCTCGACCCTGCAGGCGTCGAAGTACTCGGTGAGCTCCCCGAGATCCACCTGCCGGTAAGCAACAACCTCGTCACCCCTGTGATCGGGTGGTGGCACAACCCCAGCGAGGTCGCGGCAGATCACACCGAGTCGGTCGACGTGTTTCGGGCGCCGGTCGCCGAGCTGCTCGAACCGGCCGCCCGCGGCACGTCGGTGCTCACCCGCGCCACACAGGCTGGAACCACCATCACCCACCGCGGGGCCGCGTTTCGGCTCGCCCCGCGCCTCGGCGAACACATCGTGTGGGGGTTCACCGGAATCGTGCTCGCGACCCTGTTCGACGAACTGGGTTGGGCGGCCCCGTGGGACGCGACGCAGGAGTTTGCGGTGCACCCCTGATCCGGAGCGAGAGCGAGCCGCGGTTACGCGTGCGTCGCGTCGCCCGCAGGGAACACCGTGTCGGTGTCGCCGAGCTGCAACGCGAGCGCGGTCGCCTGGGCCGCGTCTTCGAGGTTGAGCGCGCGACGGTACGCCATGTCGACCGAGTCGGCGACGACCGAGCAGCCGTGGTGCTGCATGATCACGCAGTTGTGCTCGCGTAGCGCCTCGGCCGCGGTGTCAGCGAGCTCGTCGGTGCCGTTGTGGAAGAAGGGCGTCACGCCGATCGAGCCGACGTAGTACGCGTGGTCGAGCGTGAGCAGCCGCACCGGCTTCTCGAGGCTCGCCATCACGACCGCGGTGCGCGGGTGCAGGTGCAGTACGCACGCGATGTCGGGGCGGGCGAGGTAGGCGCGGTGGTGCAGCTTCCACTCGCTTGAGGGTTTCGCGCCGCCCTCGCGCGCGGCCCCGGTTTCGCTCGGGTCCAGGGTGAGCGTCGCGAAGTCGGCGGGGGTGAGGCGGTCGAGCCAGGTTCCGCTGCCCGAGACGACAAACTCGGTGTCGCTCACGCGCGCAGACAGGTTACCGGCGCTCGCCAGCACGAGCCCGCGTGCGACCGCGTCGCGGCCCACCTCAATGAGTTGCTCGATGAGGTGGGCGGCGTTTCGTTCGTTCTTCACCACACCAGGGTACCGCGCTGCCTGCGCGAGCGGCCTTCGCGAGCAGCCTTCGCGAGCAGCCTGCATCCCCCGGCCTACCCGGTGAGTTCGCCGCCCATCAAACTGCGGTGCGTCGTGACCGCCTGCTGGTCGCTGAGAGATGCGACGTAGTCGAGAATCGCCCGCGCGCGGCCCTGCCGCCACAGCCCCGCGTCACTCGTGTCGCCGAGCAGCAGTTCGGGGCGGTTATCGCGCAGCGCGAACGTCGCCTCCGTCGACTCAGCCACCCACTCGAGCAGTCGCCTCGGGGCCCGCCCCGCGTCGTCGGGATCGGTGAGCCAATCGTCAAACCCGAGGGTCAGCTGCTCAACAATACGCGCCATGCCTCGCTGCGGGCCCGCGAGCTCGGGGCGTTCAAGCACAAAGTGGGCGTGCACAAACTTGAGCACCGCGACCTCGTGCCAAGCCTGCTGGCCCAGGCGCACCGGGCCGCTGCGTACATTCGGGTTTTCCTCGACCACGATCGAGGTGCGTAGGTGCTCGATCCAGCGTCGCGTGAACCCCGAGACGGCCCGCTCCGAGTCGATGCCGCCGTCATAGGGTACGGCGAGCAGGCCGTCACCGAGTTCTTCGCTGACCCTGCGCACCGCCGCCGCAAACGCCTCACGGTCGGCGATCCAGCCGTCTTTGTCGTGCAGCCGCAGCCACAGCAGTTCGAGCGAGTGGCCCGGAGTGCGCCAGCTCGCGGCCAGCTCGCCTCGGTGCATGGCGTCGAGCGCGGTTGATCCGGCCAGCCAGGCCCGCAGCTCCCCCGACACAGCCGCGTGCTGCAGTACCCCGGCCCGCGTGAAGTCGTCGAGGTCGTGCACGGCGTAAGCGATGTCGTCGGCGAGATCCATGACCGCGCATTCGACGGTCTGCATGCCCCGTTTGATGCGGGGAAAGGCGGCGAGCGCCGCATCCATCTCGTCGGCTTCGAGCGCGTAGGCCGAAAACTTTTCGGCGCCGTTCAGCGGGTCATCGCCGACGCCGCGGGGGCGCCCCGCAGCTGGCATTGCTGTGGCGGTGTCACCGAGCCAGGCGCCCCGCGTCCAGGGGTACTTGAGGGTTGCCGCCCGCGTCGCCGCGGTGAGATTGAGGCCGGGAAACTGGCGTCCCAGGGTGTCGAGCTTCGTCAGAATGCGCAGCGTTTGCGCGTTCCCTTCAAACCCCTCCGCCAGCCCAAACCGCTCACGGGCGACGCGATCGAGCACGCGTTCGCCCAGGTGGCCAAACGGTGGGTGCCCGAGGTCGTGCGCGTGCGCGGCGGCTTGCGCGACGATGGTGTCGCAGCCACCCAGCCGCGACAGCACTCGACCTGTCTCGTCATCGAGCGGTGACTCGCCGCGGGTGTAGGCCTCGTGTCGCGCAACCTTGCCCGCCAGCTGCGAGGCGATGACTCGCGCAACCGCGCTCACCTTGAGCGAGTGGGTCAGCCGGTTGTGCATGACGGGGCCGACGCCCGACTGCGGCATCACCTGCGTCACGTCAGAAAGCCTGGCGAAGTACGACGAAAAGCGCACGCGTTCGAGGTCGATCCGATATTCGAGGGGGTCCTGGCGCGCTGTGCGAGCCCCGGTCTGCGCGTCGAGCCTCGGTTCGTCCTCGTACTCACTGGGCGCGCGATGCTGCGAGGTCTCATGCTCGACGTAGCGGCGTGCCTCACGCGCCGGGGCCGCCCCGGCACCGCCAGCGTGCTCGCGTTCGCTCGTCGCTTGCGCACGCGTTCGATCCGGATCATGGCCTTCGGCGCGCCTCTGCGCGGGGTCCTGCGTCAGCATGACCCCATTCAAGCATGTCAGAGGTGCGGGTTATTATGACCGGCATAACCGAAGGAGCTGATATGAGCACAGATGCGGCCGCCAACACCGGCACGCGCGCCACGAGCGTGCCGTCCATTGAGCGCGCGACGGGGCGCACTTGGGCTAGCTGGCTCGAGCTATTCGCCGCACAGGGCGCCGAGAAACTGGGTCACGCCGCGATCGCCAAGATCGCGCGGGCGGCGCTCCCCGACGACCTGCAGAGCGTGGATTGGTGGGCGCAGGGGGTCGCGATCGCCTTCGAACAACATACGGGGTTGCGGGTGCCCGGGCAGGGCTCAGACGGGTTGTTTCGTGTGAGCGCAAGTCGCACGCTTGTTCTCGACCGCGACGCTGCGATCGACGCCTGGGTAGCAGTGCATGGAGGCGCCGCCGAGCACCGCGGCTTCGCGGTGCAGAAGCCGCGCAGGTCGCGCACCGAGAAACGATCGTTCTGGCGATTCGACCTCGACGGGATGGGCCGTGTTGAGGTGTCGGCCACGCCCAAGGGTGATGATCGTGTCACGCTGAGCGTCAACCACGACGGCATGCCGAGCGGTGAAGAGGTCGAGCAGTGGCGCGTGTACTGGAAGGGGTTGCTCGCGGCGATCTGACAGTGCCACCCGGCTTTTCCCAGTCGCATCTCAAGTTTCTCGCGTGTCATGGGTGATGTACGACCCCATTCATTTTGCAGGCCCGTTTCAGCCAAGGGACCCCATGAAGAACGCAATCGGAATCGTTTGGAACCCGTCTAAGACCAGCAAAGAAGTGCTGAGCACCGCCCTCGACGAAGCCTTCACGCGCACGGCTGCCCGCGAGGTACTGTGGTTTGAGACCGCAGAAGATGACCCCGGGCGCGAGGCTGCGCGTGCCGCGGTCGCGCAGGGCTGTAGCTTGGTCATCGCGGCGGGCGGTGACGGTACTGTGCGCGCGGTCGCCGATTTTTTGGGCGAGTCCGGGTCGCCGAAGGCTGCGCTCGGCATCGTGCCGATGGGCACGGGCAACCTGCTGGCACGCAACCTTGGCATCACGCTTGGCAACCCCCGTGCAGCGCTTGAGCGCGCTTTGCAGAGTGATGGTGCGCCGCTCGATCTGGGTCGGGTTACAGTCACTACAGCTGACGGCGCTACCGTGAAGCTCGGCTTTGTTGTCATGGTGGGCTTCGGTCTCGACGCACAGATGATTGTTGAAACTGACGATGAGTTGAAGGCCAAGGCTGGATGGCTCGCCTACGTCGAGTCGCTGGGGCGCGCGGCCACAGGCACCGAGATCGTCGAATTCGCGCTCGCACAAGACAGTGGAGAAGCCGTGCAAGAGCAGGCGCATACCCTCCTCGTCGCTAACTGCGGCAGCATCCAGGGCGGCATCACGCTACTCCCCGATGCGCAGCCCGATGACGGCGAACTCGATCTCCTTCTGCTGCGTGCCGACGGCGTCGCAGCCTGGCTGGACACCATGCGCAATCTTGTCTGGGACAACGGGCTCAAACAACTATTCTCGGGAGCGACTGGGGCCGAGAGTTCTGACTCGACGGCGCACCTTCGCGCGCGCCGGGTGCATGTGTCATTGCCGGTACCGCTCGCGTTTGAGGTCGACGGTGACGATGTTGGAAAGGTGACATCGTTCGAGGTCACACTGCTACCGGGCGCATTGCAGGTGTGCGCGTAGACGAAGCCCCAGCCGCGGTCGTTAGCCCTCGGCGAGTTCTTGCGCGCCGGGCGGCAGCTTACGCACACGCGCGCGGCGGCGTTTCTTCTCGGGGATCATGCCGCGCATTTCGTCGAGTTTGCCGAAGCACAGCAGCCGATCTTCGGCCTCGAGCACCACGTGTTTGCGCGGATTGGGGATCACCTGCACGCCACGGTGCAGGGTGAGCACCGTTACGTCCCGATCCCACAACCCCAGGTCGCCGAGGGTCTTACCGACGTGTTCTGAGCCGTGCATGGTGAGCTCGGCAACGCCGTAACCCGTCGAGACCGACAGCCGCTGGCGCACGTCGATCTCAGGGAAGTTCACCTGGCCTGCGATGTAGTCGATGATCGCGCCCGCAACGTCGAGCCCCGTCGCCGCTTCAATGCCCTGCAGCCCGGGCGACGAGTTGACCTCCATCACGAGCGGGCCTTCGTCGCCCTCGAGCATGTCGACGCCCGCGACGCGCAACCCCATGATCTGCGCGGCGCGCACGGCCGCCTGCTCATACTCAGAATCGAGCGTGACGGCCTCAACCGAGCCGCCGCGATGCACGTTCGAGCGAAACTCATCGCCCGCCGCGGTGCGGCGCATCGCTGCGACAACCCGGTCGCCCACCACGAGGGCGCGCACGTCGCGGCCGCGACTCTCTTTCACAAAACGTTGAATGAGCACGTTTTGGCGGGTCGAATGCAGTGTCTCGATGATCGCTTCGGCGACCTTCACTTCGGGGGCCAGAATCACGCCGATGCCCTGGGTGCCCTCGAGCAACTTAATGACGACGGGGGCGCCGCCGACGCTCTCGATCGCGGGGCGCACGTCGGCGCGGTTGCGCACAAACGCGGTCGCGGGCATCTCGATGTTGTGCCGCGACAGGATCTGAATGGCGCGCAGCTTGTCGCGCGAGTTCGAGATACCGTTCGCGGTGTTGGGCGTGTACACGTCCATCTGCTCGAACTGTCGCACGACCGCCGTGCCAAAGTAGGTGATCGAGTTGCCGATGCGCGGCAGAATCGCGTCGTAATCGCTCAACTGCTTGCCGCGGTATGCGAGGTCTGGCTCGTCGCCGGCGAGGTCAATCGAAAAGCGCAGCGTGTTGAGCACGCGTACCCTGTGCCCCCGTTCTTCGGCGGCCGCCACCAGGCGCTGCGTCGAATATGCCTGCGGGGCGCGCGAAAGAATCGCAAGTTTCACCGTGAATACCTGCCAAGATAGAAGCGTGAACGGACTCCCCTATTCAAGCACTCTTACGGGGTGGCGTGAATGGGCGCGCCTCGACGGAATCGGCGTGCCCTGGATAAAGGCCAAGATCGACACCGGCGCACAAACCTCTGCGCTACACGCGACCGAGATTGTTGAGTTTGAGCGCGACGGCGCGCCGTGGGTGCGGTTTCAGGTGCAGCCCTGGCAGGTCGACGATCGCGACGCCGTATCGGTTGAGCTGCCGGTGCACGATCACCGCATCGTGCGCAGCTCGTCGGGTCACGCCGAGTCGCGGCCCGTGGTGCTCACCACCCTCGGTCTCGTGGGTCGCGAGGTCGAGGTGCAGCTCACACTCACCGACCGCGAAGAAATGGTGTTTCGCATGCTGATTGGGCGCGAGGCGCTCGAGCAGGGGTTCATTGTCGACTCGAGCGAATCGTTCTTGGGCGGGCGGCCGCCGCGTGCGGTGCGCCAGCGCAACCGCGGCCAGGCGTAACACGCCCTCAGCCGTAACGTCAGTCTTCACACGCCGACAGCGCAGTGCGCCGCCCATACACTGGTGAGCGTGAATGAGCGCATGAATGCAAGGTGGCGTGACGTTGCGGCTGCGACAGGTCTGCTGTCGGCCACCGGCCAACCCGCCCCCACGATTTTCGCCGAGATGACGGCGCTCGCGACCCGCACGGGCGCCGCGAACCTCGGCCAGGGGTTCCCCGACACAGGCGGCCCCGAATGGGTGCGAGAGGCTGCGATAGAGGCGATCCGGAGCGGACAGAACCAGTACCCGCCCGGTCGCGGCATCATCGAGCTGCGGCGTGCGATCGCGGCGCATCAGGCGCGGCACTATGGCCTCGCGTGCGATCCCGAGACCGAGGTGCTCGTGACCGCCGGCGCGACTGAGGCCCTTGCGGCCGCGATCACGGCGTTCGCGGGCCCGGGCGACGAGGTGGTGACGCTCGAACCGTTCTACGACGCGCACGCCGCGTCGATCGCCCTCGCGGGCGCTACGCACGTGACCGTGCCGCTCGTGCCAGCTGCGGGCCTCGAAGCCGAGGGCGCTGCGGGCGCTGCGGGCGCTGCGGGCGCTGCGGGCGCTGCGGGCGCTGCGGGCGCTGCGGGCGCTGCGGGCGCTGCGGCAAGTTCCGGATCGGGGTTTGCGGTCGATCTCGCCGCGCTGGAGCGCGCGGTCGGGCCGCGTACGCGGTTGATTCTCGTGAACACGCCGCATAACCCGACAGGCACTGTGCTGACCCGCGCCGAGCTTGATGCGGTGGCAGCGGCGGCGAAGCGCGTAGGGGCCATCGTCGTGACTGACGAAGTGTACGAGCACCTCACGTTTGGGGCCGTGCACGTGCCGATCGCGACGCTGCCGGGCATGGCCGAGCGCACGCTCACGATCTCGTCGGCGGGCAAGACTTTCTCGCTGACGGGGTGGAAGATCGGCTGGGTGACGGGGCCCGCGCAGCTCATCGACGCGGTCGCCACCGTGAAGCAGTTCTTGACCTACTCGGGCGGGGCGCCGTTTCAGCCGGCGATCGCGCAGGCGCTCGCCGAGGCGGGAGCGGGCGATGGCGCAAGCTCTGGTGCAAGCTCTGGTGCAAGCTCTGGCGACGCTGCGATCTCCGAGCTGCGTGACAGCCTCGCCGCCCGCATGGAGCTGCTCATCGAGGGGCTGCGCGCGGCGGGGCTTACGCCAGTGCGGCCTGGCGGCACCTACTTCGTGTGCGCAGATGCCGCGCCGCTGTTCGCGGCGGTGTCGGCGCTCGCTGGCGTACCCGTCATAGACGGGGCGTCGTTTGCGCGGGCTCTGCCCGAGGCTGTCGGCGTGGCGTGTGTGCCCGTGTCTGCGTTTTGTCGGGCGGGCTCACCGACCGCCGATGCCCTTAAGGACTGGGTGCGGTTCACGTTTGTGAAAGATGAAACGGTGTTGCGCACCGCGATCGAACGCCTGTCGAGCCTCACGTCGTAGCTCAGCGTACAACGCAAGTGGGGCCACGGGGTGGTGGTTATACGTCTGTATAACCACCACCTGTGGCCCCACTAGCAGTGCGAGAGCGAAGTAGTATTCGCTACTTCAGTGTTCGCTACTTCAGTGTTGGCTACTTCAGCGTTGGCTACTTCTCTGCCGCCGCGCGTCCCAGGCGCACGAGCTCAGCCGTGTGCTGCGAAGTGCGAATCTGAGCGGTCACAAACTCGAGCCCCACGCGCAGCAGAATGACGTTGATGAAGCCGGGGATCCAGCCGAAGATCAGCGCGAGCACGCCGAAGATCATCATGCCGCCACCGCCGCTACCGCCAAACGCCGAGACCGCAGCGCTCGAGATACCGCCCATGATGAACAGCAGAAGGGCCGTGCCGATCCAGCTGAGCACGGCGATCACGATGCCGATCACGTAGATCACCTTCACGAAGCTCGTGGTGACCGATCGCTCGGCCGCAAAGCTCAGGTCAAACAGGCTGCGGAAGAAACCGGCCTGGCCCGAGTGCGCGTGCTGCTGCTTGCCATACTGCTGACCGTTGAACGGGGCCGCCGGCGTGCTCTGAGCGGCAGGTCCACCAGCCGCGCCCACACCCGCGAAACCCGCACCGTAGTTGGCGGTGCCACCGAGCACGGCAGTGTCTCCGGCCTGTGCCGTTTCGGGCGCAACGGGGGCAGGAGGAATGCTCGATGCAGAGTCTGCGCTTCCCGCGGCCTCGGCTACGGCGTCAGCCGACCGCAGCTGCTGGGTCCACTGCTCGCCGTCCCAGTAACGCAGCTGACCGGTGCCGCTCGGGTCGGGGTACCAGTCAGCGGCGGGCTTCTGCGGGGTCTCGTCAGTCATCTGCGTGTCCTTTAACAACTCATACGGGCGGGGCTTGTCGAGCGCTCACAAAACGACAAATATCGCTTGGACACCCTCCAAGCGACGGTACCAGAGCAGTCCACCCGAGCGCACTACTGCCCGAAACTTGGCCATGCTTCAGCACGCTGCGCTCAATAAGCTGCAAGCTCTCACGAAAAAGCCCCCGGCCCTGGCTCAAAGCGTCAGGTCGGGGGCTATTTCTTTACGGCGGAGGATAGGGGATTTGAACCCCTGAGGGCTTTAACACCCAACACGCGTTCCAGGCGTGCGCACTAGGCCGCTATGCGAATCCTCCTGAACTGGCAAAAGCCAGCGCTCGCAAGTCTAGCGTGTTCACTGCGCAGGCCCGAATCGACACACGCCGAGTGCACACAGCTCGCGCACAGAACCCGAAAATCTTCGCGAATAACTTGAAAGTAACAGAACGGTAACGCATACTAGGTGAGGCGCTCGGGCCACGGCCCGGCGCTTTTCAGTTGGAATCAAGGAGTTAAAGTACGTGAAGTTTTCTGCCAAGGCCAAAGCACTGGTCGTGGGGTTCGTAGCCTCCATTACCTTCGCGTTCGGCACGGCACCCTCGTACGCTGAGGTTCCCGTCACTGACTTTTCGAGTTCTGCGGCGCTACCCGCGGCGGCCGTCGCACAGTCCCTCGCGACCGACGGCGACGCCCTTGCAGGCGTCGCGATCGACTCTGTTCTCGCTATCGAAGAGGTCGCCGAGGTCCCCTCGGGCTTCGACGTCGCGGCTTCGATCGCGCTCGCTGAAGAAGAGGTCGGCACGAGCCGTCCCACCGGCTGGAGCCAGCCCGGCGAGTGCATTATGTCTGCCCAGCGCTGGATCCGCGCGGGCGGCGGTGCCTGGACCGGCGGCGGCGACCCCGTCACCAACTACAACAATGCGACCCGCATGACCCTCGCGACTGCCGCTCCCGGCGACATCATTCAGTACGAGTTCATGGCCTCCCCCTCGTCATGGGTCACCGGTGTGCACACCGTCATGATCACCGAGGTCAACGGCGACGGCACGTTCACGATCATTCAGT
This sequence comes from Leucobacter faecis, assembly GCF_054456635.2. Taxonomy (NCBI): domain Bacteria; kingdom Bacillati; phylum Actinomycetota; class Actinomycetes; order Micrococcales; family Microbacteriaceae; genus Leucobacter; species Leucobacter faecis. The sequence goes on from NZ_JBTJEP020000021.1 coordinate 24,073, forward strand.
CGAACAGCCCCGGCGGCTCGGGCCTCGTGAGCAAAGAGGAAAACTGGGTACCGCAGGCCCCCGCGGGCTTCGAAGCCGCCGTCTGGCGCTTCTAACCCCTGTACACGAAAAATATGCGCGACTAATTCCGCTTAAAGCTGGCCCAGAAGCGGAATTAGTCGCGCATATTTTACTTTCCCCGACCGGTGTTAGCTACGCGCGGTCTTGAGGGCGATCTCGTAGGCCTCGAGCATCAACTCGATGCGCCGCGACTGCAAGAACGCGCTGCCCGCGTCGGGCGCGACCCTGTTCGGTGCGGAAGTGCCCTCTGCCGTGGCGTCGGGAACCGCGCCATCGGGAGCTCCGAGGCCCGGCTCGATATCCCCCTTCGATCCGGATCCTGCCCCAGCGCCCAGAGCGAGCTGCGCGACCGCAGCGCGCAGCACATCGGCGAGGTCAGCGACCGTGCCGCCGCCAGCCACCCAGGCGGGAGCCACTGCGACATCGTGCGCGATCTCGGGGTCGCAGAAGATCGTGGGTGTGCCGAGGGCGGCCGCTTCGAACGGGGTGAGCCCCTGCGTCTCGAACCCGATCGACGTTTGCACGAGCGCGTCGGCGTCGTGCATCGCCGCGAGCGCGCCCGCGTAGGGCACCGGGCCGGCGAGGTGCACCCGATTCGTGAGCCCGAGCTCGGCGACCCGCTCTCGCACGCGCGGCAGCAGCAAGCCGGCCCCGTGCAGCGTGACGTCGGCGTCAATGCCCGACTGGGCGATAGCCTCAATAAACTCGAGCACGCGCTTTTCATGACTCATGCGCCCGAGCCACACGAGCTTGGGGCGTACGCGGGCCGTGCGCGGCACCGCGCGGGCGGCCTCGATTGCTTCATCGTCGACACCGCCCGGGGTGACGAGCACTCGGGAGCACACACCCCGTGCCTCAAGCAGCGCCGCGAAGTGCTGCGACGGCGCCGTGACGACGGCAGCCTCTGCCGCGAGCTCGGCGAGGTAGCGCCACGCCCCACGCGCCGCAGCAGCGCCAACACCACCTGCACCGCCTGCACCACCACCGCGCACGCGACCGAGAGCGAGCGTGCGCCAACCTCGCAGCCCCTCGAACGCGAGCGCAGCGAGCCCCGGCACGGGCGTTACCGCACGGGTGCCCTCGTCAACGTGATTATGCATCGTGTGCACGACCGGTACACCCAGCCCGCGCGCTGCACGCAGCCCAATCATTGCACCCCAAAAGTCGCCCTGCACGTGCACGAGATCGACGGGCGGCAGGGCGCGCAGCGCCGTCGCAAGCGCACGGTCAGTGCGGGCGCTGGGCCACGACATGCCGTACTCGCGGTCACGCGTGATCGCCCGCGACGGCAGGTCGATGTAGGCGGCGCGATCCGGAGCCGACGTTTCGTACCCCGCCCGGTGCAGAGCCGGGGCCGCGACCGTGACGCGGTGCCCCAGACGCTCGAGGTACTTGCGCTGCAGCCGGATCGCCACCTGCACACCTCCGAGCGAATCGGGGTGCTGGTCGGTGACGATCAGCACGTGCATTAGCGTGTGACCTCTTGGCCCCGGTAGAGCGCTTCGAACGTGTCGAGCGTGCGGTCGATGTCGTGCACCTTGACGGCTTCGAGCGATGCGCGCTGCATCGCTTCGTACTCGGCGGGCTCGTACTCGAGCACGGTCGTGATGCGGTCTGCGAGCTCACGGTCGTTGCCGGGCTGAAACAGATAGCCGTTCTCGCCCTCGTGCACCAGGTGTGGCAGGGCCATCGCGTTGGCAGCGATAATCGGAAGGCCCGACGCCATCGCTTCCATCGTGGCGATCGACTGCAGTTCGGCGATCGAGGCGATCACAAACACGCTCGCGCCCGTGAGGTGTGCGCGCAGCTCGGCGTCAGACACGCGGCCCGTAAATGTGACGCGATCGGCAATCCCCAGCTCGGCGGTGAGCTTCTCGAGACTCTTACGTTGGTCACCGTCACCGACGATAGTGAACGTGGCCGCAAGGGCAGGGTCAAGGCGCGGCAGCGCGCGCAAGATCACGTCAATCTCTTTTTCGAGGGTGACGCGGCCCACAAACACGATCTTGTTCTCGGTGCGCTTGCCCACGACCGAATCGTAGTCAGAGGCGCGCAGCCCACAGCTCACCGGCAGCACACCGCGGCGGTGCGTGTTGCGCTCGAGGAAGTCTGCGGCGCGGCGCGTGGGGGTCGTTACGGCAGACGCGAGGCGCAGTACGCTGTCGGCAGTGCGCCAGCCCCAGCGCACGAACACGCGCTTGGCCCGCTCGGGCAGCAGGGTGAAATCGAGCACGTTCTCGGGCATCACGTGGTTGGTCGCCACGATGCGTATGCCGCGCTTGCGGCCCTCAATCGCGAGCGCGCGCCCGATGATGATGTGCGACTGAATGTGGATCACATCTGGTCGCACCCGGTCGAGCAACTTGCGCGCCTGCGGGCGTGCGCGCCACGGCAGCACGAAGCGTAGCCAGTCGTGCGGGTACCAGCGCCAGCTCGCCCACCGGTGCACGGTCATCTGCTCGCCCTCGATCGTTTCGATGAACGTGCCCGCGGTGGCGTGCGTCTTCGAAGGCGCGGCGACGTGCACGTCGTGGCCGCGGCTCACGAGCCCCGCTGCGAGGCGCTCTGCGAACCTCGCCGCACCGTTGACGTCGGGCAAGAACGTGTCGCAGCCGAGCAGAATACGCATCGGTCGCTGAGGGGTAGCTTGGCTCACGAAGTTCTGGGTCCTTAATGTCTCGGTGCACGCAATTTCAGACAGGCTCCAGTGTATTGATGGGTCGCTTACAATCTGCGCAAAAGGTGGCAATCGGGTTTTGAGAGGCTCCGGATCGCCATCAGTGTGCGTAAACACTTTGGGTGCAAACATACTAGGTGCAAACCACCTGGGTGGTAACGGGCTGGTGGTGTTAGCTTGATCCCGTCAGTCTTATGTCATGCCCAAAACCAAGTCTGCTGCCGCGCTCAAAATCGGTGGCCGTGTTCGGGCTGTGCGCCGCAAGCTGGGTATCTCGCTCGAAGACCTTGGGCAGCTGTCTGAGATCAGCTGGACCAACATCGGCAAGATCGAACGCGGCGACTCGAGCCCCACCGCCGAATCACTCGTGCGGTTGGCAACGGCACTCGAAGTCGATCCCGGAATCTTCTTGAGCGGCATCACGGCCGACGATTACGGTCGGCGCTCGCACCGTTTCACGGTGGGCGACCTGATTCGGGGGCGCGACCGCGCCGTTCGTGCTGCTGACGCTGATGTTGCTAGTGCTGGCGGTGGTCAGACCGACGATGTCAGCTCAGCCGACAGCGACGCGCAAGCCGGTTAATCTGCAGCGCAGTAGGTGCTGAAGTCGACCTGCACGCCCACGCGCCACAGCCCCACCCGTCGTCCTGCGCGCCCACGGGCCACAGCCCCACCCGTCGTCCTGCGCGCCCACGGGCCACAGCCCCACCCGTCGTCCTGCGCGAGCGCAGCGAGTCGCAGGACCCACCCTGGATTCTGCGACTGCGCGCAGAATGACAAGTGCTCTATCGGCGCAGAATGACAAATGCTCTATCGGCGCAACTCTAACAAGGAGCCCTCGATGCGAGCGCCTGCGTGGGTTAGCGTTTGACGGCTGAGAGCACCGTAAACGTGCGGTCGCGCGCGAGCTCTTTTGTTGCGCCGATCACTTGCTCGACGAGCGGTCGGTATCGCAAGTGTGAGTTAAATACGATGCGCAGTTCACCACCGGGCGCGAGCGCGCCCGTGCATGACCTGATGAGCCGGTGCGCGACGCCCGCGTGCACGGTTGCACCGGTGTGAAACGGCGGGTTGAGCAAGATCAGGTCGGCGGCGCCGGTTGGCACCGCTTCAAGTGCGTCGCCTCGGTGCACGGTGACGCGGTGCCCGACCCCTGCGGCTTCTGCCGTGACCCGGGTCGCGTTCGCTGCGGCGGCTGACTGGTCGGTGGCCGTCACCCGTGCGCCCGGCCAGGCGAGCGCCGCTGACACTGCGAGCACACCATTGCCGCATCCCAGGTCGACCACACGGTACGGGGGTGCAGCGTCGGCAGGGGTGACGCCAGCCAGCTCGCCCAGCTCAGCAGGGTCTGATGATTGCGCGGCGGGAGCGCTTAGTCCCCGCGGCGGGTCGCTGCGCAGCGTCTGCAACAGCAGCCGGCTGCCGTGATCGAGCGTGGGGCCGCCAAACGTCTGCCCGAACGCCGCAACCTGAAACTCGAGCGCGGGGTCGCTGCCCCACTTCGGAAAGGGGGCGGAGCCGTCGGTGCCAGCAGTAGCACCACCAGCACTAGCACCACCAGTGTTAGCCCTACCGGCACCGCGCGACCCCGTCGCGGTGAGCACGCGCGACTTACGCCAGCCGAGGCCCGCTGTGACGTCGGTGAAGTGCTCGGCCAGCACCTCGTTCATGCGGCGGCTCATGTGCTTATCTCGGCCACCAGCGAGCACCACCACGTTAGGGTCGGCGTAGCGCGCGATCGCCCACGCGATCTCCGTGAGTGCTTCGAGCCCGCGCGGCAACTGAACGAGCACCAGTTTTGCCCCGGTCAAGAGCTCCTCGCCCAACTCGTGCGACTGGTAGGCCTCAGTGAAGGTGGATTCTGCGACTCGCTGCGCTCCCGCAGAATGACCAAAACCTGAGCGCTGCGCTCCCGCAGAATGACCAGAACCTATCTCGTCCGCTCCCGCAGAATGACCAGAACCTGAACGTCGCGCTCCCGCAGAATGACCAGAACCTATCTCGTCCGCTCCCGGAGAATGACCAGATTCTACGCCCTGCGCTCCCGCGGCGTGATAGGAGTCTAAGCGCCGCGCGTTCGACGCGAGTGCGCGCTCGGCGAGCACGGGGTCTTGGTGAGTGCGGATCCGGAGCGACTCCAGAAGCGCCGCCGCCCCGAGCGTGAGCGCGCCGTGCCGGTCGCCGATGATCACGAGCTCGCCTGGGCCGCGTTGTGAACGCGCCGCGATGTCGCGCAGCACACCGGCAGCGTCCGACAGCAGCAGCAGATCGGTCGCGTCGTAGGCGCGCAGTTCGTCGGCATCGAAGTCAGGGTCACGCGTGAGCTGCGCGCAGAACGCCTCGATGTCGGGCAGCGTAGGCTCTGGCGCAGCGGCCGCGCTCACGGCTTCCACACCACAACTTCGGCCGCGCGTCGCACGCGCGTGCCACGGTGCAGCGTGATGACTTCGCCGCCTGCGGATCCGGCGGCAAAGACCCGCCTGTCTGGGCGCCGAAGCTGCTCTTCGGTGAGCGCGCGTTCGAGATCGCGCACGCGCGTCTCAAGCTCGCGCACCTGCGCCTCGAGCTGAAACACGCGCCGGATCCCCTCGAGGCTAAGGCCCTCGGCCGACAGCCGGGCCACCTCGCGCAGCTGGGCAACGTCGTGCAGTGAATAGCGGCGGGTGTTGCCGCGGGTGCGCTGCGGTGACACGAGCCCGATGCGGTCGTACTGCCGCAGGGTTTGGGGGTGCATCTCGGCGAGGCCTGCGGCGGCGGCGATCGCAAAGACCGGGGTGTAGCGGTCGAGCTGCTCGTGCGCCATGTGCCTTCTCCGTTCGCTGTGCAGCGTGTGTTGCAGTAAAACTGGGGGGGCGGGCGGCGTGTGGCCGCCCGCCCGCGCCTACCCGTGTGAGCGGGCCAGCAGATCCTCGCGGGGGTTCTCGCTCGGTTCGACCGCGCGAAACGCCTCGAGGGCCTCACGCGCCGCGTCAGACAGGTGGCTGGGCACAACCACCTGCACCTCGGCGAGTAGGTCGCCGACGCCCTTCGAGCTGGTGACGCCTCTGCCCTTCACCCGCAGCACGCGGCCGCTCGGAGTCCCGGGCTGAATCTTCAGCTTGACCGGCGCGCCACCAAGAGTGGGCACCTCTACTGTTGCCCCGAGCGCCGCCTCCGAGAAGGTCACCGGCAGCTTGAGGCGCAGGTGCTGGCCATCACGCTCGAACACCGGGTGCTTGCGCACCGCGATGGTCAGGATCAGGTCGCCTGCCGGGCCACCATTGGGGCTCGGCTCACCCTTGCCACGCACCTTAATCTTCTGGCCATCTGCGACGCCCGCGGGAATCTTCACCTTGACGGTGCCCGTAGGAGCCTGCAGCGTGACAGTGTCGCCGCTGACTGCGGTCTCAAAGTCGAGCGTGGTCGACGCTTGCACGTCGCGGCCGGGCTGGGGGCCGCGTGCGCCGCCCCCAAACATGTTGAAGATGTCTTCGAACCCCTGGCCGCCGCCCTGTGCACCGTAGTGGCCGCCACGACCAGCGCCGCCGCCGAACATGCCGCCAAACATGTCGTCGAAGCCCTGACCACCGCCGCCACCCGAGGTGAACCTGGCGCCGCCCATGCCCATGGCACGAATCTGGTCGTACTCAGAGCGCTGTTCTGCGTCAGAGAGCACCGAGTATGCCTCGCTGATCTCCTTGAACTTCGCCTCGGCGGCGGCATCACCCGGGTTGGAGTCGGGGTGATACTTGCGGGCGAGCTTGCGATAGGTCTTCTTCAGCTCTGCATCGGTGACACCTTTTTGCACACCCAGCGTCTTGTAGAAGTCTTTCTCAAGCCAATCTTGACTAGCCATCAGCCCCCACCGCCACCGCGACCTTGGCGGGGCGCAGCTCGACTTCGCCGATCCGGTAGCCCCGTTCGATTACGTCAAGAACCGTGTGCTCTTCAGTGCCGGGCACCGGCACCTGGGCAATCGCCTCGTGGAACTGCGGGTCGAAGGCTTCACCCTTCTCGCCGTAGCTCTCGAGGCCGAGCTTTTCGAGCGTGCCGCGCAGCTTCTGCGCGATCGTCGCGAACGCCGATCCCTCGGGGAGGTCGCCGTGCTGCTCGGCGCGGTCGAGGTCGTCGAGCACCGACAGCATCGGCGAGACGGCCGCCGCGACTGCGCGCTGCTTCTCGACCGCGGCATTTGCCTCGGTGCGCTTGCGGTAGTTCGCGTACTCTGCGCTCAGACGGCGCAGGTCTTCGAGGTAGGGGTTCTCGGCGTCACTCGCAGATGACTCGTCGCCGCCGCCGTTCTCGCCCTGATCCGGCACCTGATCTGATGCGCCCGAAGCAGCATCGGCCGCGTCAGCGTTCTGCTCAGCGTTCAAGATGTCCTCTACCGTGAAGTCGCCCTCCTGCGGCACAGGGCCGGAGGCATTTGCCTCCGACCCTGCTGCAGGAACGTCACCGTTGTGCTGTTCCTCGTTCGTCATGCTTACTTCTTCTCCTCGTCGTCTTCAACGACCTCGGCGTCAACAACGTCGTCATCGTTCGACTCTTCGGCGCCAGCCTCGGGGGCTTCAGCCTGTGCGGCGGCGTAGATTGCCTCGCCCAGCTTGCCCTGGCTTTCACCGAGCTTGTCTGCAGCTGCCTTGAGCGCGTCGTCATCTTCGCCGGCCAGAGCCTGCTTCAGCGCGTCGAGGTCGCCCTGCACCTCGGTCTTGACGTCCTCGGGCAGCTTGTCCTCGTTCTCCGAGATCAGCTTCTCGACCGAGTACGCGAGCTGCTCAGCATTGTTGCGCTGCTCAGCCGACTCGCGGCGCTTCTTGTCTTCTGCAGCGTGCTCTTCAGCCTCGCGCACCATACGCTCGATGTCGTCCTTCGAGAGAGTCGAACCACCCGAAATCGTGATCGTCTGCTCCTTGCCGGTGCCCTTGTCCTTCGCCGACACCTGCACGATGCCGTTGGCGTCGATGTCGAACGTGACCTCAACCTGCGGCACGCCGCGGGGAGCGGGCGCGATGCCGGTCAGCTCGAACGTGCCCAGATTCTTGTTGTCGCGGGTGAACTCGCGCTCGCCCTGGAACACCTGGATTGCGACCGAAGGCTGGTTGTCCTCAGCCGTCGTGAAGGTCTCGCTGCGCTTGGTGGGAATAGCCGTGTTGCGGTCGATGAGCTTCGTCATGATGCCACCCTTGGTCTCGATACCGAGGCTCAGCGGGGTCACATCGATGAGCAGAACGTCCTTGCGCTCGCCCTTCAGTACGCCAGCCTGCAGCGCAGCACCAACGGCCACAACCTCGTCGGGGTTGACGCCCTTGTTGGGCTCCTGGCCACCGGTGAGGCTCTTCACGAGCTCGGTGACAGCAGGCATGCGGGTCGAGCCACCTACGAGCACGACGTGTGCGATCTCAGAGACCTTCACGCCCGCCTCCGAGATGACGTCCTGGAACGGCTTGCGGGTGCGCTCGAGGAGGTCCTTCGTGAGCTCTTCGAATTTGGCGCGGGTGAGCGTCTCGTCGAGGTTCGCGGGGCCGTTCTCGGTGAGCGAGAGGTACGGCAGCTGAATCTGGGCGCTCATCGAGTTCGAGAGCTCCTTCTTCGCCTGCTCTGCAGCCTCCTTGAGGCGCTGCAGTGCAATCTTGTCCTTCGACACGTCAACACCGGTCGAGCTCTTGAACTGCGTGATCAGCCAGTCCACAACGCGCTGATCCCAGTCGTCGCCGCCAAGACGGTTGTCACCCGAGGTCGAACGCACCTGAATGGTCGAGAAGTCGTCGTCCTTGCCCACCTCGAGCAGCGAGACGTCGAACGTGCCGCCACCGAGGTCGAACACGAGGATCAGCTCGTCCTCCTTGCCCTTGTCGAGGCCGTAGGCGAGGGCCGCGGCAGTGGGCTCGTTGATGATGCGCAGCACGTTGAGGCCCGCAATCTCACCGGCCTCCTTCGTTGCCTGGCGCTCGGCGTCGTTGAAGTACGCGGGCACGGTCACAACCGCGTCGGTGACCTTGTCGCCCAGGTAGGTCTCGGCGTCGCGCTTCAGCTTCATGAGCGTGCGCGCGCTGATCTCCTGTGCGGTGTAGCGCTTGCCGTCGATCTCGTCGGTCTTCCAGTCAGTGCCCATGTGGCGCTTCACCGAAGCGATCGTGCGGTCGACGTTGGTGACGGCCTGGCGCTTGGCGGTCTCGCCTACGAGCACCTCGCCGTCCTTCGTGAAGGCAACGATCGAGGGGGTGGTGCGAAAACCTTCGGCGTTCGCAATGACGGTGGGCTCGCCACCCTCAAGAACCGAAACAACCGAGTTCGTGGTGCCGAGGTCAATACCAACTGCACGTGACATACGTAGCTCCTTAATTTGTTTAACGCTGGGGCGCAGTGTGCGCCTGGTCTTGTGGTCACTCATCTCGGCATACTGGCCCCTGCTTGGACCGCTCACCGAGATTGAGCCCGATGGACTCAAGTTTAGTAAACGCTCAGCGAGAGTCAAGTCGAGTTGACAAAACTTGAGCGAGTCTCACTCAACTTTCAGACTCGCAACCCACTCTCCCCAAGGAACGACAGCCTAGGCCACAACGCACCCTCCTGCGCGACACCCGATACGCTTAGCCCCATGAGCGAGCACGCCCCCGCGAACCCCGCCCCACCGCCCGGTAGCCCCAGCGATCCTGGCGGCATCGGCGCCCCGGCAGCGCACCCCATCAAGAAGCGTACGGTCTTCGCATGGTCACTGTGGGACTGGGGCTCGGCAGCGTTCAACGCCGTTGTTACGACGTTCGTTTTTAGCGTCTACATCACGCAAGAGGCGTTCGGCCCAGAGCACATCGTCTCAGCGAAACTCGGCACCGCCCTCCTTATCGCGGGCATCGCAGTTGCTCTGCTCGCCCCCGTCACGGGGCAACTGTCTGACGCGGCTGGCAAGCGCAAGCTGTGGCTGGGCGTCAATACGGCCGTCGTCGTGGCCTGCACAGCCCTGCTGGTGCTCGTCGCGCCCGAGCAGCAGTTCCTCATGCTCGGACTCGTGCTCCTCGCGGTCGGCAACGTCGCCTTTGAGTTCGCGAGCGTCAGCTACAACGCGATGCTTTCACAGGTCTCCACCAACAAAAACGTGGGCCGCGTTTCGGGCTTCGGCTGGGGCATGGGCTACCTCGGCGGCATCGTACTGCTCGCGATATTGCTCGTCGGGTTCATTTTCCCCGAGCAGGGCTGGTTCGGCGTCACACCCGAGAACGGTTGGAACGTGCGCGTCGCCATGGTCGTGGCTGCGCTGTGGTTCGCCGTCAGCGCGATCCCCGTGTTCTTTGCGGTGCCCGAAATCCAGGCAGACCCCGCTCGTAAACCGGGCATGCGCGGCATCCTCACCGCCTACGGCACACTCTTCAAGCTCATCGCCGACCTATGGAAGAACGCTCGCGAGACCCTCGTGTTTCTCGTGGCGAGCGCCGTGTTTCGCGATGGGCTTGCCGGCGTCTTCACGTTCGGCGGCGTAATCGCGGCCCTAAGTTTTGGCTTCGACCCCACGACTGTGATCATCTTCGCGATCGCGGCCAACATCGTCGCGGGCCTCGCGACGATCATCGCGGGTTACGCAGAAGACCACATCGGCGCGAAGGCGATCATGGTGTGGTCGATCCTGCTCATGGTCGTGGCCGCGATGCTCGTGTTCATACTCGCCCCGCTCGGCTCCTGGGTGTTCTGGGTGTTCGGCCTCGTGCTGTGCATTTTTGTCGGCCCGGTGCAGTCCGCGAGCCGCTCGTTCCTGTCGCGCCTCATTCCCGCGGGCCGCGAGGGCGAGATCTTCGGCCTCTACGCCACGACGGGCCGCGCAGTCTCGTTCCTCGCACCCGGTGCGTTCACCGTCGCGGTCGCCCTCGGCGGCACCGCGCTCTACGGCATCCTCGGCATCGCCCTCGTGCTGCTCGCGGGCCTACTCCTGCTGCTGCCCGTCAAGGCACACCACACCAAGTTGCCTGCGGCGTAATCTCGGCACGGGGTCTTCCAAAGCCCCGGATCGGGCCAAGCTCCGGATCAAGCCGTGCGCTCGCTGACACAAAATATGCGCGACAAGTTCCGCTTACGAGACGTTCAAAAGCGGAACTTGTCGCGCATATTTTTAGAACCGAGAGTCGACGGTACCCTTATGAGGTGGCCCGCCCCTCCCTCTCCCCCGAACAGCTCGACGTCTACGAACGCCTCGAGCTCACCCGCGAACACGTCTTCGTGACCGGGCGAGCCGGCACCGGCAAGTCGACCATTCTGAACCACCTCGCATGGAACACGAGCAAGTCGATCGCCGTGTGCGCGCCCACCGGCGTAGCCGCCCTCAACGTCGGCGGGCAAACGATCCACTCTCTGCTACGTCTACCGACCGGCGTGATCGCGGATCACACACTCGATCAGCCCTCAGAGCTCAAGAAACTACTCGGCGCCATCGACACCCTCGTCATCGACGAAATCTCCATGGTGTCGGCCGACCTCATGGACGCGATCGACCGTTCGCTGCGCCAGGCCCGCGGCAAGCGACACGATCCCTTTGGTGGTGTGCAGATCATCATGTTTGGTGATCCCTTTCAGCTACCGCCCGTGCCGCCGCGCGACCCCCACGAGCGCGCCTACTTTCACGACACGTACCGCTCCCTCTGGTTCTTCGACGCGAAGGTTTGGCAGCAAACCGAGCTCGCAGCTATCGAGCTCACCGAAGTACACAGGCAAAGCGACAATCGCTTCAAACAGATCCTCGGGGCCGTGCGCTTTGGTGTCGTCGACGTCGATCAGGCCGGCGAGCTGAACGCGGCGGGCGCACGCCCCGCCCCGCGCGACGTGATCACCCTCGCCACCACCAATGCAACCGTCAACCGCATCAATGCGGCTAGGCTCGCCGAAATTCGCGGCTCCGCGCTCAAAGCGGTGGCCGAGGTGACCGGCGAGTTCAAGGAGAACACATACCCCGCCGACGAAGTGCTCGAGCTGAAGCCAGGCGCGCAGGTCATGTTCTTGCGCAACGACCCCGACGGGCGCTGGGTCAACGGCACCATTGGCACCGTGTCACGGGTCAAAGGCACGGTGTGGGTTGAGGTTGACGGCGAAGAGTTCGAGGTCGAACCGACCACGTGGGAGCGGTTTCGTTACCGCTACGACGCCGAAACCAAGAAGCTCGAGAAAGAGGTTGTGGCCGAGTTTGAGCAGTTTCCGCTGCGCCTGGCCTGGGCCGTCACCGTGCACAAGTCCCAGGGGCACACGTACGACGCCGCCAACATCGACCTTGGCCCGCGCGCGTTCAGCGCGGGCCAAACCTACGTTGCGCTGAGTCGGGTGCGCTCACTCGACGGGCTCTACCTCGCACGCCCCCTGCAGCCACGCGACGTGATCGTTGACCCCAACGTGGTGCGGTTCATGCACGAGCGCGCCGCGCGCCCCTAGGCCGGTTAAGCACCGGCTAGGCGCTGATCCGGATCGACCCAAAACAAACAAGCCCCCGGGTGCAAGATTGCAGAGACTGCTTGCACCCGAGGGCCGTTGTGTTGTGTGGCGCCCGATGACGGGCGCTTAGACCGTTACGCGTTCGCGGCTGCCTTCGCCTTGCCCAGATCGACGAACACCGCAGTGTTAAAGCCGTATGCCGCGCGCACCTCGTCGAGCATGCGCTGCTGCTCATCGGCAGCGAGCGTCGCCCCGAGAGCGTCAAGCGCACCACGGTACTCGTTCTTAAACTCGTCGAGCGCGCCGAGCGCGGTGAAATCGTAGAACGAGACGCCTGCCTTCTCGAGGCCGTGCTGCTTCGACACGCGGCGGGCAATGATCTGGCCGCCCGACAGGTCACCGAGGTAGCGGGTGTAGTGGTGCGCGACGATGCCGGCGACCCAACCTTCAGCTGCGACCTCGCGAATACGAGCAGCGTAGGCGGCCGTAGCCGGGACGGGTGCGATCTTGTCTGCCCAGTCAGCACCGAGCAGGTGCTCGAGGTCGACCTTGAGCGTCTCGAGCCGCTCAAGCTCTGAGCGGTGGAACGAGGCCATCGTCGCGTTGTCTGCATACTGCGCCGTCGCAGCTTCGAGCGCCTCATACATGAAGTAGTGCTGCGCCGACAGGTCAATGTAGTCCTGCTTAGTCGCCTTGCCACGCATGATGTCTTCCATAAACGTGGCGCCCTCGCTGTCGGAGTGGTCACCCCACGAGCTCTCGCGCACCACGACCGAGAACGGCTTCTCGCCCTCTGCGTATTCCTCGGTGCTCGCGTGCGGGTTGCCGCCGCCGTGACCGCCGTGCGCGCCATGCCCGTGTCCGTGACCGCCGTGCGCGCCATGGCCGTGACCACCGTGTCCATGACCAGCCTGCGCATCATCGACGCCGTGCGAGCTGGCGATCTCACCCTCGTGCTCCTGACGCGCCTCGACGCCCAGCGTCTTACACGCCGCACGGTACACCAGCACCACTGCCTTGCGAATCTCGGGGCGCTCCGTGAGGGGCGCGTTGGGCCAGGGTACGGTCAGCTCGTGGTCGCCTGCGGCGTCAGTAACGCGCCAAACGCCCGCTTCACCCGTGACGCCCACCATCGTGCTTCCCGTCGCCTCGGGGTACCCGAATGCGCGGGCGATCAGCAGGTTGTCCTCCGCATGGTCACCATTCATGTGTCCGGTCACCCCGGCAATTACGTCTTCAGCAAAGTTCGTCACACCTTGTATTCTAGGCACTCTGCAGGGCTCGGGGGCACTGTTCGCGCGAATCTCACCCCTCCGGCCGATTCTTCTCAGCCCCGCCCAGTAGAATCCCGTTGTTTTGTCTTTATTCACCTGGCGTGGATTCGAAGCGTTGATTGGCGGACGAATTTGATTTCGAACCTTGCACACCGAGGTCGTTTTGCAATGGTTGCAATGGTGGCTTCTGCTGCCCTGCTGCTGAGCGGCTGCTCCAGTGACACGACCGCCAAGGCAGTGCCAGACTCCTCAACCGTCTCTGACTCAGCGGCGACCCGTATTAACGATGCGGTAGCTCAAGCGATGACACTCAGCGGCTCAACCGAGGCCGTCGTGGGTGTGTGGGGCGAGGGTGATCAGTCGTTTGTGCGCGGTTACGGTGACGGTGTCAGCGCGAACACGAAGATTCGCGGCGCTCAGGCGACCCAGCCCGTCATGTGTGCACTGCTGCTCGATCTGGCTGACACAGGCCGCATTGACCTCGATCGCCAGATCTCCAAGGATCTCACCCGCCAGTCGGGCATCGAAGACATCACGTACCGCGAACTCTGCGACATGCGCTCGGGGCTCGCGGACTTCAAAAAGGGTTTCGCCGACATCTATGCGAACAACCCCACGCGGTTCTGGCCAGCGCAAGAACTCCTGGCTCAGGGATTCGCCCACTCGCCGATGTCGTGGCCGGGGCTCAACATGCACCAGTCAGACACCAACATTGTGTTGCTCGAGCGAGTGCTCAGGGTTGAGCTGGGCACCGAGCCCACCGACATTCTCAAGAATCGAGTCTTTGCCAAGGCCGGCATGGGCGCCTCGTACTATCCCAATCTTTCGAGCACGACGATAGCGGGCGATACGCTCGCGGGCCTCACCTATCCCGCGGCCGGCGGCAGCCCCGTCTGCGACGTCGAACCCGTTTCGGTACCCGAGGTTTCTCCCTCAATGCTGTCGGGGGCTGGCGCGACCGTGACCACGGTGACCGACCTCAAGAACTTCTACGAGCACTTCGTCGGTGGCACGTTTGGTGGCGAATACGCGTCGCTCGTCACCGAGACCATCCCCACGGACAACCCCAAGCGCGACAAGGAAGGCAACCCGACTGAGGAGCCGCCCGCCGACGGCCGCCAGTGGGCGTTCGGCGCCGAAAAGGTCGGCCCGCTGTACGGCCGCTCGGGCGCCATCACCGGCACCCTCACCGCCGCCTACCACGACCCTGGTACCGGCTTCTCGGTCGTTGTCGCGGTCAATAACTCGTCTGCGGGCGCGGCCTTCATCAAGGCTCTCGCGTTCGAGCTGGCCGCTATCGCCGCCGAAGAAGGTTTTGGCCCCGAGCTGACCTGGAGCGTCGAAGACCAGGCAGCCGAACTCACCAAAACCGCTGTCTGCCAGTAGCGACGCGCCCTAATTCACGTCGCGCGCGGCGTCGCCCCAAACTGCTATAGTTGGTGCGGCGCCAGCGCCAGTCTCGATATCGAGGCGAACTCTGGGATCGTCGTCTAGTGGTAAGACATTTGCTTCCCAAGCAAAGAATGCGGGTTCGATTCCCGTCGGTCCCTCTGATTCAGCTTTTCGACAAAGCTCTTCACAGCAAAGCCCCCGCGCGAGCGGGGGCTTTGCTGTTTGATCCGGATCATTCCAGGCCGCGTACGCAGCTTGGCCGCTAAGCGCCCTCGAGCTCCTCTGAGCGCTGCACGTTCGCAGCGAGCGCGCGATCGAACAGCGCCCCCCAGTCGTCGCCCTGCAGCACCTCGATGGCGCGCTCCGTCGTGCCTTTGGGGCTCGTCACGTTGCGGCGCAACTGCGCGGGCTCGTCATCGCTCTGGGCGAGCAGTTCGGCCGAGCCTACGAGCGTCTGCTGTACGAGCAGGCGCGCCTGCTCGGGCGTGAACCCGCGGCGCTCGGCCGCCGCGATCATGTGCTCGGCGTAAAGAAACAAGTAAGCCGGGCCCGAGCCCGAGACCGCGGCGACGTCGTTGATTTGTGCTTCGGCGACCTCGATCACCTCGCCCACCGTCGCAAAGAGGGCGCATGCGAGCGCCACGTCATCGGGCCGGGCGGTCACTCCGCCCGCGACGCCGGTCATGCCGCGGCCGATATGGGAGGGCGTGTTGGGCATGGCGCGCACGACCGCGACGCCCGCTGGCACGAGTGCCTCAATGCTCGCGCTCGTAACGCCCGCCGCGACGCTCACGAGCACGGTGCCAGGCGTGAGATCGCCCGCGATCTCACGCACCACATCATGAATCAGCCACGGTTTTACGCCCAGAATCACGAGGCCCGCCCCGCGCACCGCAGCGCGGTTCGCTTCTGGGTCGGTCTCGGCGGCGAGCGCTACGACACGGCCCGCTTCGGCGCGGGCTGCGGCGCTTGCTGCCGACTGGGTGGTGACGGTGATGGGCAGGGGGATCCGGATCCCGGGGGCGGTGAGCCCCGAGAGGATGGCGCCGCCCATTGAGCCGACCCCAATCATGGCGGTGCGGGGCAGCGTGCTGGCTGAATCTTGCGTTGTTGATGTGGTCACGGGCCCAGTCTAAGAGCGACGCGGCGATGGCAAGAGTCAGCATGCCGCCGCGCACGGTCTGTGCATCGTAGACTGGCTACACCGAGCCAGAATTCGAGGGAGCATCTGAACATGAGCGCGTCAGGCGGCAGTAAAGCGATCATCGCGGCGTTTCTTGCGAACATGGGTATTGCGATCACGAAGTTCATTGCGTGGGCGCTATCTGGTTCGTCTTCGATGCTGGCAGAGGGTGTGCACTCCCTCGCCGATTCGGGCAACCAGCTGCTCCTGCTGCTCGGCAATAAGCGTGCGAAGAAGGGTGCCGACGCCGCCCACCCGTTTGGGTATGGGCGTGTGCGCTACGTGTACGCGTTTGTGGTGGCGATCGTGCTGTTTTCGGTCGGCGGCGTGTTCTCGATCTACGAGGGTATTGCGAAGATTCGTGAGCCGCACCCGCTCGAGATGTGGTGGCTGCCGCTCGTCGTGCTTGCGATCGCGATTGTGCTCGAGAGTCTCTCGCTGCGCACCGCCGTGCGCGAGAGCCGCCCGCTGAAGGGATCGCGCACGTGGGGCCGTTTCATTAAGGAGTCGAAGGCGCCCGAGTTGCCCGTCGTTCTACTTGAAGATCTCGCCGCGCTCGTGGGTCTCGTGATCGCTTTTGCTGGTGTGGGGCTGACTGTGCTCACCGGCAACAGCGTGTTCGACGGCGCGGCGACCGTCGCGATCGGTGTGCTGCTGGTGATCGTCGCGTTCGTCGTTGGTATCGAGGTGAAGAGCCTGCTGGTGGGCGAGGGTGCGAGCGCAGAAGACGTCGCAAAGATTGAGGCGGCGCTGCTCGAGTCGAAAGACATTGGGCGCATCATCCACATGAAGACCCTCTACCTGAGCCCCGACGAGTTTATGGTGGGCGCGAAGATCGATGTGAACGCGTCGGCGACGATGCACGAGGTGTCGGCGATTGTGAACCTCGCCGAGCGGCGGGTGCGCAAGGCGGTGCCTGCGGCGAAGGTCATTTACCTTGAGCCCGACATCTACATGGATCCCAATGCCGACACCCCCTCAACGAGCTCGATCGTGATGCTGTCGAGCGACTAGCTTCGCGGCGAACACCGCGCTACACCCCGGTCCTCGGGCGCCTTACCGCGCCCGAGGACTTTTGTATGTAACCCACTCGTTACCATTTGATTCATTGCAGGTGTCGCGCTGGACACACGAGCTGGCTAGGCTCGAAGCGAACGCCCCGGCCGCGTTGTTGGCAGTGTCGCCGCGGGTATCTCCCATCTCTGAGAAAGGAATTCATCGTGAACTCACGTGCAATTCTCCGTTCTACCGCGCTTGTTGCGACCGCGCTCGTGTTGGGCGGATCGCTAGTCAGCTGTTCGAGCGACTCTGGGGGGTCAGGCGATGCCGGCGGCTCTGGTAGCAGCGTCGATGCCACCACCGCCACCAGTGCGGCAGACTTCGGCGGCCTCGACGGGCTGGTGAAGGCAGCCCAAGACGAGGGGCAGCTCAACGTCATCGCGCTGCCCGACACCTGGGCCAACTATGGCAAGATCATTGCCGCGTTTGAAGATAAGTACGACATCACCGTGAACTCGGCGTCGCCCGACGCCTCGAGCGCCGAAGAGATTCAGGCCGCACAAAACCTCAAGGGACAAGACACCGCTCCCGACGTGTTTGATCTGGGGACCGCCGTCGCACTCGAGAACCTCGATATGTTTGCCCCGTACAAGGTCGAGACATGGGACGACATTCCCGACAGCAATAAGGAATCGACCGGCCTCTGGGTGAACAACTACTCGGGCATCATGTCGCTCGGGTATGACGCCGACAAGCTGCCCGAGCCGAAGGAACTCAAAGACCTCACCGGCGCAGACTACAAGGGAGCCGTTGCGATCAACGGCGACCCGACACAAGCGGGCGCGGCCTTCGCCGCGGTCGGATGGCTCGCCCTACTGAACGGCGGCAGCATGGACGATTTCGGCCCCGGCGTCGACTTCGTGTCTGACTTGAAAGCCGCGGGTAATTTCTTGACTCTCGACCCGACCCCAGCCACGATCGCTTCGGGCGAGACCCCCGCGGTGTTCGATTGGTCGTTCAACAATGTCGCGGCAAAGGCCGACAAGCCCAGCTGGGAGACCATGGTGTTTGACGGCCCCGCCTACGTCTCGTTCTACAACGAGGCCATCAATAAAGATGCCCCGAACCCCGCAGCAGCGCGTCTGTGGCAGGAGTTCATCTTCTCGGACGAGGCGCAGGCCCTCTACCTCGAAGCGAACGCAGTGCCCGTGCGCGTGGATGCGCTGAAGGAGGCGGGCGCCGCAGATGAGGCGCTCATCGAACAGGCCACATTCGGCACGAATAGCGCCGACTGGGTCTCCCCCACCGAGGCACAGACCGAAACCGCCAACGCGCTTCTTGCGGAGCGTTGGGCCGCGGTCGTCAAATAGCGTGACGTGCGGGTACGGGGCCTGCCCCGTACCCGCACACGCTTTGTGATTGTGAAACGGTTTTCTGCGGCACTCGGGCTCGCCCCCTTCGCCGTCTACATACTGCTCTTTCTCGCCGTCCCCACGCTGCTCGCGATTGGCAGCGGCTTTTTTAGTGACGGCGCCTTTTCCCTAACACAGCTGCGGGTGCTCATCGCGCCCGAAACCATTTCGGCGTTCACTGCCAGCATCTGGGTGAGCGCCCTCACCGCGGTGGTCGGTGCTGCCATCGGCGCTGTGCTCTGCTGGGCGCTGGCGGCGCTCCCCGAAACCTCAGTCCTACGCCGAGTCATCGACTCAGCGAGTTCTGTGCTCGCCCAGTTTGGCGGCGTCATGCTCGCATTCGCATTTATCGCCACGATCGGCATTCAGGGTCTCGTGACCGTGGTGTTGCGCGACCACTTCGGCATCGACATTTTCGCCGAGGGCGTGTGGCTGTACGAACTGCCTGGGTTGGTTCTTCCCTACCTGTACTTTCAGGTGCCTCTTATGGTGATCACGTTCCTGCCCGCGGTGACAGCACTCAAACCGCGGTGGGCTGAAGCCGTTGCGACCCTGGGCGGTTCGAGTCGCTCGTACTGGCTGCGCGTCGGCGTTCCTGTGCTCGCGCCCGCTTTTCTTGGCTCGCTGCTGCTGCTGTTTGCCAACGCGTTCTCGTCGTACGCGACGGCTGCGGCGCTGATCAGCCAGGGCTCGCAGATCGTGCCGCTGCAGATTCGTGCGGCTCTGATCGGCGAGACCGGTGCTTCGACGGCTTCGACAGCCGGTGTGCTCGCCCTCGGCATGATCATCGTCATGACGGTGGCGATGATCGTGTACGGTCGACTCATGGCACGAGCTGCGCGGTGGCAATCATGAGCGCCCGCGTTCCCGGCCGCCCGTCGCGCGGTGTTGCCTACACCGTCATTGCGATCATCGGTGGCATCTTTCTGATTCCGCTCCTCGCGATGCTCGAGTTCACGCTGCGACAGAACACCGGCGGTTACGGTCTCGAGCACTGGGCGGCACTCTTTGACCCCGAGCAGGCCCGCAAGTACCGGGTTTTGTTTCAGGGGCTCACGAACTCGTTCATTCTTGCGGCCGTCACCCTCGTGATCATGCTCGGGCTGTTCTTTCCGACTATCGTTTGGGTGCACCTGCGATTTCCTAAACTCCAGCGTGCCCTCGACCTGCTCACGGTGCTGCCCATCGCGATCCCGGCCATCGTGCTCGTCGTGGGTTTCGCTCCCATCTACCGCGTCATCGGCCAGACGATCGGCTCGGCTGTGTGGACCCTCGCGCTCGCGTACGGCGTGCTCGTGCTGCCGTTCGCGTACCGCGCGATCGTCGCCGACCTGCACGGCATGGACGCCCGCGTGCGCGCCGAAGCTGCCCGCTCACTCGGAGCGGGCTGGGGCACCGTGCTGGTGCGCGTCATTGCTCCCGGCGTGCGCCGTGGCCTGCTCGCGGCGTCCCTCCTCACGATTGCCATCGTGCTGGGCGAGTTCACGGTGTCGTCGCTACTCAACCGCACGACGCTGCAGACCGCGCTGCTGCAAATCTCAAAATCCGACCCGTTCGTTGCGGTGATCGTCTCTCTGCTTTCGCTCATTGGCGCGTTTGTCGTGCTGCTACTCGTGAGCGCAACCGGCTCTGCTGGAGGGGCCGGATCCAAGCGTCGCGCCCGGCGCGCACTCCCCGTCACCGACACCGCCGCCATCACTCTGAAGGACCCGTCACGTGCCCAGTCATGAACTCACCCCCGCGACCGGATCAACGGTCCAACTACAGCAGGTATCTAAATCGTACGGCGCGACAACCGTGCTTGACGGGGTCGATCTTGCGCTCGAGCCGGGCGAGTTAGTCTGCTTACTCGGACCCTCCGGCTGCGGTAAGACCACGGCCCTGCGATGCATCGCCGGACTCGAGGAAGTGTCGGGTGGGCGCATTCTCATCGGCGGTGAAGATGTCACGGGTGTGCCCGTGAACCGCCGCGACATTGGCATGGTGTTTCAGCAGTACTCGCTGTTTCCGCACCTCACCGTGACTCGCAATGTCGAGTTTGGGCTATCAATGCGCAAAATCGCGAAGGCCGAGCGCGCCCGCCGGGTCGGTGAGATCCTCGAGATCGTGGGCCTCGACGGCCTCGCCGGCCGCTACCCGCACGAACTATCGGGAGGCCAGCAGCAGCGCGTCGCGCTCGCGCGCGCACTTGTGACCCGACCGCGCGCCCTGCTGCTCGACGAGCCGCTGTCTGCGCTCGACGCAAAAGTGCGTGTGCGTCTGCGCGACCAGATTCGCGCGATCCAAACCGAACTCGGCATTACGACCGTGTTTGTGACGCACGACCAAGAGGAGGCGCTCGCGATCTCCGACCGCGTCGCCGTCATGGAGGGCGGCCGCATCGCCCAACTCGGCACGCCTGAGGAGCTGTACCGTCGCCCCGTCTCGCCGTTCGTTGCTGACTTTGTGGGGCTTTCGAACCGGATCGCCGCGACCGTGGCCGGCACTGACGTGCTTGTGCACGGTTCACGACTTCCCGCACTCGGTCTTGAAGCGGTGCGTTCACACGCGAGTGTGACCGCGTTTGTGCGCCCCGAACACGTAATTCTCGAGGCCACGCTCGGCGCCGGTGACGAGCTCGACGCGGTCGTCATTTCGAGCGGGTTTCTCGGATCAATTCGTCGCACGGTCGTACAGCTGCCCGACGGCACTGAAATCGCATCGCAGCACGATTCAGGGCTGGTGTTTCGCCCCGGTGACACCGTGCGGGTGACGTTTACGCACACGCCCGTGACGGTGGCGGCGCTCGCGTAGGCAAGTGGCCGACCCACGTCACCCTGCGCGACGAAGGAGTCGCTGGGTCCACACCCCAACACCCCAACGACATCGATCACGCTTCAAGCATCAGTTTTTGCAGAACTTTGATTCTTAAAACCTGATTGATGCTTGAAAAGCACGAGCCGAGCCCACCACGGATTCTGTCAACGCCATATTTCCAGCCCCATACAAAAAATATGCGCGACTACTTCCGCTTAACACCGTGCCAGAAGCGGAACTTCTCGCGCATATTTTTTCTTGCGCCGTGCTGCGGTCGACGCTCGCGCAGAATGATGCAAGCTGTCGAACCCCACGCAGAAGAGTGAGGGGGCGGCTAGCGCAGCTGGGCGAAGAACTCCTCCAGCAGCGCCGCGCACTCTGCTTCACGCACTCCTGCTGTCACCTGCGGCACGGGGTGCGGCAGCCGGCCATCACGCAGCAGGTCGTATACGCTCCCCGCCGCTCCCGCCTTCGCATCCCACGCACCGAAGATCACCGTGGGCACCCGTGCGGCGAGAATCACGCCCGCGCACATGACGCACGGTTCGAGTGTGACGACAAGTGTGCAGTCATTCAACACTCGGTCACCCCGGGCGGCGCACGCCGCCCGGATCGCGAGTACCTCGGCGTGGCCGGTGGGATCCGGAACATGCTCGCGGGTGTTGCGGCCCAAGCCGAGCAGCTCGCCGTTTGGCCCCAGCACCGCGGCGCCGATGGGCACCTCGCCGCTCGCCGCGGCCTCGCGGGCGGCATCGAGCGCGAGGTTCATGGCAGCGAGCTCAAAATCTGATGGAGGGATTAAGGTCACACGAATAGAATAGGCCGCATGCGAGTTTTCGTGGCGGACCACCCGCTCATTACCCACAAGCTTTCCGTGCTGCGCAACGAGAACACCCCGCAGCCCACGTTTAGGCTGCTGATCGACGAGCTCATGACGCTGCTCGCGTACGAGGCAACGCGTGAAGTGCGCGTCGACCCCATCGAGATTCAGACACCCGTCGCGAAGACGATGGGCGTGCACCTGAGCGAACCGTTGCCGCTCATCGTGCCGATTCTGCGTGCTGGCCTCGGCATGCTCGACGGCATGGTGCGCCTCGTGCCCACCGCCGAGGTCGGTTTTTTGGGGATGGTGCGCGACGAAGAAACACTTCTGCCCACCACATACGCCGAGCGGCTGCCCGAATCGCTCGCGGGCCGGCAGTGCTTCGTACTCGACCCGATGCTCGCGACCGGTGGCTCGCTCGCCGGAGCGATCAAGTACCTCTTTGATCGCGGCGCCGACGATGTGACCGCGATCTGCGTGCTCGGTACGCCCGAGGGCGTTGAAGTGATTCGTGAGGCCGCGGGCGACCGCAAGGTAACACTCGTGCTCGGGGCCGTCGACGAGGGTCTCGACGAGAATGCGTACATCGTGCCCGGCCTCGGTGACGCCGGCGACCGCCTCTACGGCACCGCAGGCGACTAGCAAGTTGAGGCTCGCTCGCATGGGAGCGAGCCTACTTGCGCGCGCTTGCACGCGCTCCGTTGCGAAGTGTTACGGCGCATGCCGAAATATTTGACATACGCCGCAACACTTTGATTTACTAAGCAACATGCATGAAATCACTCGTACCCTGCACACCATCGAGGTGACTATTGGGGCAACCGGCATGATGATGGCCGGGATGGGTGACATGCGATGCCGAATGTGCATGTAACGATCGACCAGTAACCAGGCAATTTCGTTTCTTCTGCGCACACCCTAAGGGTGTCGCTCTCGTGGGTTTCTAGAGCACACGCTCACCCACCTACACATTTCGCATACCCGCCAGTCGGGCGCAAAGCAGCACCTAAAGGACATCATCATGGCTACCATCGCTCAGCCCACCACCCAGACCATCGCTCGCCCCGACCTGTCGGCGAAGCTCCCCACCTCCCCTGCCCCCGAACGCAACGTGCCCGAGGGCACCGAGGTGCGCGGCTTCGCCCTCTACGTTGGTCTCGCCGAGGCGAAGCTTGACGAGAACGACCCCAAGCTGGGCGCCGTTGTCGCAAAGATCAAGCAGCTCGTTGCCCAGATCGCGCCGGCCGCCGAAACGTATGCCGCCGTAGCGCTCGCCCCCGAGGGCACCGGCGGCCGCGACGTCGACGTAGTGCGTTTGGCGCTCGGTGATCCGGCGGCACACGCCCGCCAGAAACAGCAGGCTGCTTCGGCCGATGACCGCGCCGAGAGCGGCGTGATTCTCGACCTGTCACGCAAGCGCGTGCTGCTCGATAACGTGGCCGCAGCCCTCACCTTTCGCGAGTTCGAGCTGCTGCAGTACCTGGTGCTGCGCGAAGGCCGCACTATTAGCCGCGAAGAGCTCATCACCGGCCTGTGGGCAGACGCACAGGGCGAGGAGATCCCGAGCGAGCGCACGATCGATGTGCACATTCGTCGCCTGCGCGTAAAGCTCGCGCAGTACCAAGACATCGTGCGCACCGTGCGCGGCACGGGCTACCGCTTCGACCGTCACGCCGACGTGCAGGTGCTGCAGACCTCGGCTCCCAGCCCCGACCTGTTCTAATCGCATGTGGGGCGCGCTGCCTCACAGCACTGCTGCCCAGCGCTTGAGCTTGCCTGGCGGTTTTCTCCGACCTAATTCTGGTCGCGGTACCAATGTGACCTGCACTCGGGTAACGTCTATCGCACAGGTAACTCAAAGGGGATTTCTATGACTTCGCTTCCGCCCAACGGACAGGGTCAACAACCGCACGATGCGCAGCAGCAGGCGTACTACGCGCAGCAACAACAGCAGTATGCGCAGCAACAGGCGCAGTACGCCCAGCAGCAGCAGGCACAAGCGCAGGCACAGGCACAGGCACAGGCACAGGCACAGGCACAGTACGCCCAGCAACAACAGCAAGCACACCAGCAGGCACAGTACGCCCAACAGCAGTACGCGCAGCAGCAGTACGCGCAGCAGCACCAAGCGCAGGCTCAGCAGCAACAGGCCCAGGCTCAGTATGCACAGCCACAGGCACAGTACGCGCAGCCACAGGCACAGTACGCGCACCAGCAGTTCGTTCACGCAAACTACGCCACGAATCGTTCGCTGCTGAAGTACATTCTTCTCGGCATCATCACCTTGGGCATTTATGCCATCTGGGTGACCGCACGGTCTGGCGAAGACCTCAACGCGATCGCCGGCCGGTGGGATAACCGCCGCTCCATGAATTACTGGCTCATGGCACTGCTCGTGAGCCCGATCACCTGGGGTATTGGTGGGCTAGTGTGGTGGCACAAGACCTCTGACCGCATCGGTAACGAACAGCGTCGTCGCGGGCTCCAGCGCACGGTTGCGGCCTCTGACTACTGGCTATGGGGAGTACTCGGCATTCTTATCATCGTGGGCCCCTTCATCTTCGCGTACAAGTGGCTGCACGCCATGAATGACCTCTGCGCTGATTTCAACGTGCGCGGCTAGCCCGCGTGCATGGCTTGCGAACGGGTGTCCTTTCGCTCGCTCGGCGCCTGCGGTAACGTCATAGTCAGCGCCTATCAAAGGAGATCAAAATGACTACGCTTCCCCCAGAGGGCCAAAACCCCGAGGTGCCCAGCGGCCAGCCGTTGGGTGATCCGGTAGCGCCCCAGGCACCGCAGGCACCTACACCGCCGCAGCAACCGCAGTACCAGCAGCCGCAGGCGCCGCAGCAACCGCAGTACCAGCAGCCGCAAGCACCGCAAGCGCCGCAGGCGCCGCAGGCACCGCCCTATCAGCAGCCGGCAGGTGGCCAGGTACCGCCCGGCGGGGGCTACCAACAGGCCTACTCACAGCAGGCTGCCACGGACCCGCTGAGCAACATCACGCTGAACTACTGGCTCTCGGTATTCTTCTCGTGGATCCCCGCGCTCATCTTCTTCCTCATCGAAAAGGACAAGGGCAACCGTCAGGCCTACGACTACCACCGCGACAACCTCAACTTCTCGCTACTGCGGGTGGGCGCGGGGGTGGCCACCTACATCTTGTTTTTCATTGTGGTGTTTATCCCCTATGTCGGCGGGCTTCTCGCGACCGTGCTGTGGCTCGCAAATGTGGTGCTCTTCGTGTTCCACATCATTGCGGCCGCGAAGGCGCCCGCAGCGTTCCGCACCGGGCAAAAGCCGCCGTTCATCTTCAACATTCCGTTGATCAAGTAGGTCACGTGAGCCGCAATTTCAGCGGCATCGCACGAGCGGCATCGCACGAACAGCATCGCCCCGGCTAGGCTATCGAGCTTCACACTCGGCAGCCCAGCTGGGGCGATGCTGCATCAGCGTTCGCTTCGCTCCCGACGCTCGCGCTCACGTTCACGCTCAGCGCGGCGCTCGCGACGGGCCGCACGCCACATGTTCCAGCGCTCCCAGAACCGGGCAAGCACGCGTCGCAACCATCCGAGTAGTCGCCTGGCCCAGTGATACTCGGTGCCCAGCAAAGTGAGTCCGATGAACACGATCAACCAACCGGGGCCCGGCAGCGGAACAAGAATCAGACCGATAATCACCACCAGGCAGCCCAGCGTGGTCACTAACACTTTGTAGACAGTGTTGAGCCACGGGCGCCGCCGAATACGACCGCGCCAGCGCTCCATAAACTTGGCTACCCGACGACTGAGTCGGCGCGCACGTTCGGCGTCGTCGGCGTAGGGATCAACCATAAGCGCCAGAATAGGGGAGATCACTGAAACCTCACAGCTCAAAATCTCAGCTTTCGGTATTCAACAGCGCAAGATGACGCCGCTTTACTCGCGAGGTCGCGCGATCACGTCGCGCGCGCCACCATGGAGACATGAGCACAGGCGCAGGTATTACAGTCACTCCCGGCAGCGACGCCCAGGCCGTCGACCCCGGCGGAGTACCATTCGCACAGCTCGATCCTGCTCTGCTGCGCACGCAGCGCACGAGCATCAAGTGGACCCGCTTTGACGCCGATGTGCTGCCGCTGTTTGTCGCCGAGATGGATTTCGCGCTCGCCCCCGAGATCCGGGCCGCTCTGATCGAGCGCGTCGAGGCGTCTGATACCGGCTACCTCGATTCCCCCGGCCCGCTCGCCGAAGCCTTTTCTGGCTTCGCGCGCGATCGCTGGGGCTGGGAAGTACCTACCGAGCACGTCTACCTCGCGACCGATGTCGCGACCGGCATCGTCGAGGCGCTGCGCGTCGGCCGCCCGGCCGGCGGCCGCATCGCGCTCACGACGCCCGTCTACCCCAGCTTCTTCGAGATGCTCGAGGAGGTGCCGTTCGAGGTCGTCGAGATCCCGCTCGCAATTTCTGCGCCGGATCGCGCGCCCGCCGCCCGCCTTGACCTGGTTGCTATCGAGCGGGAATTCGCCGACACTCAGGGCATCGACGCGTTTTTGCTGTGCAACCCGCACAACCCACACGGCATCGTGCACACGGAAGAGGAGTTGACGCAGCTCGCGCGGCTCGCCGCCAAGTACGACGTATTTGTTGTTTCTGACGAGATCCACGCGCCCCTCACCCACGCCGGTGAAACGTTTGTGCCGTTTGCGCCGATCGCCGCCGCCGCCGGGGCGCTTGCCGTCACCACGACGTCAGCGAGTAAGGGCTGGAACCTCGCGGGCGCGAAGTGCTCGGTGATCGTCGCGGCAGACGAGGCAGCCGATGACCTTCTCGCCCTGCTGCCCCCCGAGGTCGCGGTGCGGGCAAGCATTCTTGGTCTGCACGCTGGCGTCGCCGCCTTCTCGCGGGGCCGCGAGTGGCTCGACCGCGCGATCGCACAGATTCAAGCGAACGACGTGCTGCTCGCTGAGCTCGTCGAGTCGTCGCTGCCGGGTGTGCGGTACACCCGCCCCCGCGCGGGCTATCTCGCGTGGCTCGACTTCACCGCCGCTGGCCTAGGCCAAGACCCGCACGCCCGCATTCTCGAAGACGCCAGGGTTGCCCTCAACAACGGTGCCGCGTTTGGTGCGGGCGGTAGCGGGCATGTGCGTCTCAATCTCGCTTGCGCCCCGGCCACTCTCATCGAAGCCGTGCGGCGCATCGCCCAGATCCTGCCGCGCTCATGACTTCTCTCGCACCGCACCCCGATCTCCCCACCCATCCAGGTCACGCCGCTCCTGCCGACGCGCACCACCACTTCGAAAGGCTCGACGAAATGACCACGGTCACCTCACCCAACACTGCAGCTCCTGCCGCACAACCGATCACCGAGTGGCGTGATTTCGACTTCGACACCCGGCAGGTACACGCGGGCGAATATGCCGACCTCAACTCGGGGTTGCGTGTGCCGTCGATCGCGGTGTCGGCGGGCTACGTGTTTGATGACTTTGATGATCAGGTGGACCGCTTCGCGGGGCGCTCCACGAACCCGATCTACTCGCGTCAGGGCAACCCAACCAACTCGGTGGCCGAGGCCAGGCTCGCTTCGCTCGAGGGCGGCACCGCAGCCGTTGCGGTGTCGAGCGGGCAGGCCGCGATCTCGTCTGCGCTGTTCACGCTCGCGAGCAACGGCGACCACATCGTCTCGACCGCCTCGGTGTACGGTGGCACCCGAATTCTCTTTGGCCGCAGCTTCAAGCGCTTCGGCATCGAGTTCGACTATGTGTGGGACACCGATAGTGATGAGGCGTGGGAGCGCGCAATTCGCCCGAACACGAAGGCGATCTACACCGAGACCATACCCAACCCGCGCAACGACGTCACCGACCTGCGACGCGTCGCTGAGATCGCCGCGCGCTACAACCTGCCACTCGTCGTAGACAACACAGTCGGAACACCCGCGTTGATTCGCCCGTTCGAGCATGGCGCCAATATCGTGGTGCACTCGACCACTAAGTTTCTTACCGGGCACGGTGCCGCCGTCGGTGGCGCGATTGTCGACGGCGGCAACTTCGACTGGGCGGCGGCGGAGCTTGCTGGCCGCTCATACCCGTTGATCACGCAGTCGTCGCGCCCCGGTCTCGGCTCACTGCTAGAGCGCTTTGGTGACGCGGCCTACGCTCGGGCCGCCCGAGAAGCCGTCGTCAACGATATCGGCCCCACGCTGTCACCCTTCAACGGATTTTTGCTGCACCAGGGCATGGAGACGCTGTCGTTGCGTATGGAGCGCCACGTTGACTCGTCAATCGCGATCGCCGCGTGGCTTGAGCAGCAGCCCGAGGTCGAATCAGTCGATTTTGCGGGGCTCCCCTCGAGCCCCCTCTACGCGCTTGCGTGTCGCGACTACGGCATCGACGATAACGGCTTTGCCCGGTCGGGGTCGGTGTTTGGTGTCACCGTGCGCGGCGGCATCGATGGTGCGCGCGCCTTCGTTGATGGGCTCCGCGTGTTCTCACGCATGACCGGCATCGGCGATACCCGCTCGATGGTGTTGCACCCCGCAACCTCGACTCATGCCACTTTCGCGCCCGACATCAACGAGAAGCTCGGCATCACACCCGGCCTCTTGCGTCTCTCGGTGGGCCTCGAATCGGCCCGCGATCTCATCGCCGATCTGCGCGCGGGCCTCGACCGCGTCGCCGCGCTTTAGCAGATGCCCGCGCGCTTCCCCTCTGGATTCTGCGACTCGCAAGCTCGCGCAGAATGACGTAAGCAGTACAAAGCTCGCGCAGAATGACGCAAGCAGTACGAAGCTCGCGCGCTTCCCCTCGTCATCCTGCGCGACGAAGGAGTCGCAGGATCCATCACCTCCTAGTCGTCCAGGGCGGAGCGCGCGGCGGCTACTGCCTCTGCGCCCGCGGCGTACTGGTGCTCAGCGCCAGGAAACTCTGCTGCTCGCACCTCTGAAGCGTAAGCCGCAATCGCTGCCACCGTGTCATCACCGATAGCCCCATACCGCTTCACGAACTTGGCGGTGTGCCCCTCGGTCACTCCGAGCAGGTCGTGCAGCACGAGCACCTGCCCGTCGGCCGGGCCCGCCCCAATACCGATGATCGGAATCGTGAGTGCCGCACGCAGCAACTGGGTAATCTCAGACGGCACCGCCTCGATGACCACGCAGAAGGCGCCAGCGGACTGCACGCCGAGCGCCTCGTGCACGAGTCGCTCGGCGCTCTCGCGCGTGCGCCCCTGCGCGCGCAATCCCCCCAGCGCGGTCGCGGTCTGTGGCGTGAGCCCAATGTGGCCGACAACAGGAATCCCCGCGTCGACGATCGCTCGAATGCGGCTGAGGCGTGCTTCAGACCCGCCCTCGAGCTTCACCGAGTCGGCGCCCGCCTCTTTGGCGAAGCGCATAGCTGTGGCGATGGCCTGCGCGTCAGACTCTTCGGTCGAACCAAACGGCACGTCGCACACAATGAACGCATCAGAGGTGCCGCGGCGTACAGCCCCAGCGAGCACCAGCATCTCGTCAGTCGTCACCGACACCGTCGACGAGTAGCCCAGCACCACCTGCGCGCCCGAGTCACCGACGAGCACCATGTCGACGCCAGCGCGATCCGCGGCGCGCGCCCCCGGGTAGTCATATGCGGTAACCATCACGATCGGCTCGCCTGCGAGCTTCTTCTGCTGCAGCTGCGGAATCGTAATCTGAGGCATCTGTGCGCTCCTAGGTGTTGTGGTCGTCAGGTCAGGCGATCAGGTCAGGCAAATGTCGGGGAGGGCACCAGCAGCTCGTTGTCGATGAGCCGCACTTCACCCACGCGCACCGCGATCGCGCACAGCACGGGTGTATCCACTGTAACGCGCTCGGCGAGCGTCGAGGGGTCGACGATCGCCACATACTCGGGCACGAGCCCGGCGTCTCCGAGTACGCCCGTCACCACGCCCGCGAGTTCAGGTGCCCGCGTCTCGCCCGCGCGCAGCGCAGCCGCTGCCGCTTCGAGGGCACGGGGCAGCGCGAGCGCCCGGCTACGATCCGGAGCGGACAGACGCACGTTGCGACTCGAGCGCGCAAGCCCGTCGGCCTCGCGCGAGATGGGGCACGCGACGATCTCGGTGGGCAGCCGCAGGTCGCTCACGAGGCGCCGCACGACGAGCAGCTGCTGCGCGTCTTTCTGCCCGAAGTAGGCGCGCGTGGCGCCCGCCGCGATGAGCAGCTTGGACACCACGGTCGCGACGCCGTCGAAGTGCCCGGGCCGCGAGGCGCCCTCGAGCACGTCGGTGAGCGGCCCCGCGACGTGCACCGAGGTCATATGCCCCTCGGGGTACATCTCGCTGGCTTCGGGCGCGAACACGAGGTCGGCCCCGGCACTCGCGACGAGCTCGGCGTCACGGGCCTCGGTGCGGGGGTATGCGGCGAGGTCTGCGGGGTCATTGAACTGGGTGGGGTTCACAAACACCGAGACGACGACGAGCTCGTTCGCGGCGCGCGCCGCCCGCACGAGCGACAGGTGCCCCTCGTGCAGCGCGCCCATCGTGGGCACGAGGCCGATGCTCGCGGCCCCCCGCGACGCCTCGCGCAACTCGTCGATCGTGCGAATGATCCTCACGCGGTGGTCTCCTTCGGGTCAGGCCTCGGATCGCGCCCCGCCATCACCCTGGTGGCAGCCGTGAGCGCGTCGAAAAGTTGTAAGTCGGTGGGGCTGAGCGCCCCCGTGGCGAGCGGTTCGGTGGTACTCGGCTGCGTGTTGAGCTCCCCCGGCACGTGCGCCCCCGACACGCACTCGGCAACGGCCGCGCGCTGCGCCGCGACGGTCGCTTCGTCGCCGCGGGAGATTGGCCCCGTGAGAGCTGCGGCCCCGTCGCGCACCCAGCCGTCGAGCGCAGCCTGCGCAAGCGGCACGAGGGCATCGCGCGGCACACCGGCGGTGGCAGCAAGGCGCGCGGCAAAGTCTTCGACGGTGACGAGAAAGTTCGCGGCGACAGAGGCCGCCGCGTGGTACGCCACCCGGTCTGCGCTCGCCACCCGAAACGTGCGCAACTTCAGCATCGCCGCGAGCGCCTCGGCCGCGGCAAGCGTATGCTGGCTAGTGCCATCGACGGCGGCGTACGCCCCCGCAAACGTGGTGCCGGGCCCGGTCACCGCGAGCAGCGGGTGCAGGCTAAACGCTTCGCGTTCGCCGAGCATCGCTAGACCCGACGCCCCCGATAGGTGCGCCACGATGGGCCCCGGCACGATCAGCTTCGCGGCCGCGGCGATGGCCTGGTCGGGCACCGCGAGCAGCACGAGGTCGGCGTGGATCCTGCGACTCGCTTCGCTCGCGCAGGATGACGAAGAAATTCCCTCGCTCGCGCAGGATGACGAAGAAATTCCCTCGCTCGCGCAGGATGACGAAGAAACTCCCTCGCTCGCGCAGGATGACGAAGCGTCAGCCGCGAGCAGGCCCGTCGCGCCGCGCCCCTCGAGCTGTGCCCCCGGCAGCGCGTGCGCGAGCGCACGACCCATGCGGCCGCCCCCGACAATCAGTATGCGCGTCGTCTCAGACATCGTCGCAGGCATCGCCCCTAGCTAAACCTCGAGCCCATACAGCCGGGGCTCGGGCACCAAGATCACGCCAAACTCCTGCTGCACTCGCTGCACGACAAATCGCGCAAGCTCGGCGACCTGTGCGGCGGTCGCTCCGCCGCAGTTGGTGAGCGCAAGCGTGTGCTTTGACGAAATTGCGGCGCCAGAACCGGGCAGCCGAAACCCGCGGGGTACGCCCGCATGCTCAATCAGCCACGCGGCCGACAGCTTCACCCTATTGTCGCTCTCGGCGCGCGGCACCCGCAGCGGCACCCCTGCGGCGAGCTCCTCAAAGCTCGTCACGCCCGGCGCGGGCTCGGGCGCGCGCAGCGCAAACCGCGGGGCGTTCTCGGGCAGCCCCGCCGCAAACCGCGACGATACGATCGGGTTCGTAAAGAACGAGCCGGCACTCCACGTGTCGTGGTCGCTCGCGTCGAGCACCATTCCCTTCGACGCACGCAACGCGATCACCGCGTCACGAATACGCTGGATCGGCACGAGCGCGCCCAGCTCTACCTCGAGAGCCTGGGCCAGCTGCCCGTAGCGCACGGGCGCTACGGCCTCTGCATGATCCGGATCGTTGCCAGCGGCCGCGGCCCTGTGCGCGCCGCGGGCGGGCGCGCGATCGGTGAGCAGCAGATCGATCGAGAGCACCACGCCCTCCATGCCCTGCTTGATCGCCGAGTCACGGTAGCCGAGCTCGAGCTCAGCGGCCATGAGGCGGCGGGGCACCTCGTCGCCGCGCTCGAGAAACTCGATCGAATGCAGCACGTCTTGCAGCTCGCAGCCGTACGCGCCAATGTTTTGCACGGGGGCCGCGCCCGCGAGACCGGGAATACCCGACAGCGCTTCGAGCCCTGCGAGGCCGCGTTCGACGGTGGCCTGCACGAGCTCGTCCCAGTCTTGGCCCGCCTGCACGCGCAGCCGCACTATACCCGCGTCGAGCGTCGGGTCATCGATCGCTTCGATGCCGGTGTTGCGTACGAGCACGACGGTGCCGGGAAACCCCTCGTCGCTGACGACGGTGTTCGAGCCGCCGCCGACCAGTAGCCAGGGCTCGTGTTCGCGCCACAGCGTGACCGCATGCTGCACGAGCTCGGCCGCCGTGTGCGCGACGAGCGTGCGCTCGGCGTGGCCGCCCACCCGCATCGTGGTGAGCTCAGCGAGCGACGGGTTGAACGTCACGCGAACGCCGCCACGAGCTGCGACTTGCCGAGCACGGTCGCGTCGTCAAACACGACCCGCAGGTCGATGCGGGCGGTGCGGGCATCTGTGTCGATCTTGCCAACGGTCGCAGTGATGGTGACCGTTGCGCCCGCCTGCGCGTCGACGGGAACGGGGCGGGTGAAGCGCGACTGAAAGTCCTGCACCCAAGCAGTCGGGTCGAATGCTGCGAGCCAGTCGGTGGCGACGGAGCCCGCCTGGCCCATGGTGAGCATGCCGTGGGCGAGCACGCCGGGGAGACCAACCTGCTGCGCAAAGTCGTCACGGTAGTGAATCGGGTTGAAGTCACCCGAGGCGCCCGCGTAGCGGACCAGGTGGTCGCGGGTGAGCGTCACCTCGCGCTCGGCGACAACCGCACCGGCCTCAAGGGAGTCGAATGCACTTGCCGCCGGTGTTGAAATCGTAGTTTCGGTAGTCATGGGGCTCCTTAACCTTCTTCGCCGCGCACCACGAGGGTGGAGATCGCGGTGACGACGTGCTCGCCAGCGGCATCCGTGATGGCGCTGGAAGCGGTGACCATGGAGTGGCCCCCCAGCTGCTTCACTGCCGCAATCGTGAGGGTTGCCGTGAGCTCGTCGCCAGCGACGATGGGGCGCGAGTACGTGAAACGCTGGTCGCCGTGCACGACGCGGGTAAAGTCGACCCCCGCTTCTTCGTCTGCGAGCAGCTGTGCGAGGGTCGCCTCTTGCACCACCACAGCGAACGTGGGCGGCGCGATAACGTCTGCGTGCCCGGCCGCGCGTGCGGCTTCGGGGTCGAGGTGCAGCGGGGACGTGCTGCCCACGGCGCGCGCAAACTCGCGCACCTTCTCGCGGCCGACAAGGTACGAAGCGGTGGGCGGGTATACCCGGCCCTTAATCTCTGGATTCACCACGCGGGTAAGTCTACCCAGCGCCACTGACGGTGCACGCCAGGTACGCGCGTCTGTGCGCACCGGCAACGATGAGCCAAAAGGTTTGTGCGATATATCCAAGGTTCAGGCCCCCGCCTGGAATAGGCTGGTTCGCATGTCGCGCATTCGTAAAGTCCTCATCGCCAACCGCGGTGAGATCGCAGTCCGCATTATTCGTGCCGCCGCTGACAGCGGCATCGCCTCGGTGGCGGTATACGCCGATCAAGACAGGGACGCCATGCACGCCCAGCTCGCCGACGAGGCGTATGCCCTGGGCGGCACAACGAGCGCCGAGACCTACCTGGTGATTGACAAGCTGCTCGCAGTCGCGCGCCGCTCGGGCGCAGACGCTGTGCACCCCGGCTATGGCTTTCTCGCCGAGAACGCACAGTTCGCGCAGGCCGTCATCGATGCGGGCCTCACCTGGATCGGGCCGAGCCCCGAGGCCATCGAGCGTCTTGGCGACAAGGTGTCAGCCCGTCACGTGGCCGAGAAGGTCGGCGCTCCGCTCGCCGCGGGCACCAGCGATCCTGTCAAGAACGCCGACGAGGTGCTCGCGTTCGCAGACGAGGTCGGGCTTCCCATCGCCATCAAAGCAGCGTTTGGCGGCGGTGGCCGCGGCCTGAAAGTCGCGTACGAGCGCGATGAGGTCGCTGAGCTGTTCGAGTCGGCCACCCGCGAAGCCGTCACAGCGTTTGGTCGCGGAGAGTGCTTCGTCGAGAAGTTTCTTGAGAAGCCGCGCCACGTCGAGACCCAGTGCCTCGCCGACGCGCACGGCAATGTTGTTGTCATTTCGACGCGTGACTGCTCGCTGCAGCGCCGCCACCAGAAGCTCGTAGAAGAGGCGCCCGCGCCGTTTCTCTCAGACGATCAGATCGAGCGGCTGTACTCCTCGTCGAAGGCGATTCTGAAAGAGGTCGGATACGTTGGCGCGGGCACCTGCGAGTTCTTGGTCGCGAAGGACGGCACGGTGTCGTTCCTCGAGGTCAACACCCGCCTGCAGGTGGAGCACTGCGTATCTGAAGAGGTCACCGGCATCGACCTTGTGCGCGAGCAGTTTCGTATCGCTGAGGGCGGCGTGCTCGACTACGCCGACCCGGTCGCGCACGCGCACTCGTTCGAGTTTCGCTTGAACGGTGAAGACGCGGGCAACGGCTTTCTGCCCCAGCCCGGCCCCGTTGCACTGTTCAAGCCGGCGTCTGGCCCCGGTGTGCGCGTCGACACGGGCGTCGCGACCGGCGATGTCGTTTCGGGCGCGTTCGACTCGATGCTCGGCAAGCTGATCGTCACGGGTACGACCCGCGAGGAGGCGCTGCAGCGCGCCCGCCGTGCCCTCGATGAGTTCGAGGTGCAGGGCCTGCCGACCGTGCTGCCCTTTCACCGCAAGATTGTGCGCGACGACGCTTTCACCGCCCCCGAGGGCACGTTTGGTGTCTACACGACCTGGATCGAGTCAGAGTTCGTCAACGACATCGAGCCATGGGAGGGCGAAGTGCCCCCCATCGCGCAAGACCCGAAGCGCCGACAGGTGACCGTTGAGGTCGAGGGCCGTCGTGTCGAGGTCTCGATGCCCGCGACGCTGCTGCCGCTCGTCGACCAAGAGGTAACTCGCGGCCCGGCTCCCCGCCGCGCCAAGGGTGCGGGCGTGCACGCCGCCGCCGGCGACGCCATCACCTCGCCTATGCAGGCGACCGTGGTGAAGGTCACCGTCGAAGACGGCCAGCAGGTCGTCGAGGGTGACCTCGTGCTCGTGCTCGAGGCGATGAAGATGGAGCAGTCGATCTACGCGCACCGCTCGGGCGTTATTGCTGGCCTCGACGCGCCCGTCGGCCAGACCGTCGCGAGCGGCCACGTGCTGCTGTCGATCGTCGACGCGCCCGCGGCCGAGTAGCCGCCCGGCGTCGCCACCGGCGTCGTCATCCGGCGTCGCCACCGGCGTCACCACCGGCGTCGTCATCCTGCGTGAGCTTGCGAATCGCAGGATCCACACATCATGGATTCTGCGATTCCGCTCACAAGCTCGCTACACGCAGAATGACGTCAGCGGATGACGAGGAAACGCGCAAATCGGGCGGCGGCTAGAAGACCCAGTTTGCGCCAGCAGACACCGGCCAGCTCCAGGCGGTCGCCGCTGCGAGTAGCGCACCCTCGCGCAGCTCACGCACGAGGCCCGCGTGTGCGAGCTGCGCGAGTGTGACCGTGCCCAGGTGCACGGCACCCAGCTCGCGAATGTCGAGTGCGAGGTCGGCGGCGGCATCGCTGCGAGTCACCCGTGTCTCTTCCCCCGGCGCGGCCTGCACCCGCCACGTACCCGCGTTATGCGGCAGCAGCTCGTCGGTCACCTCGAGCACCACGTCGACGGCGGTGGCGTAACGGCGCTCACTCAAGGCTTGGGGTAGGGCGAGAATGCGCAACCACTGCAGGTCGTCGGTGACGGGGGCCGCGGCGCGCGCGTCAACGAGCAGCGACATGATCGGGTCGTCTTGCGGCAGTGGCCCCACCTCGACGCGCGCGGTGAGGTCGAAGTCGAGCAGCGCACGCCACAGCCGGTGGGCGGCCGCGGCGTCTAGCGCAACCGCGTCGCGCACGCGCACCGTGCCATCGGCGACGTTGCGCTGCCACGACATGTCACGCCGAAACCGGGCGTAGGCGCGCGCGTTGCCGGCGCTGTCGCGCACGATGGCGAGCCGCTGCGCCTCGGCACCCGCCCTCAGCGCCGGTGCGTCCTCGTCTTGTGCGGCGCGCAGCTCTGGTGTCTCCCACGTGACCCATCCGGGTCGACCGATACCCCGCGGTTCGAGCGCGTAGCCCGCGTGCAAGCGCGCCACCTCGTCGCCGTGTACCGTCGCGTCCCACTCGTGCAGTTCGAGCGTCAGCTCGTCGCTGCCGACCTCGCCGCTGCCCGCCTCACCGCTGCCAGGCACGTCGCGCAGCGCCGCACCGCGCGCAATCGTGAGCGAGACCTGCGGGGCGGCCATACCGTAGCCAAAACGGCCGTAGATCGCTGCTTCGGCCGCGTTGAGCACCGAAATCGCTTCACCCCGTTCGAGGCAGTCGGCGAAGTGGTGGCCGATCATCTGCCGCAGCAGCCCCCGCCTGCGGTGTGCGGGGTGCACGCTCACGCCGGTGAGCCACCCGCAGGCCACCTGCGCGCCCGGCACTGGGTACGACGTGAGCCCAAACGTGCCGTACATGGCCGCCAACTCTGCCGCCGGTGTGGCGCGGCGATCCGGAGCAGCGGGCGACAGCGCAGCGGGCGACAGCGCGCTCGCCTCGATCGCCCACATGCGCCCCCAGGGCGTCGGGGGCGAGGCGAGCGGCAGCAGCTCGCTGGGCGGGGTGGGCGACGGGAACGTCCAGGACTCGAGGCGCAGCAGCGCGTCCTTGCGCTCGCGTGCCAGCGGAACAATGGGGGTGCCTGGTGCGCGGTTCATGGGTTAAGTATGGCGCGGAATACTCGCGCAGCGCGCGCGTTGCACTGGGCATGGCTTCCTCTGCGCACTCGACCCCGTCCTCGACCCCGCACTCGACCCCACTCGCTGCCCCGTCTTCGACCCCGCTATCGATTTTGGACCTGGCAACCGTTGAGGCTGGCGGCAGCATCGCCGACGCGTTTGCGCACTCGGTGGCGGTCGCGCAGCTCGCCGAGGCGAGCGGCTACTCGCGCATCTGGTACGCCGAGCACCACAACATGCCCTCGATCGCGTCGAGCGCGACCGCCGTGCTCATCGCGCACATTGCGTCGCAGACCGCCTCGATTCGATTGGGCGCCGGCGGTGTGATGCTGCCCAACCACTCCCCGCTCGTGATCGCCGAGCAATTTGGCACGCTTGCCGAGCTGCACCCGGGCCGCATCGACCTGGGGCTCGGGCGCGCTCCCGGCACCGACGGCGCGACGTTTCGGGCGCTGCGCCGGTCGCTGGCCGCCGCCGACGCGTTTCCGCAGGACGTGATCGAGCTGCAGACCTACCTGTCTGACGAGTTGCCGCGCACCTCCGTGAACGCGTACCCTGGCCGCGGCACGAAGGTGCCGCTCGTGATCTTGGGCTCGAGCATGTTTGGCGCGTCGCTCGCGGCGCAGCTCGGCCTGCCTTACTCGTTCGCGTCGCATTTTGCCCCGCAGCACCTCACCTCGGCCGTCGCGCATTACCGCGCCAGCTACCGCCCCAGCGAGGCCCACCCCGAGCCCTACGTGAGCGCTGGCGTGAACGTGGTCGCTGCCGCCACCGACGCCGAGGCCGAGGCACTGTTTGCCCGCACCGAGATCGATCGGGTGCGCAGGTTCTTGTCGCGCGGTCGCGACCAGGAGCTCACGGTCGCCGAGGCCACGGCCCTCATGGAGACGCCCGCTGGTCTCGAAATTCGCGGCATGCTGCGGCATACCGCGATCGGCGGGCCGGATCGTGTGCGTACGGAGCTTGAAGCTTTCGCGCGCTATGCCAACGCCGACGAGTTGATCACGGTGCACGCCGCGCCGACGCGTGCCGAGCAGCTGGAATCGGTGCGATTGGCGGCGCCTGCGATCTAGCGCGGAGTCGCGCGGTGTCGCGCCTTCCGGCCGCCACCCACCAAACCACGAACCGAGCTATGAGCCGATACTCGTCACGAGGTTGACGATCGTCGCGAGAATCACCGTGGCGAAGAGGAAGGCCAGCACGGTGTGGCCGATCACGATGCGGCGCACCTGATTGCTCGTCACGTTGGTGTCGGCCACCTGATAGGTCATGCCGAGGCCAATAGCGAAGTAGATGAAGTCGGTGTACTCGGGAGGCTCTTGCTGGTTAAACACGATGCCGCCGGTAACGCCGGTATCGCCGGGTGCGCACCTCGGTTTGGTGTCACCCGCTGCCGGAGCGTAGTAGACCCGGGCGTAGCGCAGCATGTAGTTGAACTGGATGAGCGCCCACGAGGTGGACACGCTGAGCACGGCGATCGCCGCGAGCATGTACTCGTGTTTGGGGTTGTGCGAGGCCTGTGAGTCTGCGATCACGAGCGCTACCGCCGCGAGGCTCACGATGCTACCCACCACTGACACCGTGTCGCTGAGGTTGCGGCCCGGGTCTTCGGCGACAGCGTGCTCTTGCGTTCGCTTCGCATCCATCGGCCAGAGCCGCATGAGCCCCCACACGACGTTCACGAGCGCAAAGACACCCCACCCAGCGACGATGCTAGTCGCGAGGTCTTCGGTGATCGAGACACCGAAGCCTGCAGCGAGGCCAGCAAAGATCGAGATGAGTGCGCGCAGGCGCGCGCGCGACCGAATAGAAAGCTGAGCCATGACCGCATCGTATCGTGCAGCGCGAAGCAAAGGCCACACCTGATACGCAAAAACCCCCGGGAAACCGGGGGTTTTACGCGACTCCGTAGCTGAGGCGGGACTCGATCCCGCGACCTCACGATTATGAGTCGTGCGCTCTAACCAGCTGAGCTACTCAGCCAAACTTGATCCAAGGACCAAAAGAGTCAGAGCCCCGAGCCAGGATTGAACTGGCGACCCCTTCCTTACCATGGAAGTGCTCTACCACTGAGCTATCAGGGCGAAGCCACCTTGCGGCGACAACTTGATTAGCGTAACAGGCATTTCGGCCAGCGCAAAAGTTGGCCGTGCATCGCGGGCGTGTCTCGCGCCTTCGCGCCAGCCAATCCCCCAGGCCGTCGCGGCTAACATGGAAGGGAACAAGGGAGCGATTGCAATGGGTCGTGTAGTCATGGTCGCGGGCGTCATCTTGGCGCTGTGGATGTCGGCGGGCCGCTGGCTGTTTGGCACGGGCGGCAGCCTCACATGGTGGTATCTGCCCTCGATTGGGCTGTGCTACGCCGCCACCAGCTTCTGGCTCATGCGCCGCATGTCGGTGACGCGCGCCCGCGGCAAGCGTACGGGCCGCGCGACCATCGTCACCCTCGTGGGTTCGTGGGTGTGCGCGATCGGCTTCGGGTTCCTCGTGCCCGACTATGTCGACGGCAGCCTAGAGTCCATCTTGAGCTACGCCGCCGGGTCAGACTTCTCGGGCGAAATGTCGATCGCACTGTGCAATCCGGCCGGCATCATCGCCTTCACGCTGCTCGGCGCGTCGATCGTGTTTGCCTACGCCGACGCCCGCGACAAGATCGCCCCCGAGGACGAAGAATGGGAGGGCGAGGGGCAAATGTCCCCCCATCCCTACACGCTCTAGGCGCCCTGCTGGCTTTTTGATCCGGATCGCCAGCGCGATTAACCCGCGACGGCCGCGGGCAGCTCGTGCCCCATGCGGTCACGCTTGGCTTCGAGATAGCCCACGTTCTCGGGGCGCACGCCCACGAGAAGCGGCTCGCGGCTCTCCACCCGCACCCCGTACTGGCCAAGCTGGGCGATCTTCTCGGGGTTGTTGGTGAGCAGCCGCACGCGATCAATCCCCAGGTCGGTGAGCATTTCTGCCGCGGCGTGATAGTCACGGGCGTCTGCTGGAAACCCGAGGGTGAGGTTTGCATCGAGGGTATCGACGCCGTCCTCCTGCAGGCGGTAGGCGCGCATCTTATTGGCGAGCCCGATCCCCCGCCCCTCCTGCCCGCGCAGGTAAATCACCACACCGCCGCGCTCTTGAATGAGCGCAAGCGCCGCGTCAAGCTGCGGGCCGCACTCACATTTCACGGACCCAAACGCCTCGCCCGTGATGCACTCGGAGTGCACGCGCACGAGCACACCGCCCTCGGGCTCAGCCCCACCCGAAGGCGGAGTAGCCACGAGCGCCATATGATCGACTCCAGCGAGTTCATCACGGTAGGCGACGGCGCGAAACGAGCCGTGCACGGTGGGCAGCGTGGTCTCGGTAACCCGCTCGACCGGCACGACGCGGGCGCCTGCAGCGGAGGCAGCAGCGCCACCGTCTACCGGGGTCGCCTGCAACGAAATGGTGGGCCCCTGAAGCTGTGGAGTTGACACGTTCTGTCTCCCTAAGCAGTAAATGAAACTCTATAATAAAGTTCTACCTCTCTTAGAGTATCACCGTTGGGCCGCTTGTGAAAATGTTGACCCTGCACACACCTTAGCCCCTTCGCCTACTCCCGTTTTCGCCGCGGAGGTGGCACGATTAACTCCGGGACCGCACGTAGCATGTACTTATCAAAGTCCGGGACAGTAAACGCGGCGTACCCATGTTCAGGCGTATACAGCAAACCCATATCAATAAGCTCTGCGCGAGTGGGCCCCAATTGCGAAGAATCTCGCCCCATTACCCTCGCCACATCGGCAGCCTTTTGCGGTTCAGGCCCTAGCTGCGCCATTGCTCGCATGTAGGCAGTCTGCAAGGGCGTTGCACGGTCGAGACGTACACGAAAGAACGAGCTATCCAGCTTAGCTTCATACGCTTCGACTGCACTTTGAACAGCATCGAGGGTGATCGATTGCCCGCATGCAAGCTCCCATGACTGAAACCCCAGTTCTTGAATGAAGTAGGGGTATCCCTTCGTGGTCGCTACTGCATATTTCAACGCAAGCGGCTCCCAAGCTACGCCTTCAAGTGCCGCAGGCCCGCTAATAGCTTCCTCAGCCTCTGCACTCCCCAACGATCCGATCGCCGGGAACTTGAAGAGCCTCTCGGCGTATGATTTCGCATCGCCCGCCAATTCAGCTATCTGAGGGAGCCCTGCCCCAACGAAAGTAATCGGCAAACGGCGCTGTACTGCCTTGTGGATCGCCTGTATGAGCGCTTCCAGCTGTGCACGGCGCAGAAATTGAACTTCGTCGACCGATAGAACAATTCCGCGCGAAGATTCCTTTGCTGCTTCCCCCAGACCCACGAACAAGTCCGTGAGATCCATCGCCAAGTCGCCGTGATCCGATACACCTTCGGCTGGAGCAATGTCCCATCCGAGTGTCCATGCACCTACGCTGTCCAATGAGAGCGAGAACGAGGTGAGCGCACCAGCGGCACGTTCAAATCGGTCAGTCCATTTTGAACGCGGAGACAGTCGCAAAAGCGCGGCTTTCAATTTTGACGCAAGTGTTCTTCGGAAGGAAGCCTCGTCATATTTACTCGCCTCAATCTCAACCACTTCCCACGACCGGCCAGCAGCAATCTCAGCAAGCTCATTAAGCAGCACCGTCTTACCAACGCCACGCAAACCGGTAATTATGAGGGACTGACTGGTCCGACCCTTTTCAAGACGCTGCAGCAACATCTCAAATGCACGCGTTTGCTCTTCGCGACCAACGATCACATCTGGCCTGGCCCCCGCGTTTGGCGTATAGGGGTTATTGACGCTATCCATCGCCTCAGATTACATAGGTTACCTAGCTTTATCAAGAAGAGATAAAACTACCTAAAACAACTAAAGTGAATAAAAATACTAATTAAATCGGGGCACGCACGCGAGCCACTCGGTCAAAAAGAAGACCCCGGTGGCGCCGCATGTGAGCGGCGCCACCGGGGCCCAGAATCCTACGAAGCGTACGGGGTTACGCGATCGAGTCGATGATCTCGTTCAGCGTGGCCGACGGGCGCATCGCCTTCGTGACGAGCGCCGCATCGGGCATGTAGTAGCCGCCGGTCTCGACCGGCTTGCCCTGTACGGCGATGAGCTCTTCAACGATCTGCGCTTCCTTCGAGGTCAGCTGCTCAGCGATCGGCGCAAATGCCGCCTGAAGCTCTGCGTCGTCCGTCTGCGCCGCGAGCTCCTGCGCCCAGTACTGAGCGAGGTAGTAGTGGCTGCCACGGTTATCGATCGTGCCGATCTTGCGGCCGGGCGACCGGTTCTCTTCCAGGAAGGTGCCGGTAGCGCGGTCAAGCGTCACTGCGAGAACGCCCGCCTTCGCGTTGCCCGTGAACTCGCCGTAGTGCTCGAGCGAGGCAGCGAGCGCGAAGAACTCGCCGAGCGAATCCCAGCGCAGGTAGTCCTCTTCTTCAAGCTGCTGCACATGCTTGGGGGCAGACCCACCCGCACCAGTCTCGAAGAGGCCACCGCCAGCGAGCAGCGGAACGATCGAGAGCATCTTGGCGCTCGTGCCCACCTCAAGAATCGGAAACAGGTCGGTCAGGTAGTCGCGCAACACGTTACCCGTGACCGAAATGGTGTCTTCCCCGCGGCGCATGCGCT
This sequence comes from Leucobacter faecis, assembly GCF_054456635.2. Lineage (NCBI taxonomy): Bacteria > Bacillati > Actinomycetota > Actinomycetes > Micrococcales > Microbacteriaceae > Leucobacter > Leucobacter faecis. The sequence continues at coordinate 66,783 of NZ_JBTJEP020000021.1, forward strand.
CGAGCGAGTAGAACGTCGCATCGGTCGGCTTGAGGATCTTGATCGCGAGACCCTCGGTGTCGTGATCCGCGAGGTACGTGTTGACCTTTGCGATCAGGTTCGCGTCGTGCGCACGGTCCTCGTTGAGCCAGAACACGGCGGGAGCACCGGTTGCTCGGGCACGCGTGACAGCGAGCTTTACCCAGTCGCGAATCGGCAGATCCTTCGTCTGGGTTGCACGCCAGATATCGCCGGCCTCGACCTCGTGCGAGAGCAACACCTCGCCCTCGCTGCCGACAACCTCGACGCGGCCTGCGCTAGCGATCTCGAAGGTCTTATCGTGGCTGCCGTATTCCTCGGCGGCCTGGGCCATCAGGCCCACGTTCGACACACTGCCAATCGTGGCCGGATCGAGCGGACCGTTGGCAATAACGTCCTCGATGGTGGCCTGGTAAACCCCGGCGTATGAGGAGTCAGGAATCACGGCGATGGTGTCATCTTCAGCGCCAGAGGCGTCCCAGAGCTTGCCGCCGTTGCGTACGAGCGCGGGCATCGACGCGTCAACGATCACGTCGCTAGGCACGTGCAAGTTGGTGATGCCCCTGTCGCTGTTGACGTACGACAGGCGTGGGCCGCTGGCAATGCGTTCGGTAATTTCGCTCTTGATCGCTTCGCCGCCGGGCACGCTATCGAGGCCGGCCAGGATCGAGCCGAGGCCATTGCGCGGCGTGAGACCAGCCTGCGCGAGCGCAGCACCGTGCTTCTCGAAGATGTCGGCGAAGTATGCGGTCACGGCGTACCCGAAGAGGATCGGGTCACTGACCTTCATCATGGTGGCCTTCAGGTGCAGTGAGTAGAGCACGTTCTCGGCCTGTGCCTGCGCAATAGTCTCGGCAAGGAATGCCGAGAGCGCCTTAGCCGACATGAAGGTCGCGTCGAGGACCTCACCCCGCAGCACGGTCAGCTCGTCCTTCAAGACGGTCTCGGTGCCGTCGGCCGCGACGAACCGGATCTTGAGAACGTCTTCGTCGGCGAAGACCATCGACTTCTCGTTCGAGAAGAAGTCGTCGTGCCCCATGGTGGCGACACGCGTCTTTGAACCCTCACTGAACGGCTTGTTCAGGTGGGGGTGCTTGTGCGCATAGTTCTTTACTGACTTGGGAGCGCGGCGGTCGCTGTTTCCCTCACGCAGCACGGGGTTTACGGCAGAGCCCTTGATCTTGCCGTAACGCGAGAGAATGTAGTGATCTTCGACGCTGCTCGGCTCATCGGGGTAGTTCGGAACGTCGTAGCCCTTTGCCTGCAGCTCTGCGATCGCGGCTTTCAGCTGCGGAATCGAGGCCGAGATGTTTGGAAGCTTAATAATGTTCGCTTCGGGCTCGGTGACAAGCGCTCCCAGCTCGGCAAGCGCGTTACCGGTCTGCTGCTCCTCTGTGAGGTTCTCTGGAAACTCGGCGAGGATACGCGCAGCCAGCGAGATGTCGCGCGTTTCAATTGCGACGTTACCCACACGGGTGAACGACTCGACGATTGGAAGGAACGATGCGGTCGCGAGTGCGGGAGCCTCATCAGTGTGTGTGTAGAGGATTACAGATTCAGTCACGACGATTATTTCTCCAAATCGAAAAACGGGCACGAGTTCTACTGCCAGCTTAGCCGTCTTGTCAAAAAGTATTTCGACATAGAGACAAATCGAGCCGCCGACTCCACCGCGTTACCGGGCGTCCACCTACTCAAACCCATGGGACAATTACGAAGGTGAGTCGGTCATCGTGTTCGCCGAGTTTTCCAGCCAGCTCGAATGGGGCAATTTCCTGGACTTGCTCGACGGTTACCGCCAGCTCAAACGGAGTGGCCCCCGAGCTTGGGAAGCCTGCAAACGCAGACTCACCGGCGGTATCCACGAAATGCTCGCTAGTGACAAGCTGCAGAAACCTACTGCATGAACCATCGAAAACTTCAGCCATGCACACCTATGCGCCAGCCGAGCTTACACTTTCGATTTCTGTTTGAAACTCCACGAAGGACTCCGTAATATGGGCGCTGTTAAGTGCCACCTGCGGGGGAGACAGCTAGTGAAGAACAAGATCATGAAGACCATGCTGACGGGTGTGGCCGTTGTAGCTATCTCAGTTACAGGCCTGGTGACTGCCGCTCAGCCTGCTCAGGCTACCGAGCTTGATCAGGTTGTTGAAGTCACTGAGGTTACTGAGACTCAGGTTGAGCAGATCACTGACGCACCTGTTGAGACGGAAGCACCTGAGGTTGCTGAAACTGTTCAGGAAGAAGTTGTTGAAGCACCTGTAGTAGAACAGCCCGAGGTTGAGGCTGCACGAGCAGAGGTGCCTGTGGCAGGCGCAACTCAGGGTGCCCCTCTTGCTGAAGGAATTGCAGTAGCAGGTGCCCCAGTCGCTGCATCAGCCACTCGTATCGCTCAGGCTAAGTATGATGTTCTGTCTGCCACGAACAAGCACCGCCAGAATGCTCGCCTACAGCCTGTATTTGCGAACGCTGAACTGGACAAAATTGCTCAGGATTGGGCTAACTACCTTGTTCGCACGGGCAATCTCTACCACAATGGCGCACTCCCCAGTCAAATGAATGAAACTGGTGGGATCTATGTCATGAAGGGTGAGAACCTTGCTGAGGGTCATCGTAATGGCACTGAGGCAGTAACGGGCTGGATGAACTCAGATGGTCACCGCAAGCAGATCATGAACAGTCTCCACAACCGTATGGGTGCTGGTGTGGCTTACCGTAATGGCACTCGCCCTGTTTATGTGCAGGTGTTTGGTGAGCTGCAGGGCGGCACTGACACTCTGATGACTTACCCGAAGCCTGGCACGGATGCTTCGTCGCCTTTTGTGGATATGGATCGTAACAGCAACTTTTTCAAGGAGATTAAGTGGATGTTCGATAACAAGCTCACGACTGGCACCAAGACTCCTGAGGGTGTGAAGTATATGCCGAAGAATGGCATGAGTCGTGAAGCAATGGCTGCGTTCATGTATCGCATGAGTGGTGATACGGGTTACAAGCCGAACGGTCGTAAGCCTTTTGCTGACATCCCCACGAACCACAAGTTTTACAAGGAAATCTCGTGGATGAAGGATAACGGCATGACCACGGTGAGTATTCGGACTTCTGAGCACCGCCAGTATTCCGGTTGAGCACCGCCCGCTGAAGCGCAGTTATTGTCTGGT
>NZ_JBTJEP020000022.1:0-55359 GCF_054456635.2 Leucobacter faecis
TGAAACGCCGCTAGGCAGCCAGTCTGGCGGCGTTTTCCCCTGCCCACTTGACAAATCGATCTCCATATCAGGATGACAGGGAGGGGAGTACCCAGGATGACCGGGTGGGTGCGTCGCAAACTCGCTCCGCGCAGGATGACAGGAGGGTCCGCCGCAAGCTCGCTCCGCGCAGGATGATACCGCCGTACCCTCACACCGAAGCCGCTACGCGATGAGCTCCTCGAGTGGCAGCAGACAGCGCGGGCCGAGCAGCCCCTTGAGTTCACCAAACAGGTCAGCTGACACCCGCACCTGCAGCGGCACTTCGAACACGCGCACCGCCGTGGCGGTGAGTAGGTTGAGCCGCACCTCACTGTCGCCGCGGTGGCGCCCCAGGGTTCGTTTGAGCTCCTCCATCAATTCCTCAGTGGCCTTCGTGTCTGACAGTGTCAGCGTTAGAGTCGTCGCGTCGTCTTGTACCACCGCGTCAATCGGCTTTACCCCGTAGGCATGCATGGACATGCCGTCGTCGCGGGCCTTGAGCTTGCCTCGCAGCGCCACAATGGTGTCGGCCTGCAGCAAATTCCCAAACTCTTGGTAAGACTTACCCATAAACAGCGCTTGGATCTCACCCGAGAAGTCTTCGACCGTCGCCATGCCGTACAGATTGCCAGACTTGGCGGTGCGGTGTTCCACGCTGGTAAGCAACCCCGCCACTGTCACAATTTCGCCGTCCATCCCCGCCATCGCGTCGGGGTTGGTAATCTGTGCAACGGTCGCTGAAGCTTCCTTTGAGATCGCCTGTTCAAGGCCGCGCAACGGGTGATCCGATACGTACAGCCCCAGCATTTCGCGTTCGAAGGCGAGCTTGTCCTTCTTCGTCCATTCGGGTCGATCTGGTACCTGCGACACCGGCTCCGGTTCACCCTGCTCTTCAGCCACCTCTGCGAAGAGGCTGTCGAAGTCAAACCCGACGTTACCCTTTTCGGCGTCGCGCTTTTCTTTGACTGCGCTCTCAATCGCGGTCTCGTGGATCTCGACGAGCGCGCGCCTGGTGCCCCCGAGGCCGTCGAAAGCCCCGGCCTTAATAAGCGACTCAATGGTGCGCTTGTTGAGAGCCGGGATCGCAACCTTCTTGAGAAAGTCATGGAAGCTCTCGAACGCACCGTCTTTTTCTCGGGCGGTACGAATCGCTTCGACGACGTGGCCACCCACGTTACGAATCGCGCCCAGGCCGAACCGAATGTCTGAGCCCACCGCCGAGAAGTCAGCAAACGAGTCATTCACCGCGGGTGGCAGTACTTTGATACCCATGTGGCGGCACTCGTTGAGGTACAGCGCAAGCTTGTCTTTCGAATCCCCCACGCTCGTCAGAAGCGCCGCCATGTACTCGGCCGGGTAGTGCGCTTTCAGGTAGGCCGTCCAGTAGCTCACCACGCCATAGGCGGCCGAGTGGGCCTTGTTAAAGGCGTAGTCAGAGAAGGGCAGCAGAATGTCCCACAGCGCTTTGATCGCTGGATCCGAGAAGCCGCGCTCGCGCATGCCCCCGCTGAAGCCCGCATACTGTTTGTCGAGCTCAGACTTCTTCTTTTTGCCCATGGCGCGGCGCAAAATGTCTGCCTGGCCCAGTGAGAATCCCGCGACCTTCTGCGCGATCGACATCACCTGCTCTTGGTAGATGATGAGGCCATAGGTTGTGCTCAGCACATCTTTGAGCGGTTCCTCGAGTTCAGGGTGAATCGGGGTGATGGGCTGCAGCCCGTTTTTGCGCAGCGCATAATTGGTGTGCGAGTCCGCGCCCATCGGGCCGGGACGATACAGCGCGAGCACTGCCGAGATATCTTCAAAGTTATCGGGCTTCATGAGACGCAGAAGGCCTCGCATGGGGCCACCATCGAGCTGAAACACGCCCAGCGTGTCACCACGGGCCAGCAGCTCATACGATGCGGTGTCGTCGAGTTCAAGCCTCTCGAGGTCGAGCTCTTCACCGCGGTTGAGGCGAATGTTCTCGAGCGCATCAGAGATAATCGTGAGGTTACGCAAGCCCAAGAAGTCCATCTTGATGAGCCCGAGTCCCTCACAGGTCGGGTAATCAAACTGGGTCACGATCTGGCCGTCTTGCTCACGCTTCATGAGCGGGATGATGTCGATCAGTGGGTCGCTCGACATGATCACGCCAGCGGCGTGCACGCCCCACTGACGCTTCAGCCCCTCGAGTCCGAGCGCCGTCTCGTACACCTGCTTTGCCTCGGCGTCGGTGTCGATCACGGCACGAAACTCGGCCGCTTCTTTGTATCGGGCATGCTTCGGGTCGGTGATGCCCGAGAGTGGAATGTCTTTCGCCATGACAGCGGGCGGCATCGCCTTTGTCAGCTTCTCACCCATACCGAACGGGAAGCCCAGTACGCGCGAGGCGTCCTTGAGCGCCTGTTTCGATTTAATCGTGCCGTACGTGACAATTTGAGCCACGCGCTCGTCGCCGTACTTCTCGGTCACGTACTTGATGACCTCGCCGCGACGGCGATCATCGAAGTCGACATCGAAGTCGGGCATGGACACGCGGTCGGGATTCAAGAACCGCTCGAAGATGAGCCCGTGTTGCAGCGGGTCGAGGTCGGTGATGCGCATGGCGTAAGCGACCATCGATCCGGCGCCTGAACCGCGGCCCGGGCCCACCCGGATCCCATTGTTCTTAGACCAGTTGATGAAGTCGGCCACGACGAGGAAGTAGCCGGGGAAGCCCATCTGCGTGATGACCCCGATCTCGTACTCGGCTTGTTTGCGCACCGCGTCGGGGATCCCCCCGGGGTAGCGGTAGTGCAGCCCGCTCTCGACCTCTTTCACGAACCAGCTGTCCTCTGATTCGCCCTGCGGCACGGGATAGTGCGGCATGTAGTTTGCTTTGGTGTTGAACTCGACGTCGCAGCGCTCGGCAATCAGCAGCGTGTTGTCACAGGCCTCGGGCAGCTCGCGAAAGATGTGCCGCATCTCTGCGGCGCTCTTCAGGTAGTATCCGGATCCACTGAACTGGAATCGGTTGGGGTCGTCGAGTCTCGAACCCGACTGCACGCACAGCAGCGCCGAATGTGCCTCGGCGTCTGCCTCGTGGACGTAGTGCAGATCGTTCGTCGCCACGAGCGGAATCTTCAGGTCTTTCGCGATCTCGAGAAGATCGAGCTTGACACGGCGCTCGATATCGAGTCCGTGATCCATCAGTTCACAGAAGAAGTTCTCTTTGCCGAAGATGTCTTGAAAGTCTGCCGCGGCCTCGCGCGCCTCTTTTAGCTGACCCAAGCGAATGCGAGTTTGGATCTCACCCGACGGGCAGCCGGTCGTGGCGATGAGCCCCTTACCGTATGTTTGTAACAGTTCGCGGTCCATGCGCGGCTTGAAGTACTGCCCCTCGATGGACGACAGGCTCGATAGCCGAAACAGGTTGTGCATTCCGGCGGTCGTCTCGCTGAGCAGCGTCATGTGGGTGTACGCGCCGCCGCCCGAAACGTCGTCGCCGCCGCCCGAACCCCAGCGCACCCGGCTCCGATCGCTGCGGTGTGTGCCCGGCGTGAGGTAGGCCTCGATGCCGATAATCGGCTTCACACCGTTGTCGCGAGCCGTGCGCCAGAAGTCGAACGCACCGAAAGTGTTACCGTGATCGGTCACGGCCACCGCCGTCATACCCTGCTCCGCGGTCGCTTTCATGAGCGGGCCGACACGGGCCGCTCCGTCAAGCATCGAATACTCGCTGTGCACGTGCAGGTGCACGAAGCCGTCATCAACCGCCACTATCGGGCCCCTCTCGCCATTACCCTCAAGGGTACCGCGGCGGCGCTGGAGTTACGCGGTACGCTTTACGCCCGCGCGGGCCTCACACAGCGAGAACGTCGAGTGCGTGCTGAAGGTCAGCTGGGTACACGCTTTCGTATTCGACGAGCAGCCCCGTACCCGGGTGCCTAAACCCGAGCCGCATAGCGTGCAGCCACTGGCGCGTGAGCCCCAGCCGTTCGGTCAGGGTCGGGTCGGCCCCATACATCGAGTCCCCCACGCACGGGTGCCGCTGCGCTGACATGTGCACGCGAATCTGGTGGGTGCGGCCCGTTTCAAGTTGCACTTCGAGGAGGGTCGCATACGGAAACGCTTCAAGCGTTTGGTAGTGGGTGACTGATGGCTTACCGTCGCTCGTAACAGCGAACTTCCATTCGTGGCCGGGGTGCCGGCCGATGGCACCTTCAATGGTGCCCGCAAACGGATCAGGGTGTCCCTGAACTACCGTGTGGTAAATCTTGTCCACCTCGCGCGCTTTGAACGCACGCTTGAGATCGGAGTATGCGCGCTCACTCTTGGCAACCACCATGAGCCCGCTCGTGCCTGCGTCGAGCCTGTGCACAATCCCCTGTCGCTCGGGAGGACCAGAGGTAGCGATCCGAAAACCCGCGCCCGCGAGTGCCCCAAGCACGGTGGGCCCTTCCCACCCGAGTGAGGGGTGGGCGGCCACGCCGGCGGGCTTATCAATCACGACGATGTCTTCATCGTCGTGAATAATGCCGAGCTCTGGGAGGTGCACGGGCACTATTTCTGGGCCGCGCTTCTCTTCCCACGACACTTCAAGCCATGAGCCCGCCGAGAGTCGATCAGATTTTGCGAGCGCGCGGCCGTCAAGCAGCACGCCACCCGCCTGCACTATTTCGACAGCAAAACTGCGTGAGAAGCCCATCAGTTTCGCGAGCGCTGCGTCAACGCGAACGCCCGCCAGACCATCGGGAACAGGGAGACTACGGTGTTGCATTCGATCCTTCTTGAGGGTCGCCCTCAGCGGCCTCATCAGCTTGACCTGCGCCACCATGTCGCCCGGTCCCGTCGATCGGCAGACCGATCAGTGTAATCACGACGAACAACACCATTCCGCTGACAATCGCGATGTCTGCAATGTTGTAGATAGCCTCTGGAAAACCCAGCCACATCCACGGTGTTGAGATGAAATCAATCACGTGGCCCTCTGGAAAGCCTGGCTCGCGGGTGAGACGATCGGTGAGGTTACCGAGCACACCACCGAGCAGAAGCCCCAAAAAGACCGCCCAGGGCCACGACCGTAGCCGTCGCAGCTGCCACAAGATCACGACGACGACAGCGACCGCCAAGATCGTAAAGATCCAGGTCGAGCCGCTGGCCATCGAAAATGCGGCGCCGGGGTTGCGCACAAAGTGCCAGCGCAAAAAGTCACCCAGGACGGGCACAGTTTGCCCCTCAACGAGGTGTGCGACGACCCAGTTCTTCGCGACCTGGTCGACCGTAAGCACGAGCGCGGCAATCGCCGCGAGCAGCACGGGAACGTGCCACCCGCGGCGAGACCGCGCAGTCGTTTGAGACGTGCTCACCCGGGGTACTACTGGAGACCCTCGGGAGCGCCCGAGGGCTCGGGCGAACCGTCGAGTCCGCGCAGCTGCGACTGAATGTACGAGCGCAGCGTCGAACGGTACTCGCCTTCGAACTGGCGCAGATCCTTGATCTTGAACTGCAGGTCGCTGCGCTCGTCACCAAGAATGCGCAGCTCTTCTGCACGCTGCTCCTGGGCGTCCTGCACCAGCTGCTTCGCGGTACGCTCTGCGTCGTTGATCATCTGATCACGCTTGTTCTCGGCCTCGTTGATGAGGCGATCGCGGGTCGTCTCACCCTCGTGCACGTGCTTGTCGTGCAGCTCGAGCGCGAGCTGCAGCATAGCGCTCGACTTGATCGCGTCGGGCTGCGTACCACCAGCCGCTGCGACAACCGGCGCGGGCTCGGCAGCAGGGGCGGGCTCCGGCACAGGAGCAGGCGCAGGGGCCTCAACGACAATCGTCTGCTCTGACACGTCAGCGGCAGGGACGCCAGCGCCAGCTTCGCATGCGGCGAGCTTCGCTGTCAGCTCATCGATCTCTTGCTTGAGCGCGGTCTTCTCTTCGTCGTGCTCGCGCAGCATTTCGACAATCTGGTCGAGAAAGTCATCGACCTGATCCAGATCGTAGCCGTCACGAAACTTGGTGATCGTGAATTTCTGATTCACGACATCTTCTGGAGTCAAGGCCATGGTTACGTCTCTTTCGATTCGGGACCACCCGCGTGGTCTACAAGCTACGCTAGCAAATAACGCACCGTTTGTGCACGGCGCGCTATGCGAAGCCGGGAATGATGGCGAGCAGAATCCAGCAGCTTACGAGCGTGAGGATCCAGCCCAGGTCGATGGACACCTGGCCCAGCCTGATGGGTGGCAGGAGTTTACGAAACATCTTGATGGGCGGGTCTGTCGCACTGTAGACCAGCTCAACCAGTACAGCGACCGCACCGCGCGGACGAAAGTTGCGGCTAAAAATCATCACCCAGTCGATGATGAGTCTCGCCCACAGCACAATAATAAAGAGCCGAATCGCCAGCCGCAGAACCGTGCCGATCGCGAAAACAACCTCCACCTGTTACGCCGTCGGAGTAACGAAGAAGGAGCCACTCTCATCGCGCACAGAGTCCTCGCCCGCAATTTCAATGTGCTCTGGCGTCAGCAAGAACACCTTGCTGGTGACCCGCTCGATGCTGCCGTGGAGCCCAAGCGTGAGGCCGCTCGCAAAGTCAATGAGCCGCTTCGCATCGCCATCGGGCATCGCAGAGAGGTTCATGATCACCGGCACACCCTCGCGAAAGTTCTCGGCAATGACTGTAGCGTCACTGTACGCCGTGGGACGCATCGTGAAGATCTCACTCATGGGCTGCGGCGCAGCCTGCCGGGCGGGTGTCACACGCCGCAGCGGGGTCACCGCGGCAGCCTTGGGTTGCGCCGCACGAGCAGGCTCGGCAGCAGACGTCGTCGAGGACGACGCAGCACTCGTCACCTTTTCAGGCCGAGACGGTGTCGTCGTTGCCTGCTGCCCCTCGAGGTCCTCCTCAGCGAGGCCCAGGAACACCATGGTCTTCTTTAGTGGGTTGCTCATCGTTATCTCCCAACGGTGCGATGGTACGAGACTACAGGTGCTCTGGTCGTTTGCCTGTGATTGCGCTGCCGATGCGCAGGTGTGTCGCCCCGGCCGCGATCGCCGCGGCAAAATCGTGCGTCATTCCCGCAGAGATGTCGGTCGCCTCGGGCGCGAGTGCCCGCACCCGCTCTGAGTATTTGGCAAGGCGTGTAAATGCACTCTCGGGCGATTCTTCAAGCGGCGCGACCGCCATCACGCCGCGAAGGCGCAGGGCCGGGGCCTCCAGCACTCGCTCGGCGAGTCGCTCGAGCTCGGCGGGGGCAACGCCCCCTCGTCCCGGATCATCGGTGAGGTTGACCTGCACGAACGCGTCGATCACCCGGTCGCCCTGCGCGAGCGCGTCAACGAGCCGTTCTCGATCAATCGAATGGATTGCGCTGGCATACCGGGCGGCCTGCCGAGCCTTCTTGGTCTGCAGCTGTCCAATAAAGTGCCAGTTCAGATCGAGATCTGCGAGCTCCGCGGCCTTATCTTGCGCCTCTTGGTGCCTGTTCTCGCCAACGTCGTGCACGCCGAGCCCGGCGAGCTCACGAACGAGGCTCGCCGGGTGAAACTTGGTCACCACAATGAGCGTGGTGCTCTCGGGCGCGCGCCCGGCATCGCGGCACGCGCCTGCGATCTCGCTCCGGATCAGCGCTAACCTGTTGCCCAACCCCGGGTACGCGGGTGAAGCCACCTCTGTCATCGCCTTTTACCGCAGAAACTCGGGGATGTCGAGGTCATCATCATCGTCGCCGTCGAAGGCCGGATCAGGGAGCTGCGCTTCAACCGGGGGGTTCGAAAGCACCTCACCGAACTGACCCGTGGCAGGCGCTCGGTTCTCAGCTTCGCGCTGCGGCGTGGTTTTGAAGCCGGGAAAACCGAGCCCGGTAGCCTCTGAAGCGACGGGAGCTGGCACGTCTTCAAGCCGCTCCACGTGACTACCGCGACGCCCGCGTTCGGGCACGACCGCGGGTGTGGGCGAGCCGTCGTCGTCAAAGCCGGCAGCGATCACGGTCACACGCACTTCGTCCCCGAGCGTGTCGTCGATGACCGTGCCGAAAATGATGTTGGCCTCGGGGTGCACGACGTCTTGCACGAGCGTCGAGGCTTCATATATCTCGCTCAGCGCGAGGTTCGAGGAGCCCTGGATGGACAAGAGCACTCCGTGGGCTCCTTCAACGGAAGCTTCGAGTAGGGGTGAGGCGACCGCAAGCTCAGCAGCCTTGATCGCGCGATCCGCGCCCCGCGCCGAGCCGATACCCATCAGGGCAGACCCGGCCCCCTGCATCACTGACTTCACGTCGGCAAAGTCGAGGTTGATGAGACCCGGCGTGGTGATGAGGTCAGTGATGCCAGACACGCCCGCCAGGAGCACCTGGTCGGCCGCCGCGAATGCCTCGATCATGCTAATGCCGGGCTCACTGATGTCGAGCAGCCGGTCATTCGGCACAACGATGAGCGTGTCGACCGCTTCGCGCAGCGTGTGCACGCCAGCGTCGGCCTGCGCCGCGCGACGCTTACCCTCAAAGCTAAACGGCCTGGTCACCACACCAATCGTGAGCGCCCCGATCGACTTTGCAATGCGCGCCACAACGGGTGCGGCACCAGTGCCGGTACCGCCACCCTCGCCCGCCGTAACGAACACCATGTCGGCGCCAGCTAGCGCCTCCTCGATCTCCTCGGCGTGGTCCTCAGCAGCGCGACGACCCACCTCGGGGTCGGCGCCCGCGCCAAGCCCGCGCGTGAGCTCACGGCCGACATCAAGCTTCACGTCGGCGTCGCTCGCAAGGAGCGCTTGGGCGTCAGTGTTTACGGCGATGAACTCGACCCCGCGCAGGCCGAGCTCGATCATCCGATTGACGGCATTCACGCCGCCGCCGCCCACACCGACGACCTTGATCACCGCGAGGTAGTTCTGGTTCGCTGCCACGTGAATCCCCTCCAACCTTCAACCTCTACCTGAAGTTAAAAGTTAGTATAGCTGTATACGTTTCTGGCCTAACGCTAGGGGTTTTACAGGCCCACATGCATCAGACACGCCGCGCCATCCGACATTATGCGCGAATTCATGTAGTCGGTTACCGAAACACGGGTGCGTCTGGGGACGACACATCTATGAGCTCGAGCGGGCGATCGCCCAGCGCGCCCAGCATTGTCTGCAGCACGACCGCCTTGCGTGCCGTGTGCGTGTCATCACCCCACGCCACGCGCAGGCCGCTTGTCAAGATCAATGTGATGTCTTGCGGCCCTGACGCTTCGACGGTGCTCACCTGAGCCCGCAGGTCGGTGGGTATGTCACGAATGATGCGCGCGGCCTCGCCGAACGCGGGCGAGGCGAGATCGCTAATCGCGCCCTGACCAACGGGCACGCCCTCGGTGGCGCCCTCACTCACCCCCACTTTTACCCCGGCAGCGTCGAAGTGATCAAACCCGCCGTCACTCTCAATAGCGATGACGGGCAGCCGTTCCTCTACCTGTACGCGCAGGGTATGCGGCGGAACACGCTCCACCTTGTACCGCTGGATGAGCGGAAACACCTCGAGCGCAGCGTGCACCTCGCCGTCGTCGACGAGAGCGAGCGGGACACCTTCAAACCGTGAGAGCGCGCGATGCAGGTCAGCCTCGGGCACTGCCGCCGCCCCTGAAACCTGCACGTCACGCACCGCGGTCAACGGCGTAAACGCGCAGAGGGCAACAAACAGTGCGAGTGCCGCAATAGTTCCTCCCGCGACGAGCAGGCCACGGCGCTGCTTGCGCAGTTGATCGGCGAAACGGCGACGTTCTCGACGCTCACTGCGGCGTCTGGCGCGCGCGGCCTGGCGCAGGCGCCTATCGGCGGCACGCACCGGATCCTTCGGTGCCCCGACACCTACCCAGGTCAGCGCGCGCGAGACTCCCGTACGTACGTCCCCCGTCACCGTCGCAACAACCCCAGGGGTCGTTTTCCCGCCGTCAGCGCGGTCGCCCTGGAGCGGCGACTCCGGGGGCGCACCAGCGGCCGTCTCAGCGTGCGTCGACTCGTCGACGGTGCCCCCCTCGGTCACCGGCGCGTCGTGTTCCTCCCTCGACGTCGGCGCAAGGGGCGGTTCGGGTTCTCGATCAAACCCGCCCGGGCGTTTCACACGCCCTCGGGCTCGAATCGTGCGCGCAACGCGTCTACGACCTGTGGAATGATGCGGTAGACAGATCCACAGCTCATAGTCACCATCACGTCACCGGGGCGAGCGATACGTGCGAGATACTCGGCAGCGTCAGCCCACTCTGGCACGTACGCGACGCGGCCCGGGTCAGTGAAATCGTTCGAAACGAGTGCGCCGGTCACGCCTTCCACGGGATCCTCGCGCGCGCCATCAACCGCGAGTACGACCGTGTGGTCTGCCCATGTTTCGAGGGCTTCGGCAAACTCACGGTGAAACAGACTCGTGCGGCTGTAGAGGTGGGGCTGGTGGATCGCAATGAGGCGGCCCTCCCCCACGACTGCTCGCGCCGACTCCAGCAGTGCAGCAACCTCGGTCGGGTGGTGCGCGTAGTCGTCGTACACGCGTACGCCCGCGACGTCGGCGTGAAACTCGAATCGTCGCTTCGTGCCACCGAACTGCGCGATCGCGGCAAGCGCTTCTCCCGCATCAAATCCCAGGCCGGTGAGTACAGCGAGTGCGCCCACCGCGTTGACGGCGTTGTACTTGCCGTACACCGACAGCTGCGCGCTGTGCTGTTCGAGCTCGCCGTGACCGTTCTTGAGTTCAACGGTGAATTTAACCGGGCCCGAGTCGTCAACGTCGAGTAGCCGCACGTCTGCCGCCGGGTCTTCGCCGAAGGTACGCACGTGGGCATGGGCGTCTGTCTGGCGCAGCGCGTCAAGCACTTCAAGGGCCCCCGGGTCGTCGCTCGAGATGACGATCTGTTCACGCGCTGCCAACGCGAAATCGACAAACGCCTGCATGAACGCCTCGCGCGATCCGTAGAAGTCGAGGTGCTCGGGGTCTACGTTGGTGATGAGCGCGATCGAGGTGTCATACAGCAAGAAAGACTTGTCTGACTCATCTGCCTCGATCACGAATAGCTCGTCTGACCCCGGGGCGGCCGAGACGCCGAGGCTCTCGATGATGCCGCCGTTGACGAACGAGGGATCGGCGCCTGCGCCGAGCAATCCCGTCACGACGAGGCCCGTTGAGGTCGTTTTACCGTGTGCGCCCGCGACCGAGACGACGCGCTTGCCCCGCGCAAGCCACGCGAGCGCTTGCGATCGGTGCAGCACGGGTAGCCCGTGTGCGAGCGCGTACTGGTACTCGGGGTTGTCTTGCCACAGCGCGCCGGTAACGACCAGCGTGTCTGCGTCGCCCACATGCTCGGCCGCGTGACCGATGAACACTTTGATGCCGATAGCCTCGAGCGCCTCGGTCGAGTAGTTGGCGCTTCGATCCGAGCCCGTGACGGTGACACCGGCCTGGTGCAGCATGCGGGCAATACCGCTCATGCCCGAGCCCCCGATCCCAACGAAGTGCACCCGACCAAGGTTGTCGGGGATTTCCATTTCGAGATCGGGGTAGATCATGTGCGCTCCTAGCGGGTCAGCTGACACTCCAGCGTACCGCGCCGAGCTCGCGATTCTGCCCGCTCTCTGTCAGATTCGTGAGCTCGGCGGCGCGGCTACGCTCGAACCTCAGCTCAGCTGCGCGCTGCCTCGTGTACGAGCGCGAGCAACCGCTCAGTTCCGTCGAGTGAGCCAGCGCCGCGAGCGCGCTTCGACATCTCGGCGAGCCGCGCGTCGTCCGTGATCAGCGGCAGCAGGGTGCCCCTGACCCAGTCGGGTCCAAGCACACCGTCTTCCACAAGCAGCGCGCCACCGGCGTGCACCACGCTCGCGGCGTTGAACCGCTGCTCACCGTTACCGTGGCTATAGGGCACGAACACGGCAGGCACGCCGAGTCCGGCCAGTTCACTCACGGTCGTTGATCCGGCGCGCGACACAGCGAGGTCGCAGGCTGCGAGAGCCAGATCCATGCGGTCGCAGTATTCGAGCACGCTGTACCCCTGAACACCCGGATCCTGCACCTCGGTGAGCCCGCCCCAGATGTGCAGCACCTGCACGCCAGCCGCGGTAATCGCCTCAGCCGATCCTGAGATGCCCTCATTGATGGCGCGCGCGCCGAGCGACCCACCCGTGACAAGCAGCGTGCGCGTGCCCGGTTCAAGCCCAAAGTGTTCGCGCGCGCTCGCGGCGAGGCTTGCACGGTCAAGACCCGTGATTTCGGGTCGCAGCGGCATGCCGGTCACGCGCGCGTGCCGGATCGGAGTGCCTGGGAAGGTCACGCCCACGAATCTGGTCGCTCGCGCCCCCAGCTTGTTCGCGAGGCCGGGTTTGGCGTTGGCCTCGTGGATCACGATGGGGGTGCGCTCCTTTGCGCCCGCGCGATATGCGGGGGCCGCAGCGTACCCGCCAAAGCCAACAATCACGTCGATCTTGCGGTCCCTGATGAGCGCACGAGTCTGCCTCACTGCACGCGCGAAGCGGCCCGGAAACTTGAGCGCGGCCGCATTGGGTCGGCGCGGGAAGGGCAGGCGTTCGATCGTCACGAGCTCGTAGCCGCGCTCGGGCACGAGCCGCGCTTCGAGCCCCTCGCGCGTGCCAAGCACGGTGATGGTCGCGTCTGGCTCGGTCGCGCGAATGAGGTCTGCGAGCGCGAGCAGGGGGTTGACGTGGCCTGCGGTGCCACCGCCCGCGAGCAGGTAGTTCGTCATGACCTATTTCCTTCCGTTCATCTGGGCGAGTTCTTGCTGGTAAGCCGCACCGTCGCGGGCAATCGATATGACGACGCCTATTGCGAGGAGGCAGGCGATGAGGGCGGTGCCACCCGCGCTAATGAGCGGGAGGGGCACACCGAGCACCGGGAAAATACCGATCACCACGCCGATGTTGACGAAGGCCTGGCCCACGATCCATACGAGCACGCCGCCGACCACTGCCTTACCGAAGCGATCCCTGGCCCGAGAGATCACGCGCAGCATCACGACGGTGAGCACAACGAACAGTGCGATGACGAGCAGCGCACCGATGAGCCCGAGTTCCTCACCGATGATCGCAAAAATATAGTCGTTGTCTGCGGCCGGTAGCCAGGACCATTTGGCCTTCGAATTACCAAGCCCGACCCCGAAGAGACCGCCGCCCGCGAGCGCCCACAGGCCGTGGGTCGCCTGCCAGCCGAGACCGCTGTAATCTTCGCTGCCGCCAGCGTGTTCGAACAGGCGCGCCATACGGTTGCTGCTGGTGACAACGAACAGCAGCACGCCTAAGAGCCCCAACCCCGAGACGACGCCCAAGCTCTTGCCGCTCACGCCACCAAAGTACATGGCACCGATGACGAGCGCAGCCATGATGATCACGGTGCCGAGGTCGTGCCCCAGGAGCACGACGCCCAGCGCAACGATCGCGCCGGGCAACACGACCGGGATCAGCTCGTGCCACATGTTGCCCAGCAGCTTTTCTTTGCGCAGCAACACCGCGCCGATCCACACAACTAGGGCGAGCTTGAGCGCTTCAGATGGCTGTGCGTTGATGGCACCGATCTGAATCCAGTTGCGGTTGCCGTATTCTTCGATGCCCAGGGGCGTGAACACCAAGAGCTGCAGCGCGATGCCGAGGCCTAAAAACCCCCACGCCCACTTCTTCCAGAAGGCGACAGGCATGGCGGCCGCGATGAGCATCAGCGGCAGCCCGATGATGGTGAAGGTCGCCTGACGCCAGAACCCGCCAAAGAAACCCTGGTCGCTCAGGTACGACGTGATCGACGATGACGAGAGCACCATGATCAGGCCGATGCCCACGAGCAACAGCGTGATGCCGTACAGCGCCGCCACCGTGCGGTCGGAGCCCGGTTTGAGGGCGGCACCCAGGTGTATGCGCGCTCGCCAGCTCCCGGCGCTGCTCGTCGCGGGCACGGCTATTATCCCAGCGCTCGCACCGCGGCTTGGAAGCTGCGGCCGCGCGCGGCGTAGTCGCTGAACTGGTCCATGGATGCTGCCGCGGGTGCGAGCAGCACGGTATCGCCGGGCTGCGCCATCTCGGCGGCGGCCTGCACAGCGGCCACCATCACCGGGTCGCCTGAGTCTTCGACGATTTCAACGACGGGCTTGTCCCCCAGATGCCGGGCAAGCGCTGCGCGCACGACGCCGCGGTCTTTACCGATCACCACGGCCCCGCGCAGACGATTAGCGTGTGTCGCGACGAGAGCCTCAATATCGACGCCCTTCAGCAGCCCGCCTACGATCCAGACGACACCATCGAGCGCGCGCAACGACGCGTCTGCCGCGTGCGCATTTGTTGCCTTCGAATCGTCAACGAACTGAACCCCGCCGATCGCGCCGAGCTGCTCGGCACGGTGCTGATCCGGCACGAAGCTCAAGATCGCGCTCGCGATCTCAGCCGGTTCGACGCCGCGTGCCCGCGCGAGTGCGCTCGCGGCAAGCACATTTTGCACCATGTGTGGCTGGGCGATGCCCCGCCCCGCCAGCTCTTCGAGCGTCACCAGTTCGAAGGCCTCCGAGTGCCGCTCGGCATGAAATCCGCGGTCGATCAGCAGCCCGTCGACCACACCGAACCCGCTGGGTGGCGGTGCGTCGAGGCCGAAGCTGATGGCGCGCGCGCCCTCGATCACGTCGGCGCCCTCGACCATGCGCACGGTCGCTTCGTCGATGCGGTTGTAGACGCATGCGACCTGAGTGTGCTCGTACACGCGCGCTTTCGCGGCCCAGTAAGCCTCCGCGCTGCCGTGCCAGTCGAGGTGGTCGTCGGCAAAGTTGAGGCATGCGCTCGCGTAGGGTGAGATCTCGCCCAGCCGTTCAAGCTGAAAGCTCGACAGCTCGACCACGAGTACGTCGTACCCCTGCGGATCGCGCAGCGCATCGAGGATCGGCGTGCCGATGTTGCCCGCGGGTGTTACCCGCAGGCCAGCCGCCTGCAGCATGTGCGCCGTGAGCTGGGTGGTAGTCGTCTTGCCGTTTGTGCCGGTGATGCAGATCCAGTCGGCGACGCGCGGCGTCTTGTCACGAAGTCGCCATCCCAGCTCGATGTCGCCCCACACCGGCACGCCCTGTTCGGCCGCCCACGTGGTGAGCGGATGATCGGGGCGGTACCCGGGCGACACGACCACGAGCTCGGGTGCGAACGCGCGCAAGTCCGCGAGCTGCTCATCATTGCCCGCTGCCGTGAATCGCTCGGCTCCGATCACATCGAGCAATCGCTCTCTCTCCGGATCAGGGCTGCCGTAGACCACGCGCACCCGCGCCCCCAGCTCCACCAGGGTGTCAGCCACCGAGAAGCCCGTTACACCGAGGCCGAGCACCGCGACCCGCAGGCCGCTCCAGTCGTGATGCCAGCTTGACAGCTGCGCGACGCGGTGCGCCGCGTTCACTGAGGATGAAGTGTGTTCGGTCATGTCTTGCTCCGTCGATGAAACTTGGTTCGCTGCGATATCGGTCGTTGCAACTGTTGCTACTGCTGCAACAGCCACTCACCGTAGAAGGCGCCCACGCCCACCACGACAAACAGCCCGGCAATGAGCCAGAACCGTACGACCACCGTCACCTCGGCCCAGCCTTTGAGCTCGAAGTGGTGATGAATGGGGCTCATCAAGAAGATGCGCTTGCCCTTCGTGATCTTGAAGTAGATGCGCTGCAGAATCACTGATCCGGTCTCGATGATGAAAAGACCGCCGATGAGCAGCAGCAGCAGCTCGGTGTGGGTGAGAATCGCGAGCGCGGCGATCGCGCCGCCGATGCCCATTGATCCGGTGTCACCCATGAAGACCTGGGCCGGGTTCGTGTTCCACCACAGGAAGCCGGCCAGGCCGCCGAGAAACGCGGCCGCGACGACCGCGAGATCCATGGGGTCACGCACGTCGTAGCAGCCCGCTTCGTTGGCGGTCGCGGCGCAGGCCTGCGCCGCCTGCCAGAAGCCAATCACGAGGTAGGAGCCGAAGGCGAAGATGGCGGCGCCAGCCGCGAGGCCGTCGAGGCCGTCTGTGACGTTCACAGCGTTGGTGGTGGCCGTTACGATGACCATCACCCAGATGATGAACAAGATGATGCCCGCGATGGGGCCGAAGATCATGAAGTCAAACGGCAGGTCTCTGAAGATAGAGATGTGCGTTGAGGCGGGGGTGAGCCCGTTCTCGTTTGCGAACTGCAGGCCAAGCATGGCGAACGAGACTGCGATCGCGATCTGGCCCGCAACCTTGGCCCAGCCGCCGAGCCCCGCCGACTGCTGCTGGCGCGTCTTCATAAAGTCGTCGATAAACCCGACGAGGCCTGCGCCCACCGCCATGAGCAGCACCAACAGCGCCGACGGCGTTGGGGTCTCCCCCATCACCAGTTTGCCCACGAAGTACGCGATCACGGTGCCCGACAAGAAGATCAGCCCGCCCATCGTGGGCGTGCCGCGCTTCACCTCGTGGTCCTTCGGCCCGTCGACGCGAATCGGCTGCCCCCAACGGAGCCTATTGAAACCGCGCACAAACAGCGGCGTCAATAGCAGCGAATAGAGCAGCGAGAAACCGCCAGCAATGAGCAACGCGATCATGCGTAGGCCTCCCCGAGTCGGTCACCGAGACGCTGTAGGCCCGCGGCGTTTGAAGATTTGACCATCACGGTGTCGTGCGCGCGTAGCGTCTGCGTGAGGTATTCGTAGGCCTCGTCTTGGGTTTCAAAGAACACGCTCTCGCCGTCCCAGGAGCCCTCGTTGATGGCGCTGATGTGCAGGTGCCTGGCCTCTTTGCCCACGACGACGAGCTCAGAAATGCGCAGGCGCACGGCCTGCAGTCCCACCTGAATGTGCTCCTGGATGGTGAACTCGCCGAGTTCGCTCATTGCACCGAGCACGGCGACGGTGCGCCCCTCGGGCTTGCGCACCTGGGCGAGTGTGCGCAGCGCGGCGCTCATCGAGTCGGGGCTCGCGTTGTAGGCATCGTTGATGATCGTGATGCCGTCGCGCCCCCCGAGCACCTCCATGCGGCCGGGCGCCGCGAGCGTCGCCGCTTCGAGCACACCCACGATCTGCGTGAGTGTCAAACCCAGTTCAATGCCCACGGCCGCGGCGGCCAACGCGTTCATCACGTGATGCTCGCCGAGCACGCGGAAGTGTACGGGCACGCTCTCACCCGCATAGTTCAGCGTGAAGCGCGTGCCCTCGGCCGACGAATCTACATCGCTCGCACGCACTTCTGCTTCGGGGTGACGGCCAAACCAGCGCACGCGCGCTGCCGTCAGGTCTGCCATCTTCGCTACCCGGGCGTCGTCTCGGTTGAGCACCGCGACCGCAGTCTCGGGCAGGTCTCGCACCATCTCGCTCTTGGTGCGGAAGGTGGTTTCAATGCCACCAAACTCGCCGGCGTGCGCGAGCCCCACAGACAGCACAACGCCAATGTGGGGCGGTGCCATCGCGGTGAGCCGTGCGATCTCGCCCTCGCCGCTGGCGCCCATTTCGGCGACCAGTGTGCGGGTGTCGTGCTGCACGCGCAGCATCGTGAGCGGCCCGCCGACCTCGTTGTTGAACGACTTCGCCGAGGCGACCGTCGTGCCAACGAGCTCGGCCATCGCCGCCACAAGGTTCTTGGTGGTGGTTTTACCGTTGGAGCCGGTGATGCCGACGATCTTGAGGTCGTCGCTTGCGCGTACCCGGCGCACAACCTCGGTCGCGAGCGCGCCGAGCGCATCGGTGGCGTCGGTAACGACGATCTGCGGCACTCGCGCATCGATTTCTCGTTCAACGATGAGCAGCGCTGCGCCCGCGTCGACGGCCCCAGCCGCAAACAGGTGCCCGTCGGTTTCTTCGCCCCGGCGGGCAAAGAAAATGTTGCCCGGAGTGACCTCGCGCGAGTCAGTCTGTGACTCGCCGCGCACGGTTGTGGCGCCGGTGGCACCGCTGGTGCCAACGATCAGTCGCCCGCGCGTTGCGTCAGCAACCTCCTGGAGGGTGAGTTCAATCACTTGAGAAGTCCTGCCTCGCGGAGCGCCGCGCGTACCTCGTCGCGGGCTGAATAGGGAAGCTTTTGGCCCGCGACTTCTTGATAGTCCTCGTGTCCGGGACCGGCATACAGGATAACGTCACCCGGCTCCGCAAGCGAAATGGCGAGACGCACGGCCTTGCGCGGATCGCCCTCCTCAATCACTGTTGCGTGGTGCGCAGCCTTCGCGCCCGCGATGAGCTGGGCGCGAATGGCCTCGGGCGGCTCAGAACGCGGGTGGTAATCGCACACGATCAACGTGTCTGACCCCGCAGCCGCGATGCGACCCATTTCTTCGCGCTTCGTGGTGTCGCGGTCGCCGTCTGCACCAAACATAAAGATCACTTTGCCCGGCGCGACCTCAGCGAGTGCCTCCAGCATCGCTTCGAATGAGCCCGGAGTGTGACCGTAGTCGACGAAGAATCGAGGCCCCGTCGTGTCGGGTGTTGTCATCTCCTCGAGGCGGCCCGGAATATACACCGGGATCCGGCCTCGCTCGAGACCCGCCTCGATCTGTGCGAGCGGGATCCCCGCTTCGTGCAGCATGATCAGCGAAATCGCCGCGTTCTCTGCCATGAACTTGCCAAACAACGGCACGCTGCCTCTAAAGTGGGCACCCTCTGGCCCCTGCAACACGAACGACACCGCATCGAGCGTTTGCCTGGTGACGGCGAGGTGCCAGTCGGCCTGTTGCCCAAATTCGGTCGCGAGTCGTGTCACCGGAATCTGCGATTCGCGCGCGATCCGCTGACCGTAGGGTGAATCAACGACCACCACACCACGCGTTGCATGCTCGGGGGTGAAGAGCGCGAGCTTGGCCGCAAAGTAAGTCTCGAGGTCACCGAACTCGTCGAGGTGATCCTGCGAGAAATTGTTAAACGCGACTACGTCGAAGTGCACGCCATCAAGCCGGTGTCGCACCACGGCCTGCGCCGACACCTCAATGGCGACCGCCTCGACGCTGCGCTCGGCCATGCGCGCGAGCAGCCCGTGCAGTTCACACGATTCAGGGCTCGTGAGGTCGGCGGGGATTACCTCGTCGCCCACGCGGCGCTCTGCGGTTGAACTCAGGCCGGGCACGAGGCCCGCAGCGCGCATCAGCTCTGCGAGCACGTACACGACGCTCGTTTTGCCGTTCGTGCCAGTGATGCCGCACAGGAGCCCAGGAAACTGGTCGGTGCCATACACCGCGGCCGAGATTTCGCCCATCACGCTACGCGGGTGCACGTCAGTCACGAGGACGGGCAGGGACACGCCCGCCGCAAGTTCGGCGCCACGCGCGTCGGTGAGCATAGCGGCCGCGCCACTGTCTGCAGCGGCGCTGGCGAATTCAGCGCCGTGCCTGTTCGCGCCTGGCATGCCGATATACAGGTCGCCCTTGCGTACGTCTCGCGAGTTCAATGACACACCCGTCACATAGGCATCTGCGATATCAGTGAGGGTCTCGGGGGTCGCGCCGCGCAGCTCGAATCTGCGGGCCAGCTCCGCGAGCGGAACGGGCGATGGATCGTGCGGACGGATGCTGAGCGCATTACTCACGGGGTGGTGCCTCCTGCAGGCTGAAATCAATACTCCGTGGGGAGTGGGGTGAACTCCCCCGTAGACGGCGGGATCTGGAAGGTACGGATCGTGGCCTCGGCGGCCTCGCGAAACGCGGTGAGTGCCGCGACACCTCCGTCACCTGCCGTAGGGTACGCAATCGATGTTACCGCGACGTACTGGGGATCCTCGGCAGGGAAGACACCAGCGAAGCTGTGCACGTAGTCCCCGCGGTACCCGCCCTGACCATCTGACTGCTCGGCGGTACCCGTCTTGCCTGCGATCCGGTACCCGGGAATCGACACGATGTCGTGGAACCAGCCCTCGGCGACAACCGTTTCGAGCATGGCCATCACCTGATTGGCGGTGTCCTCTCCCACAGCAGTTACTGGGTCGCCGTGCTCGGGCGTGGTGACATCGCCGTCAGCACCGGTGCAGCTCTTTACGAGCGTAGGCGGCACACGTGTGCCGCCGTTCGCGATCGCCTGGTATGCGCTCGCTGTCTGCACGATGGTGGACGACAGCCCCTGCCCAAAGGTGGTGTTGTAAGAGGTTTGTCGGTCCCACTGATCGGCCGGGTAGAGCAGGCCCGAGTCTTCAAGCGGCAGCCCCGCTTCTGTCGCCACACCAATGCCAAATTTCTGCAGGTAGTCGTAGCGAAGTTCTGCGTCCAACTGCGTACCGAGCATCGCCGTGCCCACGTTTGAGGACTGCGTCAAAATACCCGCAAGAGTCCACTGCATGGGCTCGTGGTTGAAGGAGTCGCCAAACCGCACGCCGGCCTCGGGCTCCAGGTAATCGGGGGTGAGGTTCTGCGTCGCGGGGGTAGCGAGGCCTTGGTCGATGAGCGCGGCCGCCGTGATCATCTTGAAGGTCGAACCTGGCTCATAGGGGGCAACAAACGAGCGCGCGTTGAGTTTTGCCGGGTCAGACGCGTCCACGTCGTTGGGGTCGACAGAGCCGTCCTCGGCGACCGCGACAAGTTCGCCGGTCTTCACGTTCATGATGACGAGCAGCCCCCAGGCGGCCGCTACATCTTGCACCTGTGCGTTAATGCTCTGCTGCGCTTCCCACTGCAGATCTCGGTCGATCGTGAGTTCGACGGTGCCTCCGTTGACCGCTTTACGTTCAACAACCACGCTGCCCGGCAGCGCCACCCCGTCTGCGCTACGCTCATACGTCTCCATACCGTCAACGCCCGTCAGGCACTCCTCTTGTGAGAGCTCAACACCCGCCTGCGCTACCTCGTCCATGCCCGAGAACCCGATGACGTTACCGGCGATCGCTCCGTTGGGGTACGTGCGTTTGTGGTGATAGTCGAAGGTGAGCCACGGAATGCTGAGCGCTTTGAGCTTATTGAGCTGCTCGAGGTCAATCGAGCGCTTGACGTACGCGAAGTCAGACTTCGGGTCTTCTTCGAGGGCATCGTCCACGATCTTCCGAATCTCGGCGACGGATTGCCCGGTGACCTCACCGATCTGCGCGTACGCCTCTTCGGTCGTGACTTCAACTGTGCCCGCACCGCGTTCGAGGTCGGGTCCCCAAAACTTGCCGCCGTAGAGCGTCGTGTTCTTGGGCGACAGCTGCACATCGTAGCGCTCGTCTGTGGTGGCAAGCACCATGCCGTTGCGGTCGACAATGTCGCCGCGCAAACTCGGCACGGTGACGGGTACGGCCCGCTTTTCAAGGGCATCACTGTTGAGTGCGGCGGCCGACACCACCTGCACATCAACGAGCCGCACGAGAAACAGCAGGCTCATCACCACCACGATGAAGAGGGCGGCCGTGCGGCGCAGCCCGGTACCGCGCAAGATCAACATTCCGTGGCTCCCATCACGTGACGCTTAATGGGTGTTCGGGGCGGGCAGTTTGCCCTTCCACCGAACGGGGGGTTGGTTTGGCGCTGACTGCGCGCTCGCGGCGCGCGGCACGAGCAGTCCCGCTGCATCGACCACGGGCATTGACTCGAGCGTTGCATTGGGAATGATGTTGCCGCGTGGGTCGCTTGTGACCGACTCCAGCGTGCCGAGTACGACGCCATCGCTCAGACGCAGCGTGGCAGGCCTCGCATTTTGCACCATGCCAAGCCCTGCCGCGTTTTCTGCGAGGTTCTGCGGTGACGAGAGCTTGCCCACGTTCTGGGACAGCACGCGTTCGACGCGGCCCAGGTCACGCTGCTCGACTTCGAGCGCACGTGCCTCGTACGCCCCCTGCGAAATTGCGATACTGAGCCCCAGCTGCGTTGCGAAAATTGCGAGCACGATGCCCACTGCCACGAGCGACGCCACAACCGGGCTACGACCGATCTTGCGCCGCACGCTCGGCGCAAGACGCAGGTGGTCTTGTCGTTCGCGCTCTCCCTCCCAGTGAGGCCGCCGAAGCGGGGCGTTGTAGATGGGTGAAGTCTGCGCACTCATCGCGTGTCCCGTAGGCGTTCAGAGGCGCGCAGCCGCACGGGAATAGCGCGCGGGTTGCGCTCTTTCTCTGCATCGCTCGCGAGCTCAGCACCGCGAGTGAGCAGCTTAAACTCCGGGCGGTGCTCTGGCAGCTCCACCGGCAGCCCTGCTGGTGCGGTTGATTTGCTTCGCTTGGCGAGTTCACGCTTGATGGCGCGGTCCTCCAGCGACTGGTACGACATGATGACCGCCCGGCCGCCAACGGTCAAGGCGTCAAGCGCCGCGGGGATCGCGCGCTCGAGCACACTCAGTTCGCCGTTGACCTCGATCCGGAGCGCCTGGAACACCCGCTTTGCAGGGTGTCGTTGGTCGCGTACCGCCGCGGGCGTCGCTTGCTGCAGCACGTCGACCAGCTGGCCGCTGCGCAACAGCGGCGCGTCCGCGCGCGCAGCGATGATCGCGCGTGCGTAGCGGCCCGCGAGGGGTTCTTCGCCGTACCGCTCGAAGATCGCGCGCAACCGCCCCTCGCTCGCGCTCGCGAGCACGTCGGCCGCGGTTTCGCCGAGTGTCTGGTCCATGCGCATGTCGAGCGGCGCGTCTTGCGCGTACGCGAAGCCGCGCTCGGCGTCGTCAAGCTGCAGCGACGACACTCCGAGGTCAAACAGCACTCCGTCAATCTTGGGGTGGCCCACGCCCGCGATCGCTTCGGCGATCTCGTCATACACCGCGTGCACCCGGATCGCGCGGTCACCGAACCGTTTGAGACGCTCGCCCGCGAGCCCGAGTGCCTCGGTGTCGCGGTCGAGGCCGATCACGGTCAGGCCTGGATTCGCTTCAAGCAGCGCCTCGCTGTGGCCGCCCATGCCGAGCGTGGCGTCTACGACGACGGCCCCCTCGCGCGCGGCCGCCGGGGCCAAAAGCTCGAGGCAGCGCTCGAGTAGCACGGGGGTGTGCAACGCACTCGGGTCCCTAGTTTCGTGTGTAGTCATGTGGTCCCGGGCTAGAACAGTCCCGGAATCACCTCCTCCTCGATTGCCGCAAACGCCGCTTCTTGCTCAGTCAAGTACCGCTGCCAGGCCTGCGCGTCCCAAATCTCTGCGCGGGAGCCCGCACCAATAACAGCGAGTTCACGCTCGAGCCCGGCGTATTCACGCAGGGCCTGCGGGATCGTCACCCGGTGCTGTTTGTCTGGGGCCTCCGCGTGTGCGCCAGACAGAAAGACGCGCATGTAATCGCGTACCTGTTTAGACGACACGGGGGCGAGGCGCACACGCTCGTGCATCTCAGCAAAATCACTCTCGCTGAACACGTACAGGCAACGCTCTTGGCCGCGTGTGATCACGAGGCCTTCGGCGAGCTTGCCGCGGAACTTGGCGGGCAAAATCAGCCGCCCTTTCTCGTCGAGCCTGGGCGTGAAGGTTCCTAGAAGCACGGAATCTCCCCTCAGCTCGACTTGGTTTCACAGACTACTCCACTTTCATCCACTTCACGCCAAACTTCACCAATTCCTGTTTGATATTGCGAAATCGCACCGGGGTCACCACCAGTTCCCCCGCGACCGCGCCATTTCAGGGCACACCAAATCCGCGTGTTTATGCGCCGCACCACGCGCATACCCCCGAAAGGGAGCCGAGTGGAGGGGATTTGCTGTGCCTGCGCCTGCACTGCGTGTCACGCGAAACTTTTGGGCAAGAAAAAGGGCCGTGGTGCGATGCACCACGGCCCAATAAACTTGAGGCGAGAACTACCTAGCGGTCGCCTTCCATGCGCTCGTCCCAGCGACGCTCCATGCGGTCGCTAAACGATTCGCGCGGAGTGCGCTCCTTGCGCTGGCCGCCAGAATGCCCCGACGCATTCTCGCCGGGCTCGGGGACGTCTGCTTTACCCGGTGTAAACATCAACAACACACCACCGAGCATTGCAGCGAACCCAATAAGGCCGAGCCACAACTGCTGAGCGGCCACGCCGCCCACCAGCACTCCAATGCCGACCAGCGCCAGGATGATACCCAGCACCAGCGAACGATAATTTACTCGGCGACGACTGCCTGAGACCGTTTGCATAACGTCGGCCTCGCTTTGATAGAGCCCACGCTCCATCTCGTCAAGCAGTCGCTGCTCGTGTTCTGACAGCGCCATGACGACCCTCCCGACCGTTCCAATACTTTCTATGCACAGTCTACGCGGCCCGCCTCGAAGTAGGCTAGTTGCGTGGACGAAACGACTCGACTCGCAGGGCTTCTTCAGGAGCGCATCAACGACACGCTGGGGCGGCACCGTGATGCCTTAGCCCCCCTCGGGCCCGACACCAGTGCGGTGCTCGATGAGGTGACCCAGTTTCTGCAGGGAGGCAAACGCTTTCGCGCACAGTTCGCGATTCTCGGATATCGCGCGGTGCGTCATCTCAATGTGGCGGGTGAGATCGACGATGAGTTCGGTGCGCTGCTCGACGCTGCCTGCGCGCTCGAACTGTTTCACGCGGCAGCACTGATTCACGATGACATCATTGATCGTTCAGATACGCGCCGTGGCCGCGCGGCGACGCATCGCAGTTTCGCTGCGCTGCACCGCCGCGAAGGGCTACGAGGGGACGCAGACCACTTTGGAGTCGCCTCGGCGCTGCTCGTGGGCGACCTACTGCAATCGTGGGCTGACGAGCTCATGCAGGCGGCTTGCGCCGCCGTCGACCGCGACCGCGGCGATCAAGCTCGCGCGCACTTTAACCGCATGCGCAGCGAGGTAGCGCTCGGACAGTACCTCGATGTACTCGAAGAGCAGCAGCCTCTTTTTGCGGCGCACAACGAGCAGCTCGAGCGTTCAACACGGGTCCTCGTGTACAAGTCGGCCAAGTACAGCGTCGAGGCGCCGTTGCTCGTGGGCGCGGCCCTCGCCGGGGCAGACGCTTCGCAAGAGAGCGCCCTCGCTGCTTTTGGGCTGCCCATCGGTGTGGCGTTTCAGCTGCGCGACGACCTCTTGGGCGTGTTCGGTGACGAACAGGTCACGGGCAAGCCTGCGGGCGATGACCTCATTGAGGGCAAGCGCACGGTGCTCGTAACTCTCACCCGAGATACTCTGCCCCAAACGCAGCGCAACATCTTCGACGACATGCTCGGCACCGAGCTCGATGCCGAAGAGGTGCACATGCTACAGCGCACAATCGCCGACAGCGGCGCTGTGGAAGAACTCGAAACAATGATCGCGCGCAATGTGGAGCGCGCCTCGGCCGCTCTGCAGGACTCGCCGCTGCGGCCCGATGCGGCGCATCTACTGACGCAGTTGGCCCAGCGCGCGGCACAGCGCAGCTCATAAGCCCAGCGCAGCTCATAAACCCCGCGCAGTTCATCATCACGCGCAGCTCTGCAGCTGCACAAATAAACAACGCACCGGGCCCGGCATGCGGGCCCGGTGCGTGATCCGGCTCGAAGAGCGCTAGAAAGCGAGCCCCTGCGTCGCCCGCCGCGTCGACCTAATTGGTGACCACCTAAATATTGTCGCCTCGGTCAATCATCGGCGCGCAGGCATGGGTGGACATGGTAGTGGCGTGTGAATGCCAGGCCAGTCGACGGGGCACGTGTCCACGAGCGCCACCGCGTGACGAAAGTAAAATATGCGCGACTAGTTCCGTTTCTGGCGCAGGCTTAAGCGGAAGTAGTCGCGCATATTTCTGTATCCGGGGTTGGCCGAGCGCGCGGCACGGCGCAGCTCTGCAGCTGCACAAATAAACAACGCACCGGGCCCGGCATGCGGGCCCGGTGCGTGATCCGGATCGAAGAGCGCTAGAAAGCGAGCCCCTGCGTCGCCCGCCGCACTGCCGCCTTATTGCCGCGCAACAGCGAGTCGATGGGCCGTTCGCCGAGCTCGTCGTTGACGGTCATGAGCCAGTCAACGGCTTCATCGTTAGCAAACCCTGCGTCGAGCAGCACGAGCAGCGTGCCGCGCAGTGCGGGCAGCGGCTGGTTGCCCTGCACGAACTCTGCGGGGATCCGCAGTGCACCGTCAACGCGCACGGTAGCGAGCTGGTGGTCTTCGATCATGCGGTGAATGCGACCCGGTGATGCGTCAAAGCGCTCCACCAGGTCGGCGATAGTGAGCAGTTCGGATTCTGAAGCGTTGCTGTGTGACACGCCCCTAACTCTGCCACCGCACGGAGGCGGGCGCAATCGGCAGGCCGCAAATTGCGGGGCCCTGGGCGATTTCGCTTCGCTTACGGCGTGCGACGGGCGCGTGCCCAAGAATGTTTCGTAGACTCTTGGGGTGACCCAAGCGCCTACCGACCCGATGATCGGGCACACGCTCGACGGCCGTTACGCGATTCGGTCGCGTATTGCCCGCGGCGGCATGGCGATGGTGTACCTCGCAAACGATCTGCGACTTGAACGCCGGGTTGCGGTCAAGGTCATGCATGAGCACCTGGCCGAGGACGAGAACTTTCGTCGCCGTTTCGACCAAGAGGCGCGTAGCGCAGCGGGTCTCGCACACCCCAACCTGGTGAATGTGTTTGACCAGGGCTACGACTCTGGCCGCAACTACCTCGTCATGGAGTACCTGCCGAGCATTACACTGCGAGACCTGTTGAAACAGCAGCGGTCGCTCACACGAGAGCAGACTCTCGAGATCGGTGAAGCGATTCTCGCTGGTCTCTCAGCTGCGCACCAAGCGGGCATCGTGCACCGTGATTTGAAGCCCGAGAACGTCATGCTCGCCGATGATGGCCGCATCAAACTCGGCGACTTCGGCCTGGCTCGAGCCGTCAGCGCGAACACGACCACGGGGCAGGCACTTCTCGGTACCATCGCGTACCTCTCCCCCGAACTCGTCACCCGCGGCATTGCAGACGCCCGCAGCGACCTCTATGCCTTTGGCATCATGGTGTACGAAATGCTCACGGGCGTGCAGCCTTTCACGGGTGAGCAGCCCATGCAGATTGCCTACCAGCACGCCCACTCTGACGTGCCTACTCCGTCCCTTGTGAGCCGTGAATCGACGCCCGAACTCGACGATTTTGTGCGCTGGCTCACGCAACGTGAACCCACCGCGCGCCCGCTCGACGCTGGCGCGGCCCTCGTGCACCTGCGCAGCATCGCGAACGGCACGGCGCAGCTCATGGCGGCGCACGCGGGCACGACTGTGCTGCCCGATCTGGCACCCACTACGACGTTCACACCGTCAACCGCCGTGCTGACCGAAGCGCAGCTGGGCGCGCTCGAAGAACCGGCGTTACCGCCGCCCACGCCGCCAA
Organism: Leucobacter faecis; assembly: GCF_054456635.2. Taxonomy (NCBI): domain Bacteria; kingdom Bacillati; phylum Actinomycetota; class Actinomycetes; order Micrococcales; family Microbacteriaceae; genus Leucobacter; species Leucobacter faecis. The sequence continues at coordinate 27,130 of NZ_JBTJEP020000022.1, forward strand.
CAGCTGACCTCACCCCGATTGACCGAGCGGCCCACGCCGCCCACCTGCGCAAACGACGAGGGCGCACGATCGCGGCGATCGCCGCGGCGGCCATCGTGATTGCTGGTGGCACAGGTTGGTGGTTTGGCCAGGGCCCGGGCTCGCAGGCGACTGTGCCGCTCGTCGCGGGCGAGAGCGTAGACGATGCGCTGATGCTGCTGGGCGAGGTGTCTCTGACCGGCGAGGTCATCGACTGTTCAAGCCTCGAGGTCGAAGCCGGTCTCGCTGTGAGCACAGACCCAGCGGCCGGATCGCGGGTGAACCGGGGCACAAGCGTGCAGCTGTGCCAGTCCACCGGGCCTGCCCAACTGCCCGTGCCCACCATCGTGGGGCTCTCACAGAAGGATGCAAAGGCCGAGATCACAGGCGCACACTTCAAGTTTGGTGGGGTGGCCGAGGAACGGTTCTCTGACGTCGCGAAAGGAACCGTGCTCGCTGCGCTCGGCGCTGACGGCGAACCGGTCGGCGATACATACTCTGAGCAGGCCGTAATCGACGTCGTCGTATCGCTCGGCGCGCTACCGAGTGTCACCGGCCTCACCGAGGCCGAGGCCACCAAGAAGGTAAAGAAGGCTGATCTGGTGCTGAGCGGAGAACTCAGGCAAGAAGTGCATGACGCTGAGGCTCCGGCCGGTACTGTGCTCGACCTTGTGCTCTCTACCGATCCTGTGCGCCCCGGCGACGCGGTCGGCTTTGTAGTCTCGATCGGACCTGAGTTGTTTGCCGTGCCAGACGTAGCGGGCATGGCGCTCCAGGAGGCCATGGACGCTCTCGTCGCAGCAGGCTTCGAACCGACAACGCTCGTGCCTGATGCACTGCGTAACCTGGCAAAGGCCACGGGAACCGACCCCGCCAGCGGCACCGAGGTTCCTGCCGGCACCGAGATCAGGGTGAAGAGCACGATCTCGCTGTAGCGCACAGCGAGATCGTGCCTCGCCGCTTCTTAGTGCCGCTGCTTGAGTTCCTCAGACACCTGGAAGGCAAGCTCGAGCGACTGCATGTGGTTGAGACGCGGATCACACAGCGACTCGTAGCGGTTCTCGAGCGCCTCCTCGTCGATGTTCTCGGAGCCGCCAAGGCACTCGGTGACGTCATCACCGGTGAGCTCGACGTGGATGCCACCCGGGAACGTGCCCACCTCGCGGTGTGCTTCGAAGAAGCCCATCAGCTCGTTCATTACATCGTCGAACCGGCGTGACTTGTAGCCGTTGGCCGTCGTGATGCCATTACCGTGCATCGGATCGGTCACCCACAGCGGGGTTGCCCCAGCGTCGCGCACGCCCTCGAGGAGGCCCGGTAGCACATCGCGAATCTTGCCAGCGCCCATGCGCGTAATGAATGTGAGCCTACCCGGCGTGCGCTCGGGGTCGAGCTTGTCGATGAGGCGTAGCGCATCATCAACCTGGGTCGTCGGCCCGAGCTTCACGCCGATCGGGTTATGCACGTGCGACAGGAACTCGACGTGCGCGCCGTCAATGTCACGAGTGCGCTCACCGATCCAGAGCATGTGCCCCGAAGTGTCGTACAGGTTGCCGGTGCGCGAGTCGATGCGCGCCATCGGGCGCTCGTAGTCGAGCAACAGCGCCTCGTGACTCACGTAGAACTCAGTCGAGGTGAGCGCCGAGTGGTCAACACCGCACGCGTCCATGAACTTGAGCGCGCGATCGATCTCTGCCGCGAGCGACTCGTAACGACGGTTCGCGGGGTTCGACACGAAACCCTTGTTCCACTCGTGCACCTGGCGCAGGTCGGCAAAGCCCCCTTGCGTGAACGCACGAATCAGGTTGAGCGTCGACGCCGACACGTGATAGCCCTGCACGAGCCGATCGGGGTTGGGCTGGCGCGACTCGGGAGTGAAGTCGTAACCGTTCACGATGTCGCCACGGTAGGCGGGCAGCGTAACGCCCTCGCGAGTCTCGGTGTCGCTTGAGCGCGGCTTGGCGAACTGACCCGCCATGCGCCCGACCTTGATCACGGGCATCGACGCGCCGTACGTCAGCACGACCGCCATCTGCAGGATCGTCTTCACCCGGTCACGGATCTTATCTGCGGTGGCCGCGGCGAACGTCTCTGCGCAGTCACCTCCCTGCAGCAGAAAGGCTTCGCCGCGGGCGGCGGCGGCAAGGCGCTCGCGCAGCTGGTCAGCTTCGCCCGCAAAAACAAGCGGGGGCTGGGTGGCTAGTTCGGCCGACGCGGCACGCGCTGCCTCCGGATCAAGCCAACTGGGCTGCTGCTTTGCCTCAAGTGAGCGATACGCATCAAGCTCGGCAAATACCTGTTCAGCAGTTTTTGTGGCTTGGCTCGTCATGTGTGAATCCTCTACGTTGTGGAAAAGGCGCGGCAATTACTTGCCACGCCTCGTCCAGCCTACTACTTGGGTTATGTCTGTTGGGCCCGCGCGCGTACGCTGGACGCGTACACATCGGCGTACTTCTGGCCGCTGAGTTTTTGAATCTCGATCATGATCTCGTCGGTCACGCTGCGCAGCACGAACCGGTCGGCGCTCATTCCGCTGAATCTGCTGAAATCGAGCGGCTTACCAATCACCGTGCCGATCCGGCGTATGCGAGGGATCTTGACCCCGATAGGCATTGCTTTCTCAGTGTCGATCATCACGACCGGCACGACCGTGGCGCCCGATTCGAGCACGAGGCGCGCAACGCCCGTGCGACCCCGATACAGCTGCGCGTCGGGACTGCGCGTGCCCTCGGGGTAGATTCCGAGCACATCGCCGCGGTCCAGCACCGATAGGCCGGTCGTGAGCGAGGCTTCAGACGCTTTGCCCCCCGAGCGGTCGATGGGAAGCTGCCCCACTCCGAGCATAAAGTTCTTCACGAGCCAACCTTTGAGGCCTTTACCCGTAAAGTAGTCACTTTTTGCCAGGAAATAGACGCGGCGGTCGACCATCACGGGCATGAAGAACGAGTCGATCACCGAGAGGTGATTGCCCACCAGAATCACGGGACCCGTAGCGGGGATATTCTCGCTGCCCTCGACCCAGGGGCGATAGACCGTCTTCAAGAGTGGCCCAATAATCAGGTGCTTGAAAATCCAGTAGAGCACGGGGTGAGCTTCCTCTCGTCGACTCCTAAGAATAGCCGAGCCGCGTTGCTTCAGCGGTATAGGCGGCGGCGCGTATACTCTGGAATCACATGCGCGGCATCTGTCGCCGCCCGCCTAAGACCTGTAGAAGGTATCAAAGGAGCTGCCGTGAAACAGTCGGAAACCCCCGTCCTTGTCCCCGCCATCCCAGAAGATAACATCACCGACCTGCTCGAGCAGCGCGTGGCAAAGACGCCCGATCGCCCGCTCTTTGCCGTCCCCCAGGGCGAAGGCTGGCGGGATCTTTCTGCGCGTGACTTTCACCGCGACGTCATCGCGCTCGCAAAGGGGTTTGCCGCGGCGGGCGTCGAGCCCGGCGATCGAGTCGCTTTCATGTGCACCACACGGTTCGAATGGACGCTTGTTGACTTTGCGCTGTTTTATGCGGGCGCGATCATGGTGCCCGTATATGAGACGTCATCGCCCCTGCAGATCCACTGGATCCTTGAAGACTCGGGCGCCAGCGCGATGATTACCGAGACGGCTGAGCACGCGCAGCGTTTCGAGGAGATCCGCGGCGATGTCGCGGCAATGCAAAAGTCGTGGCGACTCGATACCGGCGCACTGGACGAGTTGCGTGCGACCGGCGCCGAGGTCACCGACGAAGAGATCGAGCGACGCCGGTCGCTCGCCGTCGGCAGTGATATGGCGACCATTATCTACACTTCTGGTTCGACGGGCCGCCCCAAGGGCTGCGTACTCACCCATTCAAACTTCGTCGATCTCTCACGCAATGCTGCGGGTGCGCTCGACGAGGTGGTGCAGCAGCCAGGCTCATCGACGCTGCTGTTTGTGACGCTGGCGCACGTGTTTGCGCGGTTCATTTCGGTGCTCGCGGTGCACGCCGGGGTGCGTGTGGGCCACCAGGGTGACACCTCGAAGCTGCTGCCCGCGCTTGGGTCATTCAAACCCTCGTTCTTGCTTGCTGTTCCGCGCGTGTTCGAGAAGGTGTACAACTCAGCCGAGCAGAACACGGAGGCCGAGGGTAAGGGCAAGATCTTCCGCAAGGCCGCGAAGGTCGCAGTCGCGCACTCTGAGGCGCTCGATGCTGGCAATGTGCCCTTCATGCTGGGGCTGCAGTTCAAGTTGTTCGACAAGCTCGTGTATTCGAAGCTGCGCGAAAAGCTCGGCGGCCGTGTGAAGTATGCGGTGTCGGGTTCGGCGCCCCTCAGCCACTACCTCGGACACTTCTACCGCAGCCTCGGAGTCAAGATTCTCGAGGGCTACGGCCTGACCGAGACGACCGCGCCAGTCACGGTAAACCTGCCCGACAAGTTCAAGATCGGCACCGTCGGCCCCGCCCTACCCGGCCACACCGTGCGCATTGCCGAGGACGGTGAGATTCAGGTCAAGGGCATCGACGTGTTCAAGGAGTACTGGAACAACCCGACCGCCACGAAAGAGTCGTTCACTGAAGACGGGTTCTTTGCGACGGGAGATCTTGGCACGCTCGACGACGACGGCTACCTGTCGATCACCGGACGTAAGAAAGAAATCATCGTCACGGCCGGCGGCAAGAACGTCGCCCCCGCAGCTCTCGAGGACCCGATCCGGTCGAACACGGTGATCGGCCAGGTCGTGGTCGTGGGCGACCAGAAGCCGTTTATTTCAGCGCTCGTGACCCTCGACGCAGAGATGCTGCCGGTGTGGCTCAACAACGCGGGCGAGGACCCGCAGATGACGCTTGCCGAGGCGGCAAAGCACCCGAAGGTGCTCGCCGAGGTGCAGGCGGCAATCGATGCCGGCAACCGTTACGTTTCCCGTGCAGAGTCGATTCGCAAGTTCGTGATCTTGCCGCTCGAGTTCACCGAGGCGAACGGTCACCTGACTCCCAAGATGAGCATTCGCCGAGACAACATTCTGCGCGACTTTTCGACCGAAATTGCTGAGCTCTACGGCGATAACCCGCAGACCGAGGCAACCAACCTGCACCGCCAGCGATAGGTCACGTGCAATCGTCTGAGCGCCAGCTACCGCGGTGGGTTATTCCCGTCGCGGTAGCTGGCGGTGTGCTCTCACTCGTGCTGTTGCTTGCGTTCGCGGGATCGCTCGTCTGGTTGACGTCGCAGGCGCAGGGCGTGCTCACCGCGGGCCCTAAACCCGTCCCCTCACCCGAGACTGTCGAGCCACCAAAGCTTCACCCCGCACCGCCGAACGGGAGCTTCAAGCCGCACGCAGACTCGGGATCGCGGTCGGGCCAAGAGCCGAACTCGGAGTCTTCGCGCGATATTGCGGCCCAAATCCAGTCGCTCGCCGACTCGTATCTCGCGGCACAGCGCGACGGTACGATCTACGACCTCGTCCCAGGCGGCGAACAGGTCGACCCCGCATACACGGGCGCGTTCCTATTCGCGCTCACCGACCTCAAGTCTGCATCGCGGTTTGGTGGCAGCTCGGCGCAGCTCCAGGAACTCCTGGACAAGGCGCACACCTACGAAGAGCGTTTCCTCGCGGGCGAGGACCTCGGTACGAGCGTGAAGATCACACGCGAAGACGGCAGCGTCTTCGAATCTGACGGTAAGTACCGCCTCATAGATTAAGTAGGCCCCGGCGCTAGATCCAGCCCTGCTGCCACGCCGTGTCGGCGGCCTCGTGCCGCGAGCTCGCCCCGAGTTTTGCCATGGCAGACGAGAGGTAGTTGCGCACGGTGCCGGGCGAAAGAAACAACTGCTCGGCGACCTCCTGCACGCTGTTGGTCGCCCTGCTCGAACGCAGCGCGTCGAGCTCGCGGTCGGTAAGCGGGCATCGTTCTGCCGTGAGCGCCGCCGCCGCGATCTCGGGGTCAATGTAGCGTTTACCCGCGGCGACGTCGCGAATCACATTCGCTAACTCCCCCGCGGGTGTCGACTTCGGCACAAAGCCCGCGACCTTCGCGGCGAGCGCACGGCGTAGCACCCCGGGTCGTGCGTGCCGCGTCACAATGATGATGCGCGGGCTGCCGTGCGCGAGAATCGCTTGGGCTGCGTCGAGTCCATCGGCCTGCGGCATTTCGAGGTCGAGCAGGCAGATATCGGGCTGCACTGCTCGCGCCAATTCGGTCGCCGTCACCCCGTTGTCGGCGCTCGCCACCACCTCGATGTCGGGCTCGAGCCCGAGCAGTGCTTCTAACGCCCCTCGGATCAAGTGTTCATCGTCGGCGATGAGCAGCCGAATCTTGGTCGTCTGGTCGTTCATGCGGCCACTCCTCCGATCGTTGAAGCGTTCATTGCACGGGCTGGCACCCGCACGCGCAGACTAAACTCTTCGGCCTGCAGCTCGTGGCTCAGCGTGCCGCCGAGCTCCTCAACGCGGCTTCTGAGCCCGGCGAGGCCCGACCCCACGGTGGCTGATCCGGATCCCGTCGCGCCGTTGTTTGTGAGCTCGAGCTCGCATGCCCCGCCCGTGTGCCGCAGCGTGATCGCGGCGCGCGTGGCGTTGCTATGACGCAGAATGTTCGTGGTGCCCTCGCGCACCGTGAATGCTAGGGCCCGCTGCACACGCGGGTCAGCCGGGACCGTCGCCCGTTGCAGTGCGCATTCGGTGCCCGCGAGACTGAGCACGTCGCGCGCGTTCTCGAGCTCGTCCTCCAGCGCCACCTCACGCAGCCCGGCCACAAGTGAGGGAGTCTCTTCGAGCGCCTGCTTGGCGATCAATCGGATCTCTTCGACCTGCTCGGCGGCCGCCGCAGGATCAATGTCGAGCATGCGCTCGGCGAGCCTCGTCACCACGCCCCACCACCACAGACTCGCGCGCAGCATGAACGGCATTGCGGCCGAGTACACGGCTACCAGCCACAGGTTACTGCCGTACGTATTGGCGGGAACGGTGAAGCCGGCGGGCCAGTGCACCGCGGTCGGTATGAGGGCGATCACTGCAGCGAGCGCAATGAGGAGCCACTGACGAGGTTTTGGGGCAAAACTGGTCAAGAGTGCGCAGGCGAGCCAGAGCGGTATTACTGCCAGCAGGCTCGAGGCAGTCTGTGTGAAGCCGAGACCCCAGGCGAGTGTCGCGGGGGCGAGCAACGCGGCAACCCAAGCGTTTCGAGGTTCAGCCTGTAGACGAAGGAACCAGCAGAATCGAATCTGTACCGCCGACGCGACGATGGTTGCCAGCAGCAGCGCCAGCGCTGCCGTGCTGCCCGTGGCCCGGTACGCTGCGGTGAGCTCGAGAACGAGCAGGGCGTCGATCACGACGAAGAAGAACACGATAGAACCGAGCGTGAACGCCCAGGTCGCCCCCCACCCTTCGAAAGGCGCATCATGATTGACGCTCTGCACCACTTCACCACTTCGCTTCCCGAGTTCTTCCAGTGGTTCGGTGTACTGCTCATCTCGGCCGTTCCGTTCGTCGACTCCTACTTCGGCTCGGCCATCGGCGTGATCGCGGGCATCAACCCCATCGTGGCGGTGGCCGCCGCGATCGTCGGCAACATCGTATCGATGCTCGCGTTCGTGCTGAGCTCGCACAAAGTGCGTGCCAGAGTCCAGGCTCGTGTGGGGGCCAGCCTGCCGGCCGACGCGAAGCCGCTGTCGCCACGCCGCGAGAAGCTGCGCGAACGCTTCGACCGCTGGGGTGTTCCCGGGGTGAGTCTGCTGGGCCAGCTGCTGCTGCCGAGCCAGATCACGTCGGCCGCCATGGTGTCGTTTGGCGCTTCAAAGAACACGGTGATCCTGTGGCAGGTCATCTCAATCATTCTGTGGGGCACCGTGTTTGGCACGCTGGCGGCGCTCGGAGTCACGGTCGTCGGCTAATCTGCCGACGTGTTGTATGCCGCGCTCGGATCGACGCATACACTTGCGGCATGACCGCCGCACTCACGTCGTCCGAGCTCCTGCAGCTGCGCATGCGTGCGCAGCTGCTTTCGCAACCCGCGCATCCGGATCCCGGTCAGCCCAGCGGGTCGCAGCACATCGCCGCGGTCACGCGGCACATGCTCGCACTACAGGGACAGGATTGGCCCTCTTCGCGCTGGGCGCTCGGTGTGCGGGCACCCGGTACGAGTGTTGCTGACGTGCATACCGCGTTCGATGAGGGGTTGCTCGTCAGGTCGTGGCCGATGCGCAGCACCGTGCACGTGATCGCGGCAGAAGACATCGGATGGGTACAAGCGCTCACCTCGGAGCGGGTGTTGCGCGGAGCAGCGAAGCGGCGCGCCTTTCTCGGGCTCGACGATGCCACGCTCGAGCGCGTCGTTGAAGTGTCGCTCGCCGCACTCGCGGGTGGCGCAAGGCTCACCCGCGACGAGCTATCGGCGTATTGGACGGCGGCCGGGATCGAGTGGCAAAGTAACTGGCGGTACCACCTCGTGTGGTGGCTGTGCCAAACCGGTCTCGCAGTGTTAGGGCCTGTGTCGCGTGCGGGCGTCACATGCGAAGAGCTCTCGAACGAGCCACTCATCGTGCTCGCAGACGACTGGATCACCGCACCCCGGCAGCTGAGCGGCGACGAAGCGTTCGGCGAGCTCGCGGCCCGGTACGCGACCGCCCGTGGCCCGATTACAGCGAAAGACTTGGCCTGGTGGGCGGGCCTCACGATGGGCGACAGCAAACGCGGGTTAGCGCTCGCAGTGGGGGCTGGGGCCCTGCAGCAGGTCGAAGTCGTGGATTCCCCCGCGTCGTTCTGGTGCGGCGCGAAACTGCTGGGCGACGCAGTGGGCACGAGTTCGGGCGCAGGCTCCAGCACCAGCACCAGCACCAGCACCAGCAGCCTGCTGCTTCCCGCATTCGACGAGCACCTCCTTGGGTATACCGACCGCGCCCCACAGCTCGACCCCGCACACTTTGACCTGATCGTGCCCGGCCGCAACGGAGTGTTTCGCGCCACGGTAACCAGGGGCGGGGTCGTCGAGGGCACCTGGCGCCGCGACACGGCCCCGAAGGCCGCTGCCGCCGCGGGCCGCATTGTCGCGGAGCCCATGCCGGGCTGCGCGATCCGGAGCGAAGAGCTCGCGGGGCCAGCCGCGCGCTGGGCGCAGTTTCATGGCTATCTCGAGCCGAGCGTCGTGGTCAGCTAGTCAGCCCGCTCAAGCATCAAGCTAGGGCGTGTTCTGCAGGTACGCGAGAACAGCGAGCACCCGCCGATGTTCGGCGCCCGAGCCCTGCAGCCCGAGCTTCTGAAACACCGATGTGACGTGTTTTTCGACCGCGCCGGTGCCCACGAACAGCCGTTCGGCGATGCCAGCGTTCGTGCGCCCCTCGGCCATGAGCCCCAGCACCTCGCGTTCGCGCGGGGTCAGGCTCGCAAGCGGGTGCGCCCGTTGTGTGAGCATCTCGCGCACTACCTGGGGATCCAGCACGGTTCCTCCCGCACGCACTCGAGCGACCGCATCTTCAAGCTCATCGAGCGACGCTACGCGGTCCTTGAGGAGATAACCCAGGCCGCCCGTCACACCATCACCCGGGCTCGCTGCGACGAGCTCGCGCGTGTAGCTGCCTTCAACGTACTGGCTGAGCAGCAGAATCCCGATGTGCGGGGCACGCTCTCGCAGCGTGAGCGCCGCCTGCACACCCTCATCGCGAAATGTGGGCGGCATGCGCACGTCAAACACCACGAGCTCTGGGCTCGTCGAGTCGAGCTCGTCAAGCAGGGAGACGGCGTCGCCGTAGACACCCACAACCTCGCACCCGGCTTCGCGAAACAAGCGCACGAGCCCCTCGCGCAGCAGCAGCGAGTCTTCAGCTATCACGAGCCGAAGCGGTGGTGGAAAGTCAGAGCGCACCCGTCTACGTTATCGCGCAGCGAGTGGCACGCGCGCGGTGACGGTCGTGGGGCCGCCCACCGGGCTGTCAAATTCGAAGTACCCCTGCAGGCCGTGCAGGCGCTCTGCAATGCCAGCGAGACCGTGCCCGTCACGAAGCGCCGCCCCGCCGACACCCGTATCTTGCACGCGCAGCACCAGCTCGGCACCCCCTGGCGCAGCGGCGCTCACTGACACCGACTGTGCGCCCGAGTGTTTGGCCGCGTTCGTGAGCAGTTCTGCCGCGACGAAGTAGACGCTGCGTTCAATTTCGGGTGCAAACTCTGTGCTTTCGTCGAACGCGACTGTGAGCGTCACGGGAATGGGGCTGCGCTCGGCCAGAGACCTCAGGCCCGCCGCCAGGCCACGATCCTGCAAGATGGGCGGGGCGAAGCCGCGAGACAGCGCCCGCAGCTCCTCGAGCGCATCGTGTGCTTGGGTGCGCGCTTCGGCGAGCATCTCACCCGCCGCTTGCGGGTCACGTGCGAGTCTGCGCTCTGCTGCCGCGAGATCCATCTGGAGCCGCACCAGCCGCTGCTGCGGGCCATCGTGAATGTCGCGCTCGAGCCTACGCAGCGAGCGATCCTCGGCCTGCACCGCCGCCCCGCGCTCTGCTGCGAGCGTCGCCACTTCCTCTCGCAGCAGCGCTGCCCGACCGGGGCTAAGCAGCGCGACCGCGGCGCCCCAGTGTACGAGGGTGAGACCGCGCGTGATGAGCGGCAGCACCAAGAGAGCAATCACGCCGACAATCGCGAAGAACACGTTCTCGCCCAGCGCCGGGTCAGTGCCCCACTGATTTCCCGGCGCGATGAAATCGACCACGACACGGTGAAGCACAATGTTCTCGCCGGTCATGGGAATGAAGCGCACCCAAAACCAGTAGCTCGCCCCACCCAGTCCGAGCGCAAGCCAGGTCACCGTAACACTCCAGCTCACGATCCCAATGATGGGTTGCACGAGCCATGCGTGCATCAGATACCGCCACGATGCGCCGTCACGCAGCGGGGTGAGCGCGCGCCACATGAGCCCCCGCTGGGGGTCTGCCACAGGCCACACCGGCTCGGCAATCGCAGGCCTCCCGGCCCAAGCGAGGCGTACCCGTTCAAATCGACCGAACCCGCGCGCAGCGAGCAGCGCGCCCACGAGCACAAACAGTCCGATCGTGAACACGACGAGCGACAAGCCCAGCGACACCAGGGTCGTGAAGACTGCGAGGCCCGCAACCGCGATAGGTAGGCCGGCGAGGAGGTAGCCCATCTCGCGCGGCAAACGTCGCCAAAGGTCGAGAATGAAGGGTGGCCGTGCAGGGGTATCGTTCATACTTCAATTCTCTTCGCCGCAGCCGGGGCTGTGAATCCTGTGAGCCCACGAAGGCGCCCGGGGGTTATCCCCCGGGCGCCTTCGTGGTGCAGCGTTGTTGCGGTCAAGCGTTGCCGTGCGCCTACCCCGAGCTTAGAACCAGCTCGAGGTGCGAATCTGCCGCATCGCCTCGCCGCGAGTTTCGCGGTCAAGGCGCGAAATGTATAGTTTGCCGTCGAGGTGGTCGCACTCGTGTTGCAGGGCTTGCGCGAGTAGACCCGACCCCGAGATCACAACCTCGCGGCCGTCAAGATCGATGCCGCGCACGGTCGCCCGCGGGTAGCGCATCACCTCAAACCACAGGTCGGGCACCGAGAGGCATCCCTCCCCCGTGGCGACCGGGTCACCGTCGAGCGCGACGATCTCGGGGTTGAGCACGTAGCTCACCCGGCCGTCAATGTGCAGGCTAAACGCCCGCTCCCGGTACCCAATCTGGGTGGCGGCGAGCCCCGCACGACCGTCAAATGCGACGGTGTCGCACAGGTCAGCCACGAGGGCTCGCACTCCGTCATCGATGGTCTCAATTGGCTCGCACACTGTGCGCAGCACCGGATCACCGAACAGTCGAATTTCTCGAATTGCCATAGCTTACGAGCTTAGCGCCTAACCGATCACGGCGATGAGGTCACCCGATTCGACCGCGCGGGTGCCCGTGAACACGAGGCGCTCGACCTTACCCGACACCTGCGCGGTGATGGGCGCCTCCATCTTCATCGCTTCGATCGTGGCGATCGGCTGCCCGGCTTCGACCTCGTCGCCCGCCGCGACGTTGACAGTGACAGTGCCCGAGAATGGCGCGGCCGTGTGGCCGGGAAGGGTGCGATCAGCTTTCTCAGCCACTGGCGTCTGCACGGCGACCGAGTCGTCTTTCACAAACACCTGGCGTAGCTGGCCGTTGAGCCGCACCATCACCGTGCGCACGCCCTTATCGTCGGCGGCACCGATCGCTTCGAGCCCCACGTAGAGGCTGACACCGCGCGACAGGTCAAAGACCCGCTCGACTCCTGCTTCGAGCCCGTACAGGTAGTCCGAGGTATCGAGCACCGAGAGGTTGCCAAACTTCTCGCGCGACTCTTCGTACTGCTTAGTGGGGACCGGAAACAGCAGCCTGTTGAGCGCGGCCTGCCGAGTTTCGCCCGGCGTCGCCAGGAGGGCTTCATCCTCGGGGCTCAGAGCCGCAACCTCGGGCTTCACGTTCTTGCCCGCGAGCACCTTCGACCTAAACGGCTCGGGCCAGCCGCCCGGAATCTCGCCCAACTCGCCAGCAAGAAAACCGACCACCGAGTCGGGTACGTCGTAGCTGCCCGGGTTCGCTTCGAAGTCGGCCGGGTCGGCATCGACCGCCGCAAGGTGCAGCGCGAGGTCGCCCACCACCTTCGACGACGGCGTCACCTTGGGGATACGTCCCAGAATGCGGTCGGCCGCCGCATACATGTCTTCGATCTTCTCAAAGTTCTCAGACAGTCCCAGGGCGATCGCCTGCTGGCGCAGGTTCGACAGCTGCCCGCCAGGAATCTCGTGAGTGTACACGCGGCCGGTGGGCGAAGGCAGCCCCGATTCGAACGGCTTGTACAGCGCGCGCACCGCGTCCCAGTAGGGCTCGAGCGCGTACACGGAGTCTTGTGAGATGCCGGTGTCGCGGTCGGTGTCGGCGAGCGCAGCCACGAGCGCCGACATCGATGGCTGGCTCGTGGTGCCCGACATGGGCGCTGAGGCAACATCGACCGCGTCGACGCCGGCCTGTGACGCTGCAAGCAGCGTCGCGAGCTGGCCACCCGGTGTGTCGTGCGTGTGCAGGTGCACGGGCAGGTCAAAACGCTCGCGCAGCGCGGCGACGAGGGTCGCGGCAGCCTGCGGACGCAGCAGCCCCGCCATGTCTTTAATCGCGAGCACGTGCGCACCAGCTTCGACAATCTCGTCGGCAAGCCGCAGGTAGTAGTCGAGCGTGTACTTCGTCTCGCCGGGGCTCGCGAGGTTACCCGTGTACGCCATCGCCACCTCGGCGACCGCCGTGCCCGTTTCGCGCACCGCGTCAATCGCGACGCGCATCTGGTTTACGTCATTGAGCGCGTCGAAGATGCGAAACACGTCGACACCGGTTTGTGCTGCCTCGGCAACGAAACCGCGGGCGACGCTCGCCGGGTACGGCGTGTATCCCACGGTGTTCTGTCCGCGCAGCAGCATCTGAATCGGAATGTTCGGCATCGCCTCGCGCAGCGTAGCGAGTCGCTCCCACGGGTCTTCGCCGAGAAACCGCAGCGCCACGTCGTAGGTCGCGCCACCCCAGGCCTCAACCGACCACAGCTCGGGGGTCATGCGCGCAACATACGGCGCGATGCGAGCGAGGTCGCGGGTGCGCACACGTGTGGCGAGCAGCGACTGATGCGCGTCACGGAACGTTGTTTCGGTGACAGCGAGCGCCTTCTGTTCGCGCAGCGCCTTCGCGTACGCGTCTGGTCCCAGCTCGATCAGCTTCTGACGAGCCCCCGCGGGCAGGGGCTCGCTCGGGTCAATGCTCGGCAGCTTCGACGCCGGATCGATGTGCCCGGGGCGCGCGCCGTTGGGCTGGTTCACCGTGACGTTGGCAACGTGCTGCAGGAGCCTCGTTGCACGGTCTTTCGGCTTGTTCATCGCGAGCAGCTCGGGGCGCTCCTCGATAAACGCGGTCGACACGTCACCCGCTTGAAAGTCGGGGTCTGCGAGCACGGCCTGCAGGAACGGAATATTGGTGGAGACGCCGCGAATACGAAACTCGGCGAGCGCGCGCTGTTCACGGGCGACAGCGTCACGGAAGGTGCGGCCGCGGCAGGTGAGCTTCGCGAGCATCGAGTCGAAGTGCGGGCTGATCTGCGCGCCCACGTCGATCGTGCCGCCGTCGAGTCGCACGCCACCGCCGCCCGGTGAACGGTAGGCCGTGATCCGGCCCAGATCTGGACGAAACCCGTTAGCAGGATCTTCGGTCGTGATGCGGCACTGCAGCGCCGCGCCGCGCAGCTTGATGCGATCCTGTGTGAGCTCGAGCTCTTCGAGCGTCGAGCCCGATGCGATGAGCATCTGCGCGCGTACGAGATCAACGTCAGTGACCTCTTCAGTCACCGTGTGTTCGACCTGAATGCGAGGGTTCATCTCGATGAACACGTGCTCGCCGCGGCGCTCCCCCTCGGTATCGAGCAAGAACTCGACAGTGCCCGCGTTCTCGTAACCGATCGACTTGGCGAACGCGACGGCGTCGCGGGTGAGGGCGTCGCGCGTGGCCTGGTCAAGATTGGGCGCCGGGGCGATCTCAACAACCTTCTGGTGGCGGCGCTGCACCGAGCAGTCGCGCTCAAACAGGTGCACGGTCGCGCCGGTCTTGTCTGCCAACACCTGCACCTCGATGTGGCGCGGGCGCAACACGGCCTGCTCAATGAACATCGTCGCATCACCGAACGCGTTGTCGGCCTCGTGCATTGCGCTGACAAGCGCTTCACGAAGGTCTTCTTCGCGTTCTACACGTCGCATGCCTCGGCCGCCGCCGCCGGCAACCGCCTTCGCAAAGACCGGAAACCCGATCTCGCGGGCACCTGCGATGAGGGCGTCGAGGTCTTGCGATGGTGGGGTCGAGGCCAGCACCGGCACGCCCGCAGCGATCGCGTGCTCCTTCGCGGCCACCTTGTTGCCCGCCATTTCGAGGGCGAGGCGACCGGGCCCAATGAACCTGATGCCAGCCTCGTCTGCCGCGGCCGCAAGCTCGGGGTTCTCAGAGAGAAAACCGTAGCCGGGGTAGATCGCGTCGGCGCCCGACTCTTTCGCTACGCGAATAATCTCAGACACGTTGAGGTACGCCCGCACAGGGTGCCCCACCTCACCAATGAGGTACGCCTCGTCGGCTTTGAGTCGATGCAGCGAATTTCGATCTTCGTACGGAAACACCGCCACGGTGAGCGCGCCGAGTTCGTGCGCCGCACGGAACGCACGGATCGCGATTTCGCCTCGGTTCGCAACAAGCACCTTCTTGAACATACGGTAAAACCCCTCTGTTAATAACGCGTTTAGTGGCTGCCCAGGCCCTAGAACTTGTTCGATATCAAGATACATGCTTCCCCCAGTTTCGTCGGCATCTACGCTCTCCTTGGGGGTGCCGCACGACAAATCCTGGGCCACGCCGCAGATTCTGCGGCACCTGCGCGAACCGGATCGACTAGAATCGTCACGTGCATGTTTTGAGTGTGAGTTCCCTAAAGGGCGGCGTCGGCAAGACCACTGTGACGCTTGGCCTCGCCTCGGCCGCGTTCTCTCGCGGACTGCGGACCCTCGTCGTTGACTTCGACCCGCAGTCTGACGTTTCAACCGGCCTGGCCGTCAACCCCGAGGGCTTTGCCAACGTCGCTGACGTCCTCGAAGGCCCCAAGGAGAAGACCGTGCGTGCGGCGATCGCGCACAGCGGCTGGAACGACTACCACGAGGGCGGCGTCATCGACCTCATGGTCGGCAGCCCCACGTCGATTAACTTCGACGGCCCCCATCCTTCAACGCGAGACATCTGGAAGCTTGAGGAGGCGCTCGCGATTCTCGAGAGCGAGTACGACCTCGTG
Organism: Leucobacter faecis; assembly: GCF_054456635.2. Lineage (NCBI taxonomy): Bacteria > Bacillati > Actinomycetota > Actinomycetes > Micrococcales > Microbacteriaceae > Leucobacter > Leucobacter faecis. Next base: position 42,919 of record NZ_JBTJEP020000022.1, read on the forward strand.
CTCATCGACTGCGCACCGTCCCTCAACGCCCTCACGCGCACCGCGTGGGCCGCGAGCGACCGCGTACTCGTGGTCGCAGAGCCCAGCCTGTTCGCCGTCGCGGCAACCGACCGCGCCCTTCGATCGATCGAGGAGATTAGGCGGGGCGTGAGCCCGCGCCTGCAGCCACTCGGGATTTTGATCAACCGCACGCAGCCGCAGTCCCCCGAGCACCAGTTCCGCATTCGCGAGCTGCGTGAAATGTTTGGACCGCTCGTGTTGAGCCCTCAGCTCCCCGAGCGTTCTGCGCTGCAGCAGGCTACCGGCGCTGCGAAGCCCGTGCACATGTGGCCGGGTGAGGCCTCACAAGAGATGGCCGCCAACTTCGACACGATCCTGGATCGAGTACTGCGCTCTGCAAACATGAACGCTGAGAAGTAACGCGCACCGCCGCGCGAAACAACACTAAAGCGCCGCGTCCCCAGAGAGGGGACGCGGCGCTTTAGCGTTGCAGCGGTTACGCAAGAACAGATTTCTAAGACAGCAGGCATCGCCTCGGTGGCCACGCATGGCCAGTAATGCTACGAAGACTTTTGTTTGCTCGTGCGACGGTGTGCGAGTTCGTCGAGTTGCTCGCCCGGCTCCCGGTGCTCGTCCATGTCGATAAGCGATGATTCGACCTCTCGCAGCACTTTACCGACCGCGATACCAAATACGCCCTGGCCACGACTTACGAGGTCGATCACCTCATCGCTCGAGGTACACAGGTAGACACTCGCCCCGTCACTCATGAGGGTCGTCTGCGATAGATCGTGCACGCCGGCCTCGTGTAGTTGCGCAATGGCCGTGCGAATCTGCTGCAGCGAAATGCCCGTGTCGAGCAGGCGCTTCACGAGTTTCAGTACGAGGATGTCGCGGAACCCATAGAGCCTTTGTGAACCCGATCCTTTGGCTCCGCGCACGGTCGGCTCAACGAGCCCAGTGCGCGCCCAATAATCGAGTTGTCGGTAGCTGATGCCCGCAGCACGCGCCGCGGTGTTGCCTTTGTAGCCACTCGCCTTGGGGCGCGGTAGACCGTCGTCAAAGAGAAGCTCAGGCGCGCTCGAGCCCTGCTGCGCGTGCGTATCGCGCGGCTCAGAGTTCTCCATCACGTTCCTCTCATCGAATCGGCAACCGAGCGGCCCCGAACTCACACAACGCTACCGACCCTTGGGCCCGAGATCAACGACCGACACACACCATTTTGAGCGTGTCGGCGCGACCCCTCCGAGCTTCGTTGACATGCCGCGGCAAGCGGTCGTTTACGCGGAGCCAAATCGGCGTCGCAACACGCCGGAACGCACGGTATCAAGGTGCTCTGCGAGCTCCAGTGAGTCTTCGACACCGCGCGGAGTGGCGCTCTTGACGCCACGCGCGGCAACAGCGTGCGAAATGAGCTCTGCCTCACGTTCAGCCGCCACCCGCAGGGCGCGCAAATGCTGCGGGGTGATGCCGCTCTCTGCCAGGTGGATGAGCGAAGTCAGCTGTGTCACAGCTTCACGCGGAAACACCTCGGCTGCTGGGAGTAAGCCCGCCGCGATTGCCTCGCCCAAGAACCGCCTTGATGCGCCCGTAGCTCGGCACAGCTCTTCGCCGCTGAGCACCCGCTGCGGTGTCAAAATACTCGACACGGTACGGGCCGCCCCGGGAATCACCGGATCGCGGCCCGCATCAATCTCTTCAAGCACTTCTGCGATGACTTTGAGCGGCAGGTAGTGATCGCGCTGCAGCGAAAGGATCATGCGCAGGCGCTCGATGTGCACCTGACCAAATTTGCGGTAGCCAGCCCGCGTACGCTCGGGTCGCACCAATCCCTGCTCCTCGAGAAACCGCAGCTTCGAGGGCGAGAGGTCAGAGAAGTCGTCGCGAAGCAGCGCGAGCACCTGACCGATGCTCAGCAGCTCCTGCGATGACCGCGCGACCCTGGGGGAACCCACCCTAGGCGCTCTCACCCAGGTCGAAGCGCGACGCAAAGAAGGTGAAACGGTACTTGCCCACCTGCACCTCTGCGCCATCGGTGAGCGCAAGCTCGCCATCGATGCGCGCCCCGTCGCAGAACGTGCCGTTGAGCGAGCCGAGGTCGACGACGCTAAACGCCGTGCCACTGCGGTGAAACTCTGCGTGCCTGCGCGACACTGTTACATCGTCGAGAAAGATGTCGACGGCCGGGTGCCGCCCCGCCACCGTCACATCGCGGTCAAGTAAGAAGCGTGCCCCCTGGTCGGGGCCGCGACGTACAACGAGCAACGCCGCCCCCGAGGGCAGTGCGCCTACAGCTTCGCGCTCGTCAACGGAAAGATCGGTCGCGTGGGCTCGAATCATTGCCCCCAGGTCATCGCGAAACTGCTGAGTTGCGCGCGCCTCGGTGCCGTCGGATCGCCGGGGATGAAATTCAGCGTTCATAACCCACCCACCTTCCAAACTCGTGACGTGTTGGGCTTGCGCCCTGTTGTACTCCCTACGCTATCGCAGCCTGGGTTGCTTACGCACCTCGCTGCCCAATATCGGGCTTTGAAGTGTACGGCCGCGCGTGGCGGCTTTACCGCTTACGGTTCGTGGCGCTCAAGGAACTCATACACTTCGTTGGTGTCTACCCCTGGGAAAGTGCCGGTCGGCAGTGCTGCCAGGAGGCTCGTCGGCGTCGAGGCTTCAGGCCACGCCGCCTGCTCCCACTTGCGGGTGAGCTCTTCAGACGCGCGCCTACAGCACCTGTCATCGGGGCAGTTCGATGCGGTGCGGTTGCCGGTTTCACGCCCACGAAACCATTTGACGTCTTCAAATCTGACGCCCACGCTCACCGAGTACAGGCCCTCTTTAGCCTTCTCGACGCGAGAGGTGCACCAGTATGTGCCGCCGGCCGCCATGTCTGTGTACTGGTACCAGGGATTAAACCTGTCGGGCTGCCCGAAGACGGTGCGCGCGGTCCAGTTGCGGCAGACGTAAGCACCCTCAAAGTTGCCGAGTGCGTCCGAGGGAAACCTGACGCCGTCATTCTCGTAGGCCTTAATGAGCGTGCCAGATTCGTGCGCCTTCATAAAGTGCACGCGCAGGTCGAGTTTCTCGGTCGCCAGGTTCGTGAAGCGGTGGGCTGCCATCTCGTATGACACACCAAACGCGTCGCGCAGGTCTTCCATCGAAAGGTGCCGCTCACGCTTTGCGGTGCGCAGGTGCTCCCCCGCGGCCGCCTCGGGTAGGAGCACAGCGCCTGCGAGATAGTTCGCTTCAACACGCTGCCGCAAGAAGTCCCCGTAGTTACGAGGTTCCTCATGCCCGCACACCACGCCAGCAAGCGCCCGAAGCACGGGAGCGCGTGCATCTCGTGACGGCACATTCGCGGCGAGATAGATGCGTCCGTTTCGTCGGTCAATCACCGACCTGGTCGAGTGCGGCACGTCAGAGACGTAGTGCAGACTGAAGCCGAGCTTGGCTGCGATGTTCGAGACAACCTGCTGCGACACTGGCCCGCTCGAGTAGCCCACTGATTCAAGCAGGCCCTGCGCGGCATGTTCGAGGTCAGCATAGTAGTTACCTGCCACGCGCATTTCACGGCGCAGTTCGGTATTGGCCCGACGCGCTTCCTCGGGCGTAGCCGCCCGCTCACGGTGCAACCGCTCGACCTCCTGGTGCAGGCCGTGAAGTGCGCGCAGCGTCTCGTCACTTGTGGCCTTTGACACCCGGATCGGCGCAAGACCGAGTGCGGTAAAGACCGCACCGCGTTGCGCTCGCTCCACCGCAATCTCAAGCGCAGCCCGCTCGCTCGGGGCTTCTTCGAGCAGCAACTCATCGACGGTCGAGTCAAGGGCCTGAGCGATAGCGCGCAGTAGGGGCAGTCGCGGCTCACGTTTACCGTTCTCGATCGCCGACAGTTGTGAGGGTGCACGCTCGACGGCAGCGGCCAGCTGCTCGAGCGTCATACCGAGTCGCGTGCGTCGTTCACGCACGCGACGGCCCAGCGTGAGTGCGTCCCCCGGGTCAGATACGCCCGGCTCTTGAACTCCTAGCAGCGATGTCATGCGTTCATCGTGCCACCCGCGCGTATTTTCAGCAAGCAGAAATACCGGCGAATTTCTCACCTCAAAAGGTCTTCCCTGCTATTGCACTCACCCCAAGATGGAATTACCAGGCACGACGACGACAAAGGACACATCATGACCATCACACAGGCGGCCCCGTATTTCACGCAGACCGCCGCACCCGCGCACACACCCCGCATCGAGATTCTCGGCAGGCCGTTCGACCGCAGCGACGAAATACTGAGCGCGGAGGCTCTCGCCTTCGTCACTAAACTGCACACGCGATTCGCAAACGTCCGCCACGAGCGGCTCGCAGACCGGCAGCGCCGCCGCTACGAGATCGGCAACGGCCGCGACCCCAAGTTTCGCGAAGACACGCGCCATATTCGCGAAGACGCGAACTGGCGGGTCGCAGGGGCGGGGCCCGGCTTGGAAGACCGTCGCGTTGAAATTACCGGGCCCACTGACCCGAAGATGACAATTAACGCCCTGAACTCTGGAGCCCGTGTGTGGCTCGCAGACCAAGAGGACGCCACAAGCCCCACTTGGGCGAACATGATCGGCGGACAGCTCACCCTCTTCGACGCGATTCGTGAGCAGCTCGAGTACACAAGCCCCGAGGGCAAGCACTACGCTGTCACCGCCGAACGCACGCCGACCATCGTGATGCGCCCCCGCGGGTGGCACCTCGTCGAAAAGCATCTGCGTTACGTTGACGCACAGGGCCGCGCAGGCGCCGCCTCTGCCAGCCTCGTCGACTTCGGCCTATACGCCTTCCATAACGCCCGGGAGCTCGTCGCCCGCGGCCGGGGCCCCTACTTCTACATTGCCAAGCTCGAATCGAGCGAAGAGGCGAAGTTGTGGGACGAGATCTTCACCTTCACCGAACAATATCTGGGCCTCGCGCACGGCACGATCCGGGTCACCGTGCTCATCGAGACCCTTCCTGCCGCCTTCGAGATGGAAGAGATTCTCTACGTTCTGCGCGATCACATCGCGGGTCTCAACGCGGGCCGCTGGGACTACATCTTTTCGATCATTAAGAACTATCGCGGCCGCGGCGCCCGCTTCGTCTTGCCCGACCGCAGCGAGGTCACAATGACGGTGCCCTTCATGCGCGCCTACACCGAGCTTCTCGTGCAGACCTGCCACCGCCGCGGTGCACACGCCATCGGCGGCATGAGCGCCTTCATCCCGAACCGTCGCGATCCCGAGGTCACGGCGCGGGCAGAGACCAAGGTGCGCGCGGACAAGAGCCGCGAGGCCGCTGACGGCTTCGACGGCACCTGGGTCGCTCACCCCGATTTGATCCGGATCGCGCAGTCGGAATTCGACGCCGTGCTCGGCGACCGCCCCCACCAGCTTGATCGGCAGCGAAACGACGTGCACGTCACCGCTGCGCAACTACTCGATGTGCGCATCGGCCGGGACATCACCGAGGCCGGGGTGCGAGAGAACGTGACGATCGGGCTTCGCTACATCGAGGCATGGTTGCGCGGTCACGGGGCCGTCGCTATTGACAATCTCATGGAGGACGCGGCGACCGCTGAGATCAGCCGGTCTCAGATTTGGCAGTGGATTCACCAGGATCAGTGCACGGCCGAGGGCACCGCGATCACGGCGGGCTGGGTGACCGAACTGATCACCGAGGCCGTCGCGGGGTTCGATCGTTTCACCGGCGACCACTTCGACGATGCGGTGGCGCTCTTCACGGATGTGGCGCTGGGCGACCAGTTTCCGACCTTCCTCACCGTACCCGGTTACAGCCGGTACCTGGTCGACGTGTAACCGCCATCGCCTGGTTACTCTGATCAGCCCCCGGTCACGCTCTCACGCGGCCGGGGGCTGAACTGTTGCGGGGCACAGCCCTGTCAGCCCGCCCTTGATCCGGAGCCCGAAGCGCGAGTCAGCGGTAGAGCGAGTCGCTGCGGTCGATCGCGGGGCCCAGTTCGTCAATGACCATGGTCTCTTCGTCGACCTGACCGGCACGGTATGCCGCGCGCCCCACCATGTGGGCCGCGATGGGGGCCGTGAGTGACTGAAAGACGAAGACGGGAATGAGCGCGGCGAGCGTTGCGAATGAGCGTTGATCGAGCGCGACAGCTGCGATCGTGAGCAGCAGCCCAAAAACCTGCGGTTTGGTGGCGGCGTGCAGCCTGGTGAGTGCATCGGGAAACCGCAGCAGACCGATGCCGGCCGCGACCGACAGTACGGCCGCGAGCACGAGGCACACCATCGCGGTGAGGTCCATAATGGTGGCGGCGAGGCTGCCGTCAGGTACGAGTTCGGCAAGCGCGATACTAAACATTGCTGCCTCCCGCTGGCGGCGCCACCGGAGTGACCCGCTGCCTGCGCACGTAGCGTGCGACGACAATCGTGGCGAGGGTCGCGGTGGCCGCAATCGACACCATGAGCGGAATCGAGTCCGTGTGGCCGCGCACCACCATATCGAGCCCGAGCGCGAGCATCAGTGTTGTGAGCAACACATCTGAAGCGATCATGCGGTCGAGCAGCGTCGGCCCCGCAACAATGCGCACGATCGTCATCATGGCGGTGAGGCTGAGCCCTACCCCCGCGGTGATCGCGAGGACCAGCATCGTCGTGCTCATGCGCTCCGCTCCTCTCGTGACTGTTCGACTTCGGGGGTGCCTTCGGGGGTGCCTTCGGGCGGGCTTTCAGGTGCCGTCTGCCCGCCGACGGTACCAAATGTGAGCACGAGCAGCCGCTCAATGCGCAGCACCTCACGGCGCATCGCCGTAATCTCGTGCTGGCTGGGCGTGTTGAGCACGTGCAGGTAGAGCACCGATTCGAACCGGTCGACGTCTGCCACGAACGAGCCGGGAATCAGCGAAATCGTGAGCCCCGTCGCAGTCAAAATAAAGTCTGACTTGGTGCGCAGCTTCACGCCGATGATGGCGACGGGCGGTGTGGGGCCCGGGCGCACCGCTAGCCACGCCACCTGCCATGACGCCTTCGCCACGTGCCAGAGAAAGTAGGCCAGGTAGCGCAGCGCATGTAACGGACTAAACTTGCCCGCTAGTTCGACCGGCGGCAAATAGAATAGACGCATCACGACGATTGCGACGATCACGCCGCTCACGATCGACAGCGGCGAGAACTCGCCCCACAAGAGCGCCCACAGCGCCACGAGGCCCACCATGAGCGGTAGCTCGTGCACGCGCACAGCGCGCTCGAGGCGACGCAGCTCGCTCATTCGCTGCTCCCCTCTGGCGCGGTGTCACCGCTGCCACCGCCGAGTTGCCCCGGCGTATCACCTAGCACCATCGAGACGAGCTTACCCGGGTTCGCCATCGTCTCGCCCGCCCGCGTCGCATACGCGTACAGCGGGCCCGCAAACACCGTCAGCGCAAGGCTGACAAGTACCATGCCCGTCGTCGCGGTGAGCATCAACTTAGGAATGTCTTTGCGGTCCTGCAGCGGGCCAGCGTCGGGGGCGTCCTGCAACTTCTCAATCATCGCGTCTTCTCGGGCGCGTAACACCATCGCCTCTGTAGAGGGAGCCGCCGCGCGCACCACCGAAGTGCGGCGCGGTCGCCAGAATGCAAGCACCCAGGCGCGTGCGAGCGCATACAGCGTCAACAAAGATACGAGCGCCCCGATGCCAATCAGCCAGTATGCCCCCGGAGTCGCAAGGTCTGCCGCGGCAGTGAAGAGCCCCATCTTGCCGATGAAGCCAGAAAACGGCGGGATCCCGCCCAGGTTGAGCATTGGAATAAAGAACAGCACCGCGATAATCGGCGAGCGACGCATCAGACCGCCCAGTTCGGCGAGCGAGGTCGTGCCACCTTCACGCTCAATGAGTCCCACTGCCAAGAACAGCGTCGTCTGCACAATAATGTGGTGCGCGATGTAATAGATGGTGGCGGCGAATCCGGCGGCGTTTGCCATGCTGATACCAAAGATCATGTACCCGATATGGCTGATCAATGTGAACGAGAGCAGTCGTTTCACGTCGAGCTGCGACACGGCACCGAGAATGCCGATCAAGAGCGTGAGCCCTGCGATCACCATGAGTAATGGGTCAACGCTGGAGTGCGGAAAAAGCTGGGTTTGGCTGCGAATAATCGCGTACACGCCCACTTTCGTGAGTAGCCCAGCGAACACCGCGGTCACGGGCGCAGGAGCCGTGGGGTACGAGTCGGGCAGCCAGAAGGACAGCGGAAACACTGCTGCCTTAATGCCAAACGCAATGAGCAGGGCAAGGTTGAGAAGCAACTGCACTTCGCCCGGCAGCTCAGCGATGCGCAGCGTGAGCTGGGCCATGTTGACCGTGCCCGTAGCACCATAAATCAGGGCAATCGTGGCAAGAAACAGCACGGAAGACACGAGCGACACGACAACGTAGGTGACGCCAGCACGAATGCGCTGCGCCGTGCCCCCGAGGGTGATCAGCACATAGCTCGCCACCAGAAGGATCTCGAAGCCGACGTAGAGGTTGAAGAGGTCACCCGCGACGAACGCGTTGAAGACCCCGGCGCCCAGCACGAGGTACGTCGGATAGTAGATCGAAACGGGCGTCTCATCGTCGCCGTCGGCGAGGCCCTGACCGATCGAGAACAGAAACACCCCGAGCAGTACCACGGCCGACACCGTGAGCATGAGCGCCGCCACTCGGTCGACGACGAGCGCGATCCCGAAGGGCGCTGCCCAACCTCCCACCTCCATGACGAGTGCGCCCTGGGCATCGACCACCCACATGAGGGTGCCCGAGATGCCCACGGCTGCGATCAGCGCGGCGAGCGTGATGCCCTGCTGGGTGCGCCTGCGCCCCGGCAGCGCGAGCGTGATGGCCGCCGCCGCCAGCGGCACGAGCACGATCAAAGGCACAAGCACGGTCATGCGTGGTTTCCTCCGGTCTGCTGGCTCGCCACGTCGATGCCTAACTCGGCATCTTCGTCGGTCTCTGTGTCGTCAGAGGTTTCGGGCGTCTCGGCCACGTCCTCATCGGTCACCTCGTCGCTCGCGAGAGCGTCGGTCGAGCCCAGCTCGAGATCGGAGTCGTCATCGCGCACGGTATCGCTGCGGTCTTGTGCAAGCCGCCAAGAACGGTAAATCAGCGCGAGCAAGAATGCGCTCACACCAAACGTGATCACGATCGCCGTCAAAATGAAGGCCTGCGGCAGTGGATCGCTCATGCCTTCTTCTCCGCCCCCGACGATCGGTGCTCGGCCAAATGATCCGGACATCAGAAAAATGAGCAGGTTCGCGCCGTTACCCACCAGCAAGAATCCGAGCAGGATGCGCGTGAGGGTGCGGTCGAGCATGAGGTAGATGCCGCAGGAGATCAGCACCACCATCACGAGAACGAGTATGAGTGGTGTGGTCACGGGGTCTTCGCCTCCTCTTGCTGGGCCGCCTGTTTGTCGAGCTCTTCGTGTTCATCAATCTCTGAGCCGAGGCTGCGCAGCACATCGAGCACCAGACCAAAAACCACGAGGTACACGCCGATATCGAACAGCGTCGATGTGACGAGCGGCAGTGTGCCGAACCAGCCGAGGTCCACGTCGATCCAGGCAGAGGCGAGCGCCGACTGGCCAAAGAACATCGGAAGCAGTGCCATTGTCACCGCGATAGCGAGCCCCGCCCCCAAAATACGGCCAGCGTCGAGCGGCACGGTGGCGCTCAGTTCGTGACGCCCCCCGGCGAGGTAGCGAGCGACGAGCGCGAGGCCGGCCACAAGCCCGCCCGCGAACCCGCCGCCGGGCGAGTTGTGGCCCGTGAGCAGCAGATAGATCGACAGGATGATGAGACCGTGAAAGATGAGCCGCACGACAACTTCGAGCAGGATCGAACGGTTCGCCGGGTCGAGCGTTCGGCCCGCAAGCACCCACGGCGTACGCCTGGCTGGATCGTTAGGATCAGCGACGCGGCGCAGATTGTCGCGGGCGACGGTGCGCGCCTGCTTGCGAGAGAGCTTGGGGCGTAGATCAGCGCGTGTGCTGAGAAACACGAGCGAGGCCACCCCGGTGGCCGCGGCGAGCACAACAGAGAGTTCGCCCATCGTGTCCCAACCGCGAATATCAACGAGCATCACGTTGACCACGTTGCTGCCGTGACCGCCCGCGTACGCAAGGCCCGGTAGCTCTAGGGAGATCGGGTCAGCGACGCGCGCACCGAGTGCGACGATCGCGGCGGCGCCGAGCGTGAGGCCGGTCGCGATGCCGATCACGGCGCGGGCCCAGCGCACGGGCCGCTTCACTCGCGTGTTGAGTCGCTGCGGCAGGCGCCGGATCACGAGCACGAACGCAATGAGCGTGACGGTTTCGACAAGCGCCTGCGTCAGGGCAAGGTCGGGTGCACCGTGGGTTGCGAAGAGCGCGGCCATGCCATAACCAGTGACGCCCACGAGCACAACAGCTTGGAAGCGTGTGCGGGCGCGCAGCGCGAAACAGGCCGCGACAATCATGAGGATCGCGATGGGCAGCTCTGCCGGTGAGCTCATGAGTACATACTCGTTGGGCCATGCCTGGCCCCAAAGAATGGTGCCGCCCAGGCTTCCCGCCGCGACAATGAGAATCACGGAGAGGTAGAACGGTAGGGAACCTCGCTGTGTGACGGCAGTGGTGCGAACGGCCAACGTATCGATCCACTGGGTGAGCACCCAGTAGATGTGCGCTGCGGTAAAGCGCTCGGGCGGCGCGGGTAGCGGGCGGCCGCGTTTTGCCAGCAGCACCGCGATGACGAGGCCGAGGGCGATCGCAGCGCCTGAGGCCGCAAGAGCCGGTGTCCACCCGTGCCAGAGCGCAAGACTCGCCGCGTCACTCGGCCAACCGATGCTCAACACCTCACCCAACCAGGGTGCGCCGACCCCAAGCAGCAGCGCGAGGCTCGCAAAAATTGCGGGGGCGACGTAGATGCCCGGGTGCTGCGCGTGCACGATGCGTGAGGGCGCCACACCCGGCTTCGACCAAAACGCTCCCCAGTAGAAGCGCCCCATGTAGGCCACAGTAAGAATGCTGCCGACGAGCGCGACCCAGAATGCGAGGACGGCGAGATTGCTGCCCTGGCCTTCGTCGAGCATCTCAGTGAAAGCCGCTTCTTTGGCGACGAACCCGACAAACGGTGGGAACCCGGCCATGGATGCCGCGGCAACCCCCGAAATGATCGCGAGCACGGGCATCGAACGTGCTAGCCCGCTCAACTCACGCATGTCACGAGTGCCGGTTGCGTGGTCGATCACCCCGACCGACAAGAACAGGGGCGCTTTTGCCGCGGCGTGGGCGAGCAGCAGCGTGATGCCGGCGAAGGTCGTGGCCGGGGTGCCAATGCCGATCACCATCACGAGCAAGCCCAGCTGACTGACCGTGCCGTGCGCAACCAGCAGCTTGATATCGTACTGGCGCAGTGCACGGAGCCCGCCGCTGATCATGGTGATGGCCCCGAGGCACACCAGGGTCACCCTGAAGCCTGGCACGTCGGCAATCCCGGGGGCCAGCCGAGCAATCAGGTACACGCCTGCCTTCACCATGGCTGCGGCGTGCAAATACGCGCTCACTGGTGTGGGGGCTGACATGGCACCGGGCAGCCAGAAGTGGAACGGGAAAATCGCTGACTTAGAAAGCGCTCCCGTGAGCACGAGATATACCGCTACCGTCGCCGTCACACCGGTGGGCGATGCTTCGACGATGCCCGCGAGCGAGCTCGTTCCCGTCTCTGCTACCAGTAGCACGAGCCCCACGAGCATTGCCAGGCCGCCAAACGTCGTTACGATGAGTGCCTGCAACGCGGCCGCGTTAGCCGTTCGAAGCCTCGTGACGTGGCCGATGAGCAGAAAGGAGAAGACCGTTGTGGCCTCCCAAAAGATGAAGAGCAGATAGACATCGTCCGCGAGCACGAGCCCCAGCATCGAAACAGTGAAGCCCATGAACACGGCGGCGAACCGTGCGAGCCCTGCTTCGCCTGCTTCGAAGTAATACGCACAGTAGAGCAACACGAGCGCGCCCGCCCCTGTGACGAGGAGCGCGAACACGGCCGCGACAGGATCTAGCCTGAACCCGAGGCTCATAGACAGCTGAGGGATCCACTCGTGATACTCGGTGAGTACGTCTCCCCCGAAGACCGGGATACTCAGCACCAAAACCCAGCTGAACATTCCGCCCATGAGGGTGGCAAGGAGCAGGAACGATCGTGGTCCGAGCCGTGCCACCACAGGGTGGACGCAGATAGCGCACAGCGCAACGACGAGCAGCATGCTGGTCATTGCACCCATGCACTGCCTACTTTCTTAAGGTATCTAGATGGCCCGCCACAATCCTATCGGGGAGCGCGTGGCAGATTCCTGGGGCTGTATATGTCCCTGGTTTTGGGCATAAAAAAAAGGGGGCTGGCTCACACAATTGTGAACCAACCCCCACTAAAAGATGTCCGGCGGTGACCTACTCTCCCACAC
>NZ_JBTJEP020000023.1:0-49732 GCF_054456635.2 Leucobacter faecis
TGTTTACCGCAAGCTAATTCAGCCGGCCCGCTCTGCGGCCCGGCTTCGTTGCGGCGACAAGAGATAACATTACGCAGTCCCGCCCCGCAGGGCAACCCGAGCCCCAGCGCCGGGCGTGTCGGCTCCCGTCTGTTCACCTACATAGCCCGTTCTTTCATGCGCCGCCTGCTTAGATGGACGGGTGACTACGAGCCATACCCAGCCGCCCTCCCCCGCGGATTTCTCCTTTGCCGTCGATCATCGCCTCGAAAGCGGCGGTGCGCGCGGCAGCAAAGACCAACCACTCGGCCGCGCCGGCACGATCCGCACACCCCACGGTGACATACAGACCCCAGCCTTCATTCCCGTCGGAACGAAGGCCACGGTGAAGGCGGTTCTTCCCGCCAAGGTGAGTGAGCTCGGCGGCCAGGCTGTGCTTGCAAATGCGTACCACCTGTTCTTGCAGCCAGGCAGCGACCTTGTCGACGAGGCCGGTGGGCTCGGTAAGTTCATGAACTGGAGTGGCCCAACGTTCACCGATTCGGGTGGGTTTCAGGTGATGTCACTCGGTGTCGGTTTCAAGAAGGTGATCTCCATGGCCGAGCACGATCACGCGACAACCGACGTGATCGCGAAGACGAAAGAGCGGCTCGCGCACGTCGACGAAGACGGCGTGACGTTCAAGTCTTTTATCAACGGCGACAAACACCGTTTCACACCCGAGGTGTCTATGCAGATTCAGCACCAGCTGGGCGCCGACATCATCTTCGCCTTCGACGAGTGCACCACGCTCCTCAACACGAGGGAATACCAAGAAGACTCTGTAGCCCGCACCGCACGATGGGCAGTGCGGTGCCTCGATGAGCACGCAGCCCAAACCTCGGAGCGATCTCACCGTCCTTACCAGGCGCTCTTCGGTGTCGTGCAGGGAGCGCAGTATGAGGATCTACGTCGCCAGGCCGCGAGCGGGCTCGCCGCCATGACCGGCGACCGTGCGCCCCACCAAACTTTTGACGGTTTTGGTATTGGCGGCGCCCTCGAGAAGACCAAGCTCGGCACCATCACAGGCTGGGTGAGCGATGAGCTGCCCGAGCACAAGCCGCGGCACCTGCTCGGCATCTCAGAACCCGATGATCTGTTTGCGGGCATCGCCGCGGGCGCCGACACCTTTGACTGTGTGGCCCCGTCGCGTCAGGCTCGCGGCGGTAGCATGTACTCCCCCAATGGACGCATCAACGCCAAGTCCGCGGGCCAGCGTCGCCGCTTCGCCCCGCTTGACGAAGAGTGCGACTGCTACACGTGCGAGAACTACACGGCCGCCTACCTGCACCACCTCTTCAAAGCGAAAGAGATGCTCGCCTCCACCCTCGCCACGATCCATAATGAGCGCTACATTGTGCGCCTCGTCGACCGGATCCGGGCCAGCATCATCGATGGCACCTTTGCCGAGCTGCGCGACGAGGTTCTGGGTCGCCAGTACGGTGTCGAGTTCGCGCGCGAGGCGGCAGAGAAGGCACGTGCGCTGCAGGTAGCGCGCGCCTAATCTGCGCCGGATCGCCAAAGGCCGCCGCTCCCAAGGAGCGGCGGCCTTTGCTATGCCAGCGGGTCAGGCTTTGAGCTCGCGCTCCTCCGCCGCGCGCACGAATTTGATCACGCGCGTCGTTACCGGCAAGAGTACGACCTCGGCGAGAACCTTGACGACATAGCCGAGCACGACATACATGACGAAATCGACACCGGTGATAATGCCGGCGAACGCGATCGTACAAAACAATAGCGTGTCGATCAGCTGCCCCGCGATGGTTGAGCCGATAAGCCTGGTGCGCAGAAAGCGCCCCGAGGTGCGGCGCCGCAACCGGTCAAGCACCCAGGCGTTGACGAGCTGACCCGCGAGAAACGCAGCGAGGCTGGCAGCGACGATGCGTGGCACAAACCCGAGCACTGCAGCGAACGCTTCTTGATTGTCCCAGCCTGCCGCGGGCGGCGAGACCTGCACGAGCAGGATCGTGAGCGAGGCAATGAGCGCGAGCCCGAAGGCCGCAAAGATCGCCCGCCGAGACGCCTTCAGCCCGTAGACTTCAGCGAGCACGTCGCCGAGCACATAGGCGAGCGGAAACAAAAAGACGCCGCCGTCAAACACGAGAGGCAGTGACACGTTGCCCAGCGATATCTCGCCAAACGCAATCGGCTTCACGGCGACCACGTTTGAGATCAGCAGAATGCCTACGAAGATGGCTGAGATCGTAGCGTAGCGTGACCCACGTTGCGCCGACCGCGCGCCCGGAGTCAGGTATCCGTTCCCCTCAGTATCAGCTCGGCCCATGCTCAGCTCCGTCGTGTCAGTCATCGATCATCCCCACTCCGAGCGCGCCGCGGATCATGTCCATATTGAGCTTGGCCGCCACTCGCGCACCGTTCCCCGCGGCAATGATGAGCTGTTGCGGGCCGGGAGGCACGATGTCGCCCACGGCATAGACACCGCGCGCGCTTGTCTCGCCGCGGTCATCGACCACCACGAGTCCCCACCCGTCTCGTTCAATCTCGAGGTCGCCCATAAACTCGACGGGCGCACTCCAGCGTGGGCGCACAAATCCACCGACCCGAGGAATGACTTCTCCGTCGGCGAGCCGCACACCGGTCATGTCGGCTTTCTCGCCCACGATGTCGTCGATAGCGCGCCGCTCGACGCGAATCCCAATCGCGGCAAGCTGCGATTCTTGTTCGGGCCGGATCGTGTCTGCTCCGTTGGTAAACACGATCAGGTCTGAACTGAAGCGGCTAATCAAGAGCGCCCGCGCGAACAGGTCGGCTGTTTCACCGATCAGCACGAGCGGCTTGTCGGTTTTCTCGAAGCCATCGCATTCGACGCAGCTGTGCAGCGCAGTGCCATAGTAAGCGCGAATCATGGGCAGCGGCGGCAGCTGTTCGGTGAGCCCGGCTGCGATCAGTACGCGGCGGGCAATGAACTCGGCGTCGCCCGATCCCCGGATCCCGGTGCCGCGCACCCGAAACCCGATGCCGTCTGGAAAGCCGACGGCGTGCGCCTCGCGCTCGCTCAACCGCTCCACTGATCGCGTGATCGCTTGGGCGTACTGCGCGGTCGAGTACGACTCGAACTCTTCGCGCCCGAGCCTGCGCAGTTCGAGCGGTGATGCACCATCTCGCGTCAGAAACCCGTGCGACTGCAGGGTCGCCGAGTGGCGGGGGCGATTACTGTCGAGAATGGCGATGCGCCGGTTGGCGCGCACCAGCTGCAGCCCGGCCGATAGCCCAGCCGGGCCGCCACCGATGATCGCGACGCCAATGGGAAGGTCATTCGCACCCGCCGTCATGGATTACTCCTCGTCTGCAGCTTTCGCGGCCGCCTGCTCAGCCAAGAATGCGGTGAGCTTTGCCAGCCGGGCCAGGGTTTCTTCTTTGCCGAGCAGTTCAAACGACTCGAACAGCGGCGGTGAGATGCGACGTCCCGAGGCAGCGACGCGCAGCGCCCCGAATGCCACGCGGGGTTTGAGCCCCAGCCCGTCGATGAGCGCCGACTGCAGCGCAGTCTGAATCGCCTCGGTGTTCCAGTCTGCAGCCTCGATCGCTTCGAGTGCGGCGGTTCCCGTGGTGAGCACTGCCGTTGAGTCACCCTTGAGTGACTTCAGCGCGTCGTCTTGGTAGCTGAGCGCAGCTGCCTGGGTGAAGAGGAACCCGAGCATGTCGTTGACCTCTGACAGCACGGTGATGCGGCTCTGTACGAGGGGAACAGCCAGGCGCACGGTCTCGAGCTGCGCGGCCGACGGCTCAACGGGCAGCGAGCCACCCGCAATGAGGTACGGCAGAATACGCGTGCCGAAATCCTCTTCACCGAGCAACCGAATGTGGTCGGCGTTGATCGAATCGGCTTTCTTCTGATCGAAGCGCGCGGGGTTGGGGTTCACGTCGGTGACGTCGAACGCTGCGATCATCTCTGCGCTCGTGAAGATATCGCGATCCGGAGCGATTGACCAGCCCAGCAGCGACAGGTAGTTGAGCAGCCCCTCGGGAATAAAC
Source organism: Leucobacter faecis (assembly GCF_054456635.2). Classification (NCBI taxonomy): domain Bacteria; kingdom Bacillati; phylum Actinomycetota; class Actinomycetes; order Micrococcales; family Microbacteriaceae; genus Leucobacter; species Leucobacter faecis. The sequence goes on from NZ_JBTJEP020000023.1 coordinate 4,015, forward strand.
CCGCGCGCACGGTGGTGCAGCAGGTTCGACTCGGGGTCGCGCTTGGACAGCTTCTTGTTGCCCTCGCCCAGCACGTATGGCAGGTGACCGAACTGCGGAATAGCCGCCTCGATGCCCAGTTCGACGAGCGCCGAGTGCAGCGCGATCTGGCGGGGCGTTGATGACAGCAGGTCTTCGCCGCGCAGTACGTGGGTGATGCCCATGAGCGCGTCGTCGACCGGGTTTACGAGCGTGTAGAGCGGTGCACCGTTGGGACGTACGACGACAAAGTCGATCGTGGAGCCGGCCGGGAACGTGATGTCGCCGCGCACGAGGTCGGTGAACGACAGATCGATGTCGGGCACCCGAAAACGCAGTGCGGGCTGGCGCCCCTCGGCGCGAAACGCGGCACGCTCTTCGTCAGTCAGGTTGCGGTCAAAGTTGTCGTAGCCGAGCTGCTTGGGGCGGCCGGCAGCGATGTTGCGCGCGTCGATCTCTTCGGCGGTCGAGTAGCTCTCGTAGAGGTGGCCGGCGGCCTGCAGCTGTTCGATAATGCCCTGGTAGATCTCGCCGCGCTGCGACTGGCGGTAGGGGCCGTGCTCGCCCCCCGCGTCGATGCCCTCGTCCCAGGTAAGGCCGAGCCAGCGCAGTGAATCGAGGATCTGAGCGTAGCTCTCCTCGCTGTCGCGCGCTGCATCGGTGTCCTCGATACGAAACACGAAGGTGCCGCCGGTGTGGCGCGCGTAGGCCCAGTTGAACAGGGCGGTGCGCACCATTCCCACGTGTGGTGTACCCGTGGGTGAGGGGCAGAAGCGTACGCGCACGTCAGAACCGGTCGCGGTGGAAAACTTGGGGGCAGCAGTCTCAGACATCGGGTCCAGTCTAGTCGTTGCTCGCGCGTTCGGGCTGCGCGCGATCGCAGGGTGTCTAGATTCGCCGTACGCTCACGATCGAACGATCACGCGCCAGAGCTTCAAGGAGACGATCACACCGCCCACGAGCACCAAACCTGCGATGAGCGCGAGGAGCGGAAACTCGCCGATCGCAAACGCGACCCCCGCGAGCGCTCCCGCGGCGGCGCCCGCCGCGCTCATCGAGGTGTCTGCGCGCCCCTGCCATTTGGGTCGCTCGTGCTCTGGGGTGATGTCGGTGAGCAGCACGGCGCCTGCGACCGTGACCGCGCTCCAGCCCACACCCAAGAGGGTGAGCGAGACCTGCACCGTGAGGTGCGAGTCACCCGCCACGTAGGCGAGCCACGCCGAAATCCCGAGGGTCACAAGACCCGCGGCGATCGTCGGCATGCGGCCGAACTTGTTCGTGGTGTAGCCAAATACGGGCGACAGCGCGTACATGCCCGCGATGTGCAGGCTGAGGGTGAGGCCGACGATCTCGGCGGTACCGCCCGTGTGCATGAGGTGCAGCGGGGTCATCGCCATGAGGCCCACCATCAAAATCTGGGCCACCGCGATCACCACGATCACCGCGACCTGCGCACCCCGCGTGGCGGTGTGCGGGATCGTGACTCGCGAGGTATGCGGCGCGGCGGCGCTTGCCGCCCCGTGATCCGGATCATTGCCCTGCGGCGCACCGGGCTCGCTGGCGCCCTGGGCGGCGAGCTCGATGGCCGTGAGCTCGCGGGCGGTGAGCAGCGGATCGGGCCGCAGCCCGAGCCAGTTGACGAGCGCGGCGAGGGCCTGGGCTGCGCAGGCAAACACGAAGACGCCCGCGAGGGGCGGCACGCCGAGCGCATTGCCCACGACCTCGCCAGGGCCGATGAGGTTGGGGCCGATCACGGCCCCCACGGTGATCATCCAGACGACGAGCGACAGGTCACGCGCGCGGCGCCGCGGCGCCGCAAGATCGGTGGCGGTGAAACGCGACAGCAATTGCACCGCGCTCGCGACGCCGAGCATGCCGAGGCCGAGTGCGAGCACCGGCCACACACCGATCGCTGCACCGATGATCGCCACGACGGCGCCCGCAAACGCCACCAGGCTGCCAATCACGAGCGCCCGGCGGCGGCCGTGGCGCATCGCAACGCGTGCGAGCGGCACGCCCGCGGCCGCGGTGCCCGCGCTGAACATGGCTGAGGCGAGGCCCGAGATTGCGTCGTTGCCGCTCACCTCGGCGAGCAGCAGCGATCCGACCGAGAGGGCTGCGCCAACGCCGAGGCCCCCCAGAATCGTCGCTGCACTGAGCACGACGATCGTGCGGCGCTGCAGCCGCACAATGTGGGTGGGCGTGAGCGTGGCCGTCACGCGACCGGCTCCAAGTGCCACTTTGCGCCGTCGACGCCAGCGAAGAGTCGCTTAGCAAGCCGCACCTGCGGGCTCTCATTAGCCGTGTTCATTGCGACGAGACCGATCGTGCGGTGGCGCGGGGGTTCGAGCTCAAGGGCGCGGGCGTCATCGGGCAACGATCTAGCCGCGGCCAGCGCGAGCCCCGGCACGAGCGCCACGGCCCCGCCTGCGGCGGCCATCGCCAGCATGGCCGGCACGTTGTCTGTCTCTTGAATAATGTCGGGGTCAAACCCTGCCTCTGCCGCGGCTGTGAGCAGGTGTCCGCGACACTTTTCGCAGCCCGCGATCCAGTGGTCGGCCGCAAAATCTTCAAGCTTTGCTCGATCTAGCGCCGGGTCACAGCCGCGCTCTTTCGACACGACGAGCCGCACTTCCTCGCGCCACAGCGGCGTAAATGCGCTCCCGGCGGGCAGCTCGGCGGCGCCCTCGTAGTCAAAGATCAGCGCGCAGTCGACCTCACCGTCGCGCAGCATTGAAGTCGCCTCGGGCGGTTCGGCCTCGCGGTACTGCAGGGCCACGTCGGGTGCTTCTGCCGCGAGCCTGCGCATTAAGTCGGGTACGAGTGTGGCCGATGCCGAGGGGAACCCCACGAGTCGCAGCGTGCCCGCCCGCTCGCCGCGCAGGTCGTCGATCGCGGCAATTGCGGCGTCGATCTCGGCGACGACCGTGCGGCCGTGATCGGCCAAAATATTGCCCGCGGTGGTGAGCCTAATGCCGCGGCCGCTGCGTTCAATGAGCGGCACCCCGAGCTTGGTCTCAACGCGCTTGATGCGCTGACTCACGGCGGGCTGGCTCAGGCCCAGACTCGCGGCGGCGGCGGTGAGCGATCCCGTCGTAGCGAGCGCGTGCAAGATGCGCAGTTCAGTGGAGTCGATTGACCCGAGTGGGTCGGTGCTGCGGGGTGAAGTCATGCTCACGATTGTACGCGAAACATAATAGATAGTGAAACGATTAATAAGAATGATTCGGTTTCATTATATTCAAGGGTCGCCTACGCTCGAACCATGAGCACCGTCGCCACCAGTTTTACGCCCCTCACGCAGGTCACACCAGAGTTTGCGCATGCCCCGGGATACCTGTCGGCCTGCACCTCAGGGCTACCGCCACACGCGACCCTCGCCGCGATGAATCAGTTCACGCAGGCGTGGGCAACGGGTTCGCATGACCCGCAGGCCATCGGTGTCGAGGTGGCGGCCTGCCGCGACGCCTTCGCCCGCATTGCCGGGGTCGCGGCAGGACGGGTGGCGATCGGGTCACAGACTTCGCAGCTGGTGTCGGTGATCGCCGCGAGCCTGCCCGACGGTGCCGAGGTCGTCTGTGTCGCGGGTGACTTCGCGTCGCTCACCCATCCGTTTGAGCAGCAAAGACACCGGGGGGTGCGCGTACGTTACGCCCCGCTTCAACACTTGGCTGCCGCAATCACCCCGGGCACCGCGCTCGTCGCTTTCTCGCTCGTGCAGTCGGCCAGCGGAGAGGTGGCCGACCACGACGCGCTCCTCGCCGCGGCCTCGCGCGTGGGAGCGCGCACGCTGGCCGACCTTACGCAGAGCCTCGGCTGGCTGCCCGTGCCCGCTTCGTTGTTCGACTACACGGTCTGTCACGCTTATAAGTGGTTGTGTGCGCCGCGCGGCACGGCGTTTATGACCGTGGGTGACGGGCTCGATGACACCCTCGTGCCCATCGCAGCGGGCTGGTGCTCGGCCGAGAACGTGTGGGAGTCCTGCTACGCGGGGCACACCCCGCTCGCCGAGAATGCGAGCCGGTTCGACCTCTCCCCCGCCTGGCCGTTGATTGGCGGCACACTCGCGTCGCTCGAGCTGATCGCGGCGCTCGATCCCGCGCAAGTGCAGCGCCACGACGTGGGGCTCGCAAACGCGGCCCGCACGGTACTCGGGTTGCCCGCCTCGAACTCGGCGATCGTGACGTGGGGTGACCCAGACGGCGCAGCCCTTGCTGCGCTACGAGCAGGTGGCATCACCGCGTCGGGCAGACTCGGTAACGCCCGCGTAGCCTTTCACCTGTGGAACACCGAGGCCGACGTCGAGCTCTTAGCCCGTGCCCTGCACGGCGTGCGCCTGCCATAAGGCTCACGCCCCCTCCTGTGTCATTCTGCGGGAGCGAAGCGACTCGCAGAATCCATGCGCAATGGATCCTGCGACTCCTCCGTCGCACAGGATGACGCGAAGCGTACACAGGATGACGCGAAGCGCGTGCGGCTACGCGCGTGCGGCCGCCTCGGCCGCTGCGGCTTCTCTTGCCTCGCGCTTGTCTTCTTCTGACGCGACGAGCTGCCCGCAGGCACCGTCGATCTCTTTACCCCGGGTGTCGCGCAGCGTAGTCGGCACGCCCGCGGCGTTCAACCGATCGACGAACTCGCGCGTCACCTCGCGGGTCGACGAGGTCCAGATCGACCCCGGAGTGGGGTTGAGCGGAATCGGGTTCACGTGCACCCAGCCGCGGCCGCGCGCATTGAGCTTGTCGGCGAGCAGGTCGGCGCGCCAGCCGTGATCATTCATGTCTTTAATGAGGGCGTACTCGATCGAGACGCGGCGGCCGGTCTTCTCGTAGTAGTAGTACGCGGCGTCGAGAACCTCTTCGACCTTCCACCGACTGTTCACTGGGATCAGGTCGTCGCGCAGCTTATCGTCGGGCGCGTGCAGCGACAGCGCAAACGTGATCGCGAGGTCTTCGTCCGCGAGCTTACGAATCGCGGGGGCAAGCCCCACCGTCGACACCGTGATGCCGCGGGCCGACATGCCGAGCCCCTCGGGTGACGGCGCCACCATGCGCTTGACGGCGTTCATGACACGCTTGTAGTTCGCGAGCGGCTCGCCCATGCCCATGAAGACGATGTTGTTGACGCGCTCGGGTTCGGCGCCGTTACCCGCGCGACGCTTGCGACCGAGCCCGCCCTCAGCGATGATGCGGTTTGCCTGCACCACCTGGTCGAGAATCTCGGCGGTCGACATGTTGCGGGTGAGGCCCGCCTGGCCCGTCGCGCAGAACGGGCAGTTCATGCCGCAGCCGCACTGGCTCGACACGCACAGCGTAATGCGGCCCGGGTAGCGCATGAGCACCGACTCAACGAGCGCGCCATCGAACAGCCGCCACAGCATCTTGACCGTGTCACCGTCGTCGGTGACGAGCCGCTTCACCTCGGTGAGCAGCGGCGGAAAGAACACTTCCGCCAGCTCCTCGCGCCGGTCTTTGGGCAGGTCGGTCATCTCGGCCGGGTCGGTCGTGCGGTGCTCAAAGTAGTGCTTTGACAGCTGCTTTGCCCGAAACTTTGGCAGCCCCATCTCTACGACCTTCGCCTCACGCTCAGCGAGTGTCATATCGGCGAGATGCGTGTCGGGCTGCTTGACACGCGGCGAAGCGAACTGCAGCGTCGGCCGGCCATCAGGGTTGGTAAGCTGCTGCCACCCCTCGGTCTTGGGGCGCACCTGCGGCCTGGACTGTGCCTCGGGCGGCGCTGAAGAGCCGCGCGGGCGCGTCTTAATCAACTTGGGGGGCTGATCCTGCTTCGGAGGTAGCGCGGCCGGGCCATGGTTGAGCTTGTTCGGATCCATCGTGCTCTATTGTCGCATGCGGCCCGTGGCGCCCGCTGAGCGGTTGATCCGGTGCGTCACAGCAGCCGCGACCTGATCAAAAAGCGCTGCCCCTCGGGCGCCTCGAGAGAGAACCCGCCGCCGCGGCCCGGCACCGCATCTACCGTCAGGTGCGTGTGCGCCCACACGGCGAACTGCTCTGCCGACATCCAGAACGGGATCAAGCGCGGCTCTTGCCCCGCTTGATCCGGATCCGCGCCCGCCTGCGCCCCCGGGCCGCCCAGCGGCGCGAGCTGGAGCGTGCCGAGCAGCACGTCCTGGCCGCCCGTGCGAAACTCGCCGGCCTGGTAACACATGGGCGCACTGCCATCGCAGCAGCCGCCGGACTGGTGAAACATGAGCGGGCCGTGCATCGCCCACAGCTTGTCGATCAGCGCAATGGCCGCGGGCGTAAACGCGAGCCGGCTCACCGTCTCACCCGGCACCTCGGCACGGGCGGCGACACAGCCCGGTATGTCGGCCGATTTGACGGTCTCAGCAGCGGGTAAGGCACAGGCCTCTTCAGTATTGGCAGCCTCAATATTGACAGTTGATTCAGACACGATCTTCATCTCCTTCGCGGCCAAACTGCCGCCCAATCTCAATGCTACGCCCGAGTGCGGGGAATGCCACGCTAGGGCCTGTGAACCGGCGGCGGGGGGGGGGGGGGGGCGCGCCCCCCCCCCCCCCCCCCCCCCGCCGAGGGTCTTCTACTGCGCCAACGAGCGGCTTAGAAGAAGCCGTCAGCACTCTCCTTGTAGCTCACGAGCAGGTTCTTCGTCTGCTGGTAGTGGTCGAGCATCATCAGGTGGTTCTCGCGGCCGATGCCGCTCGACTTGTACCCGCCAAACGCTGCGTGTGCGGGGTAGGCGTGGTAGTTGTTGACCCACACTCGGCCGGCTTCGATCGCCCGACCCGCACGGTAGGCCGTGTTGCCGTTGCGGCTCCACACCCCGGCTCCAAGCCCGTAGAGCGTGTCGTTGGCGATACGGATGGCATCGTCAAAGTCGGTGAAGGTGGTCGCCGACACCACGGGTCCAAAGATCTCCTCCTGGAAGATGCGCATGTCGTTCGTGCCACGAAAGATGGTGGGCTGAATGTAGAAGCCACCCGCGAACTCGCCGCCGATGTCGTCGACGCCACCACCCGTGAGAATCTGTGCCCCCTCCTGGCGGCCAATGTCGAGGTACGATTTGATCTTCTCGAACTGGTCGTTCGACGCCTGAGCACCCATCATCGTGTCGGTGTCGAGCGGGTTTCCGCGCGTAATCTTCTGTGTGCGCTCGACCACGGCGTCAAGGAAGTCGCCGGCGACCGACTCCTGGATGAGCGCGCGCGACGGGCACGTGCACACCTCGCCCTGATTGAGGGCAAACATAGTGAACCCCTCCTGCGCTTTGTCCCAGTACGCGTCGTCCTTCGCCATCACGTCGTCGAAGAAAATGTTGGGGCTCTTGCCTCCCAGCTCCAGAGTCACGGGAATAATGTTCTCTGAGGCGTACTGCATGATCAGGCGGCCGGTCGTGGTTTCGCCGGTGAACGCGATCTTGCGGATCCGCTTGTTCGACGCGAGCGGCTTACCGGCCTCAGCGCCAAATCCATTGACAATGTTCACGACTCCCGGCGGCAACAGGTCGCCGATCAGTTCAAACAGTACGAGAATTGAGGCGGGAGTCTGCTCTGCAGGCTTCAACACGATCGCGTTGCCCGCTGCAAGCGCGGGGGCGAGCTTCCACGTCGCCATCAGGATCGGGAAGTTCCAGGGGATGATCTGGCCAACGACGCCGAGGGGTTCCTGGAAGTGATAGGCGACGAGGTCATCGTTCACCTGCGAAATGCCGCCCTCCTGCGCACGAATTGCGCCCGCAAAGTACCTGAAGTGGTCGACCGCGAGCGGAATGTCTGCGTTGAGGGTCTCGCGCACGGCCTTGCCGTTATCCCACGTCTCGGCGACGGCGATCATTTCGAGGTTCTGCTCGATGCGGTCTGCGATGCGGTTCAAAATATTGGCGCGCTCGGCGACACTGGTCTTGCCCCAGGCGGGCGCGGCGGCGTGGGCTGCGTCGAGCGCGGCTTCGATGTCTTCTGATGTGCCTCGCGCTACCTCGCAGAACGCTTTGCCCGTGACGGGAGTGATGTTCTCGAAGTACTGCCCTTTCACGGGCGGCACCCACTGGCCCCCAATGTAGTGCTCGTAGCGGCTCTTAAAATTCACCAGGGAGTCGGGTGTTCCCGGCGCAGCGTACACAGTCATGGTGGTCTCCTCTGACAACGTTGTCGGTGGCGAGCCCGCGCGTTGCGAGCCCGTGGCAGACACCATACGCAGCGCAACGTTGCATACGCGTTGCATGCGTGATCTACGCGCACAACATGCGCACAACACGCGCACCACACACGCGCGGGAGCCCGCTATTCGCGCTGCAGCTCACCCAGCTTTGTGACAACTCGCGCCCGTTTCGGCGACAGCGGCGGTAGCACCTGCAGCAGGGTCTGCCACACTTCGATGTCGTGCTGCGCCCAATTTTGCGCGTACTCGAACAGCGCCTCTGCCGCTGCTTGCTGCAGCATCGCCTCACGCAGCGTCGCGTCGACATCTTCGCGCAACCGATTCGCGACGGGGGCGTCAGAGCCCGGCAAAACAGGCCCCTCGTAGGCGGCAAGCGCGAGCCTGTGGGCGCCCCGCTCGAGCGCTTCGAGCGCCTCGAGGGCGTCGACCCGCAGCTCCCCCGCGAGCCGGTATGGCCGCGATTCAAGCCTGAGCGGCAGGTCTTGGGCGGCGAGCCACTTACGCAGACGCACGAGCTCGGCGCGCAGGGTCTGTTCTTGCCGGTCATCACCATAGACATCACCCGCCAACAAAGCGGCGCTGCGTCCCCTGGGCGCCGCTGCAAGGGCGAGGAGTATTTCACCGTGCCGCCCGCCGATCTGATGCGGCGCGCCCGCAAACTCGAGAATTGCTTGCTCTCGCCCCAGCGTCACGAGGCGCGGCGGGAGTTTGCGCGGCGCCGTCGCTGAGCGTGGGCGCGCGACCGGCCGTCGCTTGACGGGTTGCCGCTCGCGTTCGATGAGCGCGCGCAGTGACTCCAGTTTCAACTCGGCATGCACGGCCGCGACCGTCGCCTCTACGAGCGGCATCAGGTGCGGCGATGCTGCCCCATCGCCGCCGGTGACATCGATCACGCCGAGAATCGACCCGCTCTCGGGGTCGTGCACGGGGGCGGCCGTGCAGCTCCACTCATGCACGGCGCGTGCGTAGTGTTCGGCCCCCATGACCTGAATCGCATGGTTCAACGCGATCGCGCTGCCCGGCGCGCTCGTGCCCACGGCCGCCTCTGACCAGTCGACCCCAGCCGCAAAACCCATGTCTTCAGCGCGCGAGCGCATGCGATGCTCGCCATCGATCCACAAGAGTCTCCCGGCGGCGTCACCTACGGCCACGATGAAGCCCGAATCCTGCGCCTCCTGCACAAGCAGTCGTTCGACAACCGGCAGCACCCGCCCGATCGGGTGAGTGGCGCGCAGGTCGATGAGGGCCTGCGGCGTGAGCTGCGCGCGGGCCGGGGCATGATCCGGATCAATCGTATTTTCGTGTGACCTGAGCCAGGAGGCGAGCACGATCGGACGCAACTGGGCGAACCGCTCGAACAGCTCGGGATCGGCGGCTCCATCAGCAATGAACGCTTCGTGCGCTCGCTCAAGCAGCGCACGTCGATCGCGCACACTCTCGCCCGCCTTTAGCGCTCGCCAGTCGCTCATCTCGTGCTCCTTCGTCGCAGCCTTGCACACGAGCGTAGCCGAGCTGGGACGCGCGCGGGGACTACGCGGAGATTTCGTGCGCTGCGCGGTAGAGGTGCAGCAGGCCCGCGGCTCCTCCGTTGCGCCAGGCCTCGAGCTGCCGCTGCGCCGGCCCACCCGCCGCGCGCAGCCGCTCGAGGTACCGTTCGACGATCGCAAGGTCACCCGCGTCATCGAGTTCGCCTGAAACGTAGTCCATGAGCGCCGTGACCACGTCGAACGCTGGCCGCGGCTCCCCCAGCGACGGATGCACGAGGTCGGCCCCGAGCCCGTTGCGCGCGGCGATCCAGTGCGCGCCGCGCAGCACGTCGGGCTGCACGCGCTCGAACGGTTCACCCGCATCGCGCTCGCGTAGCGCACGAGCCACGAGCGCCCGCACGATCAGCGCGAACGCGACCGCGTCGGCGCTCGTGAGCTGCGAGTCTGCGGTGCGCAGCTCGATCGTCGGGTATTTATCTGAGAGCCGGATCGACCAGTTGACGAGCGCCGGGTCGAGCAACGCGCCCGCCCGCACAAGGTCGTGCACGACCGTGTCGTACTCGTGGGCGTTCGCAAAGCTGGGCGGGTACCCCGAGCTGGGCCACTGCTGGATCGACAGGTAGCGCCAACTGGCGTAGCCTGTGTCGCCGCCTAGCCAGACCGGCGAGTTCGCCGTGAGCGCCACGAGTACCGGCGACCACGCTGCAATACGGGCGAACACCTCGACGCCGGCGTCGCGCGAGGGCACTTCAACGTGCACGTGTGTGCCGGTCGAGTAGTAACGCGTCACCATGCCGCGCATGGTGCGGCCGATGTCGAGGTAGCGCTGCTTCTCGACGACGCGGCCCGGCTGGCTGCCGCCGACGGGCGGCAGCCCCGAGCCCGCGAGCACAAGGCCCTGATTGCCGGCGGCCGCTGAGGCCCGGCGCCGAAACTCGCCAAGCTCTTCGAGCGCCGTCGCCGCGGTCTCGCACACCGATGTCGCTGTTTCGACCTGTGAATAAAAGAACTCGTGTTCGCATCTGAGCTCGGGTATCGCGCGAATCAGTTCTACCGCGCCGTCGCGCGGCAGCCCGCTCGTCTGGTCGAGCAGCAGAAACTCCTCCTCGACCCCAAATCTGGGGGCGGCGGGGGTGCGAGCGGTCATAACGCTCACCTTCCGTAGGTGCGCGGCGGCCTCCTGGCCGCCACTGTGAACTCTAGCGAACTGTGTTGCGCAGCGTACCGATACCGTCGATTTCTACTTCGACAGTGTCACCCGCTTCAAGCAGCCCGACCCCCGCGGGTGTGCCCGTCAAGATCACGTCACCCGGCAGTAGCGTGAACGCCTGCGAAGCGTAGGCGACAATCTTTGCGAGCGAATGGATCAGCTGTGACGTGCGGCCGTCTTGCCGCACCTCGCCGTTGACGCGCGTGACGATACGGGCGTCGGCGAGATCCGGATCAGTTTCGATGACGGGCCCGAGCGGGCAGAACGTATCAAACCCCTTGCCGCGGGTCCACTGGCCATCTTTGATTTGCAGGTCACGGGCGCTCACGTCATTGGCGCAGGTGAACCCGAAGACGTACTTCAGTGCGTCTTCTTCTGACACGTCTTTGGCGACCGCGCCGATCACGAGCGCAAGTTCACCCTCGTGTTCGACGCGGTCTGAGATCGCGGGCCGCACGATCGTCTCGTCAGGCCCAATCACCGACGTGTTGGGCTTCAGAAACAGCAACGGTTCGGGCGTTGCCTCGCCGCCCGTGACCTCACGCATCTCGGCAATATGGTCGGCGTAGTTTTTGCCCACGCACACCACCTTGGAGCGCGGAATCACGGGGGCGAGCAGCCGCACCTCGCCGAGCGGCACGCGGCGCCCGGTGGTGTCGTAGCCCGCCACGATCGGGTCGCCGTGCAGCTCGACCAGTTCGACCCCGTCGCCGTTTTCGGCACGGTCAACGATGCCGAACGAAATCTCGCCCTCGTGCAGGTAGCGTGCGATCTTCATACTTGCCCCTTACGCTTATGCCTTTGCCGGCACGATCACGTCGAGCCAGTCGTGCCGGTCTTCGTGGGTGCCAAACTGAATGCCCGTGAGTTCTTCGCGCAGGCTCATCGTGAGAGCTCCCGGGGCGCCGTCACCGAAGTCGATTGTGAAGTCCTTCGCCTTCAACTGACCGATCGGGGTGATCACGGCGGCGGTGCCGCACGCGAACGCCTCGGTGATCGTGCCGTTCAAAACGCCCTCGCGCCACTCGCTGACCGTAACGTCACGTTCTTCGACCGCGTGCCCGCGATCGCGCGCCAGCTGGATCAGGCTGCGACGGGTGATGCCGTCGAGGATGTTGCCGTTGAGTGCGGGAGTGAGAATCGAACCGTCGGCCCGCACCAGGAACAGGTTCATGCCGCCCAGCTCATCGATCGTGTCGACGGTCGCCGAGTCGGTGAACAGTACCTGCTGGCAACCGTTGGCGGTCGCCTCGTTCTGCGGGGCGAGCGAGGCTGCGTAGTTACCGCCGCACTTCGCTGCGCCCGTGCCGCCGCGGCCCGCGCGTGCCAGGGTCTGCGAAAGCCAGATCGAGACAGGCTTCACGCCGCCCGCAAAGTAGGGGCCCGCGGGGCTGGCGATCACCATGAACCGTGCGCGCTGGGCAGCTCGTACGCCCAGGAAGCTCTCGTCTGCGATCATGAACGGCCGCAGGTAGAGGCTCTGGTCGTGGCCGCCGGGTACCCAGTCCGCGTCAATCGTGACGAGCTCATGAACAGCCTGCACGAACAGGTCTTCTGGGATCTCGGGGAGCGCGAGGCGTACCGCTGAGGCGTTGAGGCGCTCGGCGTTGGCGCGTGGGCGGAAGGTGACGATTGATCCGTCGGGGCGGCGGTATGCCTTGAGGCCCTCAAAGATTTCTTGACCGTAGTGCAGCACCGACGAGGCCGGGTCCATCGAGATGGGGCCGTAGGGCAAAACCTGCGGGTTCTGCCAGCCCGCGTCCTTTGTCCACTCGATCGAGACCATGTGATCGGTGAACACGTCGCCGAATCCAGGGTCTTGCAAGAGGGCTTCACGCTCGGCGGCAGGCCGGGGTGTCGCGGGAGTGTGAGAAAAGCTGAGTGTCGTCATGTGTGGGTTCCTACAAAGTTTTCAGTTGAGCTAGGCAGCGCGCACGGGCAGCGCGGCGATCACGGCATTGCCGATCTCGCTCGTGCCCCGAGCGGCGGTGCCGCGGGAGGCGAGGTCTGCGCGCACAGCGGCGCGTACGCGCTCGGCCTCAGCGGGCAGTTCAAGGTGATCGAGCATGATGGCCGCCGACAGGATCGCTGCGGTCGGGTCGGCTTTTTGCTGCCCGGCAATGTCGGGCGCCGAGCCATGTACCGGCTCGAACATGCTCGGAAACGCGCCGTCGGGGTTGATGTTGCCCGATGCCGCGATGCCGATGCCGCCACCGATGGCGCCGGCAAGGTCGGTGAGGATGTCACCAAAGAGATTGTCTGTCACGATCACATCAAACTGGGCCGGGTTTTGCACCATGTGAATCGTGGCGGCGTCGACGTGCATGTAGTCAACAGCGATGTCGGGGTACTGTGCGGCGACCATGCCTACGACTCGCTGCCAGGTGGCACCCGCGTGCACGAGCACGTTGGTCTTGTGCACCCAGGTGAGCTTCTTGCGGGGGCGCTTCGCAGCCATGTCGAAGGCGTAGCGCACGATGCGTTCGACACCAAAGGCGGTGTTCACTGACACCTCGGTCGCGACCTCGTGTGGGGTGCCGCCACGCAGCGTGCCCCCGTTGCCCGCGTACGGGCCTTCGGTGCCCTCGCGCACGACGACGAAGTCGACGTCACCGGGCTCGGCGAGGGTCGAAGCGACACCCGGGAAGAGTGTGCAGGGGCGCACGTTGGCGTACTGGTCGAAGTCGAAGCGCAGCTTGAGCAGCAAGCCGCGCTCGATGTTGGCGTGCTTCAAGCGCTCATCGCCTGGCACACCGCCGACGGCGCCGAACAGGATTGCGTCGTGCTGGGCAATCGCCTGCTGCTCTTCGGCCGGCAGAGTGTCGCCGGTTGCGAGGAATCGCTCTGCCCCGAGTTTGAACTCGGTGCGTTCGAGAGCGACCTCACCGCCAGCAAGCACGGCGTCAAGCACGCGGTTTGCTTGCTCGGTGACCTCGACACCGATCCCATCGCCGGGAATGACTGCGAGTTTAATCGTGCGGGCCACTGAGCGCTCCTCTTCGTGCTGAAACTAGACTCCCCCAGCTTACTGCTCGTACGCCTCACTGCAGACCCGCACGTGGCCCAGGCGGGCCGCGCGCAATAACACCCCAGAAACAACGAAAGCCTCACCCGAGGGTGAGGCTTTCGCGTTTGGTGACCCCAGCGGGATTCGAACCCGCGTTACCGCCGTGAGAGGGCGGCGTACTAGGCCGCTATACGATGGGGCCAAACGCTGTGTTGCAGTGAATTACTTCACGTTTGCAACAAGATATATTTTGACACACTCTGCCGCCGTACAAAAAACTGGGGCGCACGCTCCGCGTGTCACTTCGCGCGTCACTCTGCGCCGCAGCAAGCACGAGACTGTATCAAAATGACGAATCGGTACGAAAAACGCGCACTTATCGCACCGTCTCGTCGTTTTGACACACAACCGTGCACACCTCTTGACACGCGGCCGTGCACACTTCCACAGATACGACGAAAGCCTCACCCGAGGGTGAGGCTTTCGTGTTCGGTGACCCCAGCGGGATTCGAACCCGCGTTACCGCCGTGAGAGGGCGGCGTACTAGGCCGCTATACGATGGGGCCGAACGCATTACCGCTGTGCTTTTCGCATCACCGGCAACAGGTCATAACTTTACACACCCCGGGGGCGACCAGCAAATCGCACCCCGAACCCCGGGAGTGTCGGCCCGAACCCCGCCGCCCGCAATCAATCATTCTGCGCTGGGCTGCGGCCGAAACGGGCGCGCAGGCGTGTCTGGCCCGTCCCACACTTTGATAATGCCCCACGCTACGGCAGCAATCGGCACCGACAGCACGGCCCCCAAGATGCCGCTGAGCACCGTGCCAATCGTCAACGCAAGCAAGATCACCAGGGAGTGCAATTTGAGCGCGCGCCCCATGAGCACCGGCTGCAAGAAGTTTCCCTCAAGCTGGTTCACGAGAACTACGACGCCCACCACCACGATTGCACTAATCGGGCCGTTGGCCACGAGCGCGACAAGCGCCGCGAGCGTGCCGGCGAGGGTCGCTCCCACAATCGGAATAAACGCGAGCACAAACACGAGCACCGACAGCGGCAGCGCGAGCGGCACCTGCAAGATGGCAAGGCCGATGCCGATGCCGATCGCGTCGACGGCCGCGACAGCCGCGGTGCCGCGTACATAGGAACCCAGCGTCTGCACGGTTTTGGCCCCCGCACGCTCGGCTCGACCTAGCGCCTCCCCCTGAAACGGGCGCAGCAAGAAGCGCCAGATCTGCGGCCCGTCTTTCAAGAAGAAAAATAGCACGACCACCAGCAGCACAAGCCCGGTTACAAAACTGGTCACGGCCCCTACGCCTGCGAGCGCCCCCGAGCCAAACTGCGAGCTCGTCAAGAAACCAGTAATGCTGTCTTGCCAGTCTTTGAGCTGCTCGGGGGTGGGCCAAAATGGCAGCTCATGCCCCCAGGCAACCACCTGGTCGAAGCCCTCTTGCGCCTGCTTAGACAGGTCATCCCACTGGTCACGAACGGCCCACACGATCAGCCAGCCGATCCCGGTGAGGATCAGCATGATCGCGAACAGCACCAAGATCGTTGCGAGCAGCGACGGCACGTTTCTCGCACGCAGCCACCCCATCACGGGCGTAAACGTGCTCGCGAAAATGAGCGCGAGCAAGATGGGAATCACGACGGTCGTGAGTGACCTGAGCCCCACGATCACGCCAGCGGTGAGCGCCAGCACGATGATGATCTGCAGCGAGCGCGTGGCGAGCATGCCGAACGTGTCGCCCCACGCCCCGCGCGCAGGCCCGGCAGACCCGGCAGGCCCGGCGGCGGGCGTCGATCCGGATCGATCTTCGCCCGCCGGTGCAACGCCCGCGGCCGCTTCGAGCCGCGCGAGCCGGCGTGCAGTTTCAGCATCATTTCTTCGGAAGAACATGGTGACCTTTCGCCGGTTTTCAGGGCCTGGCACAGGCAGCGCGGTGCCCGAGCGTCTATCGGTTAGCGCTTGGTGGCACGCTGCGCGACGAACTCGCGCAGCGCCTCTTCGTCGTTGCCCATCTCGGTGACGTGCTGCGGCAGTTCGAGCAGCCCGTCCAAGTGCGCGGGAATACCGATGCGCTCGCCGGTCGCCTCGAACACGATCTCGGGAAACTTCTCGGGCTTCGCGGTTTCAAGCACGAGCATCGGCACGCCCGCCTCGACATGCTCGCGCGCCACCTTCACGCCGTCGGCGGTGTGCGGGTCGATGAGTGTACCGGTCGTCTCATACACCGAGCGGATCGTCGCGACGCGGTCGGCGTGAGTCGATGTGCCACTTGCGAAACCGAACTCTGCCACGAAGCGAGGCAGTTCGGCCGTGAGGTCGATGCGGCCGGTCTCGTCGAGTTCGCGCCACGCGGCGGCGAGCCGCTCGGGGTCTCGGCCCAGCAGGTCGAAGATGAAGCGTTCGAGGTTCGACGCCTTTGAAATGTCCATCGAGGGGCTCGAAGTGAGGTAGGTGTCGGCGGCAGCGCGCGGTGCGTACACGCCGGTGCGGAAGAAGTCGTCGAGTACGTTGTTCTCGTTCGCGGCCAGCACCAGCTTACGAATGGGCAGCCCCATCGCGCGTGCCATGTGCCCCGACAAGATGTTGCCGAAGTTGCCCGAGGGTACAGTGAACGACACCTTGTACGCCCCGCGATCAGCCTCTGCGACCTGATCGGTGGCGCGCAGCCACGCCCAGAAGTAGTAGACCATCTGCGCCGAAATACGGCCCAGGTTGATCGAGTTGACCGTGCCGAGATCGTGCTCGCGCTTAAACTCAAGGTCACCCGAAAGTGCCTTCACCAGGTTCTGGCAGTCGTCAAACACGCCCTCGACGGCAATGTTGTGAATGTTCGCATCGGTGAGCGAGTACATCTGCGCCCGCTGAAAGTCGCTCATGCGGCCCTGCGGCGACAGCATGAACACCGAAATGCCAGCTTTGCCCCGCAGGGCGTACTCTGCGGCCGAGCCGGTGTCACCCGAGGTGGCGCCGACAATGTTGAGGGCGCGGTCTGCACCCGCGAGCACGTGCTCGAGCGCCTGCCCAAGAAACTGCATCGCCATATCTTTGAACGCGAGGGTGGGCCCCTCTGAAAGCCCAACGAGCGAGATCTCGCCCTCGAGGTGAGTCACGGGCACGACCGCCTCGTGCACGAAGTTCTCGGCGCTATAAGCGGCCTCACACATGCGCGCGAGATCTGCGCGTGCGATGTCCGTGGCGTAGAGGCCGAGCACCTCGGTGGCAAGCGCCGGGTAGCTGAGCCCCCGCCACGCCTCGATCTGCGCGGCGGAAACCGTGGGAACGGTTTCAGGAACCACGAGTCCGCCGTCGGTGGCAAGCCCCTCGAGGAGAATCTCGCCGTACGATGCGGGCGTCATGCCGCCGCGGGTGGAAAAGTACTTCACCTGTGCTCCTTTGGATCGCTCCCCGAGAATCGGGACAACATGACTCATTCTGCCATTAGCCGCGCTGCCAGGCGTTCATGTAACACCAAGGCGCGATTTTCTCGCGTTTCATCACGCCCGCACCGCTGCCCGCGCGCTATCGTGTGCAACAACGCACTCGCGTAAACACGCGCGGGGCGGCGGCACACACACTACGAAAACAGCTGGGAGATCACATGCTCAAGGGATTCAAGGAGTTTTTGCTGCGCGGCAACGTCGTCGACCTCGCGGTCGCGGTCGTCATTGGCGCAGCGTTCAACGCTGTCGTTGATCGGGTCGTCACCTCGCTCATCACCCCCATCATTGGCATGGTGTTCAAGGCCGACTCGCTCGACACAGCACTCATGATCCCGCTGCCCGGCGGCGGCGCGATCGAGCTTGGCGCGGTGCTCGGGGCCTTGCTCAACTTTGTGATCGTCGCGGCCGTCGTCTACTTTGTGTTCGTCGTGCCTATGAACCGGATGCGCAAGACCGAACCCGAAGAGGTGGCCACCGGCCCCAGCGAGCAAGAGCTGCTCACTGAGATTCGCGATCTGCTGCGTGCGCAGCAAAAGAGCTAGCCTGAACTGAACGCAGTTCTCGGAGCGCAATTGTCTGCGGCGAAGCAAACGGCGGGGCCGGATCATTGATCCGGCCCCGCCGTTTGCTTTGCGGCCTACGCGCCCTGCGCCGCTCGCAAGAAGCTAGCCCTCTCGCGCGTCGAGCCGCGCGAGGAACAGCGCCTCGGTGAGCACCGACTTGCGAAATGCCTCGATGTGCAGCGACTCGTTGGGGCTGTGGGCGCGGCCGTCTGGATCTTCGACGCCGGTGACGAGAATCTCGGCCTCGGGAAACTCGTTCACAAGCTCGGCGATGAACGGGATCGACCCGCCCGCACCCATGTCGACTGGCGCCTTCTCCCACGCGTCGGCCATGGCCCGGCGCACCTCGGCGACCGCCGGGCCGCTCGTGTCAACGAGGAACGCCTGGCCGAGGCCCGGGTCTTCGAAGGTGAGCTTCGCGCCAAACGGTGCCCTCGCCTCGAGGTGCTGCTTGATCGCCTCGTACGCGGCCACCGGATCCTGACCGGGCGCAATCCGCGCGCTGATACGTACGCGCGTGGCGGGAATCAGCGTGTTCGAGGCGTTCGCGATGCTCGGCGCGTCGATGCCCGTGATTGAGATTGCAGGCTGCGCCCAAATGCGCGACAGAATCTCGCCGCGGCCGATCGTGCTGACACCGGGCAGCAGCGCCGACTCTTCACGCAGCCTGGCCTCATCGTAGGGAGGCGCCTTGATCTCAGCCGAGCCGAGCCCCGCGACCGCGACCGCGCCGTCAGCGTCCCACAGGGTGTCAAGCAGGCGCACCGTTGCGAGCATCGCGTCGGGCACCGCGCCCCCAAACATGCCCGAGTGTGAGGCGTGGCCGAGCGTCTCGACGCTCAGGTTAAACGCGACCGCACCGCGCAACGCGATTGTGAGCGCCGGCGTCTCTTCGTCCCAGTTACCCGAGTCGGCGACAATGATGGCGTCAGCCTTGAGGAGTTCACGGTTTTCACGAAGGAAGCTGCCGAACGAGCCAGACGCCCACTCTTCTTCTCCCTCAATGAACAAAGCGATGCCCAGGTCGAGCTCGCGCCCCTCGGCTTCGGCCGCTGCGGCGAGCGCCCGGATCGCACCGACGTGGGCCATGACGCCCGCTTTGTCGTCGGCGGCGCCGCGGCCGTACAGCCTGCCGTTACGTTCGGTGGGTTCGAACGCTGGGCTCACCCAGTCTTCATCCTTGCCGGGGGGCTGGACATCGTGGTGGGCGTACAGCAGCACGGTGGAGCGGCCGTTACGTGGTTCGCGTCGTGCGACGACGGCGGGCTGGCCGTACTGCACTTCGGTGGCGCCCTCGGGCTGTACGTCGAGCGGCGCGCGGCGAATATCGACCTCGTCGAAGATGCCGATCTCGCGCAGCATGCCCGCGATGTCTTGGGCGCTACGCTGCAGGTGTTCGTGGTTGAAGGCGGGCCACGAGACCGACGGAATGCGTACGAGCCGTTCGAGGTCTGCGATGGTGGCGGTGAAGTTGTCTGTTACGTGCGCGCGTACGCTTTGTTCGGTGTGCGCGGTGCGATCTGCGTGCGCGGTGCTGTCGTTTGCCATGCGGCGTCCCCTTCGGTGTCACGGTGCCCGTGCCGGGCTGCTCATTCAGCCTATCGCCGCTCTTTCGTCGAACCACTACACTGGCCGAATGGACGGTGTACACGATTTGGCGCTTGCGCGCGCAAGTTTTCCGATGCGTCGCGGCCAGGGCCGGCGTCGCACGAAAAAGGTTTACGGTGCACTGCTCGCCGCTGCGTTGGTCACACTGGTCTGCGTGGCCGGGAGCCCTGTCGACGACCTCATAGCGGCGACGCCCGCGGCAGCTGCCCCGTTAGAGACGCCTGCCCCGCCCACCGGCGGCGCGTACCCCGCGGGGGCGGCGACCGTGCAGTTGCTGGCGATCAACGATTTTCACGGCCGGATCGAGGCCGCTCCCGCGGCGAATGACCGCGGCCCGGCGGGGGCCGCGGTTCTCGCGGGGGCGGTGACGCAGCTCACCGCAGACAACCCCAACACCGTGTTGGTGGCGGCGGGCGACAACATTGGGGCTTCGACGTTTACTTCGGCGATCGCGCAGGATGAACCAACGATTGATGCGCTGCTCGCGGCGGGGCTTGCGGCCTCAGCCGTGGGTAACCACGAGTTTGATCGCGGCTTTGCTGACCTGCGCGATCGTGTGATGCCGAGGTACGGGGATCCTGCGTTCACCCTCGGAGCGAACGTGTATGACCGCGCTACCGGTGTTCCGGTGCTCGGCGAGTACACGATCATTGAACGCGGAGGCATCAAGATCGGGCTCATTGGCACGGTGACCGAGCACACGGCGATCGCGGTAAACCCTGCCCTCATCGCGGGGCTCGAGTTTCGCTCGCAACTCGACACTGTCAACCGCGTCGCAGCAGACATCGACAACTTTGTCGACGCGACCGTGCTGTTGACGCACGACGGCTTTGCTAGTGAGAACTGCGTGGTGAATGCGACCGAAGCGTCGACGTTTGGCGACCTTGCGCGCGAAGCGTCACCCCTCGTCGACGCGATCGTGTCTGGTCACTCCCACCTGCAGTACAACTGTACGGTGGCTGGGCGCCCGGTCATTCAAACGGGCAATTACGGGAGCGCCCTCGGTCAGATCGAGCTGCGCTTTGACGTCACAGGCGTAACCCCTGTGTTCACCGGGGCCACGAGCGACCTCCTGCCGCTGAGCGCGGGCGGCGTACCCAGCTATGGAGCCGACCCCACGGTGTCGGCCATCGTTGACTCCGCTGTCGCTACAGCCGAGGTGCTGGGCAACAGACCCGTCGGCCGCATTGCCGGTGACATTGTGCGCGGCGGCACTCCCCCGGGCAGCGACCGCTCGGTCGAATCAGCGCTGGGCAATCTGCTGGCAGACATTACGCTTGCGTCACTGGCCGGCGCAGACCTGGGGGTTGTTAATCCGGGGAGCATGCGTGAAGACCTCATATTCGATGCGGCCACCCTGCCGCACCCCGGCACAGTCACCTACCGCGACGTCGCAAACGTGCAGCCCTTTGCCAACATGATGGCGAGCGTGAAGCTCACGGGCGCTCAGCTGAAGCAGATGCTCGAACAGCAGTGGTCGAATGATCAAAACGGCACCGAGGTGAAACGTCACTTGGGCATTTCAGACGCCCTCAGATACACCTATATTTCTGATGCCCCCGCGGGCTCGCGCATCACCTCGATGAAGCTCAACGGCGTGGACGTCGCACCTGCCGTCACCTACACCGTCGTTACGAACGCGTTTCTCGCAGCTGGCGGCGACGGCTTCACCGTGTTTGGGGAGGGTGCAGAGCTTACCGAACTGGCGTTCACTGACACTCAGATCACGCTCGATTACTTCGCGACCCGTGATGTGGTGGCCTCCCCCGGTCTAGGCCGCTCTCAGGTGGGTACCGCACCGGGCGATGAAGAAGATGGCGTTGCCGACGGCGACGATGACGGACGGGAAGAGACTGACCAGGGGAAGACTCCCCCACCCGCCTCCCAGTCCGACGGCACGAACGGTGCTACTACCACCCCCGCACCAGCGCTCGCTCGTACGGGCTCAAGCGCTGGTGCTGGGCATGCGGTGATCGCGTGGGGCGGCTTTACGCTCGCCGCCGCAGCGATGTGCATGCTGGCAGAGGTGCTGCGATCTCGACGGCGGAGCTAGGGGCTTCGCAGACTAGGAGCGCCGGCGCAGTAAGTATGCCGCTGCAGTTGTGAGGATGGCTCCCGCAGCTACACCGCCCGCAGTCCATGCCCACACGGGCAGTGCCCCTCCGTCACTCGCAGGGCGCCCCGGCAAGGCGACCGCACTAAAGTCGGGCACGTCCGCAGGATCCCCGTAAGTCCCCGCACGCTCTAGCGTGGAGCCCTCAGGCCAGCCGCCGCCCACATCGCAGTTCATGCGATCCCTTGACGACGCACTGCTGCGCAGATCCATCGGCAGTGACCGTGCAGAAGCGGGCTCACCTTCGACTCGCTCGACCTCAGGTTCTGCAATGCCTCCCGCAGCGAATGAGCGTTCCAACACGCTGCTCAGCAGAAAGTTGCCGAGTCGCAAGCCGTCAAGTGCACGCACGAACGTTTCATCTGTGAGTGCGCCTGCGGGGTCGCGGCCTGCCTCGACTTCACGCTGGGCTGCGGCGAGCGCCTCATCCCATCGTGCAATGGACTGCGCATCGTAGCCCTCGAGCGCCCTAGTGACCTCACTCAGGTACTGGTCAGGCCGCGCGCAGGTCGCATACATGAGGCGCTTGAATGTTTGGGTCGCGTACTCGGTGGCCTCTTGTTCGGCAAACGCTGGATCAAGATAGGTCGCTGATGCCCCAGCCGTGAGGTATCGGTGTTGGCTCAGTTCGATCGGCAGTTCGGTCGTGCCGATCGAAATGGGAATGTAGGGCGCGGTCGCTGCAGCCGTCGGAGCAACCCACAACGTAGTGAGCGACGGGTCGGGCAGATCGTCGCGTAACTGCGCCACGTGACCGTAACCTGATCGATCATCCGACCAGCGCGGGTCGCGCACGATCCGCATGACGTCCTCGAGCTTCGCGGGAGCGAGCTGCGCGAACTCCGCCTCCAGGGATACGGGGTGCCGGTATGGCGCTGGGTCTTGCGCGTCGGCCACGTCTCCGATGTCGAAGGCTTCGGTGGGAAATGGCTCTTGGTAAACAGTTTGCAGGTTAAAGCTCGCGTCTGTGCTCGGGTCGTACCATCCCTGCTGTTGCGCAAACGAGACCAGATTCGCTGATCCTAAGAAGTCTGGGTCGTTGCCCGAGACCGCGGCCACGGGAAACTCGTGAATGTATCCCGGGTACGATACGCGCACTTCGTCTGCCCCGAGGCGTTCCGCCGCCCACAGCCCCTGACCACCCGCGTACTCGATGAATACCCAGCCCTCATTTTCATCTGCGAACAGGTGGGAATTTCCGCCGTAGGTTGTATAGCCGTATTCATCGATCAGTTCGCCGAGGATCTCCACGGCCTCCCTGGCGCTGCCCGCGCGCTCCATCGCGATGCGCGACAGATCGGAGTACTGCGGGCCCGACTGATCTTGGGGTGTCATCTCGAGGAGCTCGGCGCGCGAGTTCGACCATACGTCGCGCGCTGCCACGTTCTTTTCGTTGAGTCCGCCATTAGTCAAGGGTGCAGGCAGTCCCGTGAACTCTGAATAGTTCGAGGTGATGTAGCGATACGTGTGCGGTACCTGGGGTATGGTGCTCAGCTGCCCGGGCATGTCGGCTTCGGCCGTCGCCCCCACGGTGATCTCGGCCCCCTCGGGGTGTTCCTGGGCTGGTACGACCTCGACCCAGTGGCTCGAGGGCTCGTGGCCGAATCCGCCGAGCATCGGGTACCCGTCCTCGGTTAGATTCTTGCCAACATACACGGCAAAGGATTTGTCTGGCTCATCAAAGACGGGCG
This sequence comes from Leucobacter faecis, assembly GCF_054456635.2. Lineage (NCBI taxonomy): Bacteria > Bacillati > Actinomycetota > Actinomycetes > Micrococcales > Microbacteriaceae > Leucobacter > Leucobacter faecis. The sequence goes on from NZ_JBTJEP020000023.1 coordinate 27,300, forward strand.
CTACGGCGGCGCCTCCTTGTCCCGATGCGATGCCTGCGACTGTCTGGGGCAAGCTGGGGGTGGCGTGCGCGGCTGACGTGGCTGCCCCCGTTGCCATGAGCCCCACGCAGACGGCAGTCGCGACTACTCTCGTGCTGAATTTCACTGTCGAGGTGTGAAACGAAATCGTGTGTCTCCTTAGTATTGACGGCCACCGTGCACGCGGGCAAGACACGCTCACCCCTGAGTGATTTACGCGATTGGTGTAGCCAAATAGCGAGTGTAGGAGACGCATTTTTCCTTTGGCAAACCGGCCAGGACGCCGATATTTCGCGCGCATACACGTGTCACACCCGCGCTAATGAGTCAACCTTCCTGTCTCAATTCGCCACGAACCTCTGGCTGACTGCCGTCGTTTGTGTAGAGCCACCCAGCAGTCTCGGCAGGCTCGGCGCTACTCGTGAGCGGCCCGAGCCGCCATTCGGTCGACGGCAAGACGAAGCGCGCGATCCGGATCGACGCCCGCCGCGTTCGCCCGCGTCACGAGCGCGAGCATGGCGTCGCCAATGCCAAGCTCAGCAAGCCGAAGCTCATCGGGGCCGATTACGGCCATGAACGGGTCTTCGTGGTGCCCTTCGAGTGCACTGGGATCGATCAGACGCGCCCGCTTGAGGCGTTCCACGACCTTCGCGGCGCGCGCGAGCGAGGGCATACCGGCCGGCACCCCCTCGAGGGGGCTGCGTGAGCCTCGCGCTTCACCGGCCGCATCTTCTTTGAGGCGCTCCCACTCGGCCTCGAGCTCGTCGAGCGACATATACCCGCGGTCGCCAAACACGTGGGGGTGGCGGGCGATGAGTTTCTCGTTCAGGGCCGTCGCGACCGAATCGAGGTCGTACCCTTCGCCGTCACGCTCCGCGATTGCGGCGTGAAAAAACACTTGGTAGAGCACGTCGCCCAGCTCGGAACGCACTTCGTGGGCGGGGAGGCCACGCTCGATCGCGTCGATAAGCTCAGCGGTCTCTTCGACCAGGTAGGGCGTCAGGGTCTCGTGCGTTTGCGCTTCGTGCCAGGCGCAGCCACCCGGCGATACCATCGTGCGCACAGTGTCGCGCAGAGCACGCAGCGGGTCTGATGTTTGCTGGCCAGAGCCGTGCTTCGCGCACTGCTGTGAGTCGTGTGGTCGGTCTGTACTTCGATGTTCAGTCGCCATACAAAAACACTAGCCGGTACCCGGGCTGTTAGCCTTGATACGCACACCCAGATCTCAGACAGCGCGGTTACACGCGCGCAAGGAGTCCTCTTACCCATGTCAGTTGGCAAGACCACCACCAAGTTCGCAGGCGTTCTTTGCGCTGCGGCCCTCGCTTTCACCCTCTCGGCTTGCTCGGGCGGCCAGAGCGTAGCAGAAGCTTGCAAGATCGCAGAAGAGACCGTGTCAGAAGCGCAGAGCGACATGCAATCTGCCATGACTGAAGCGATGACCGGCGAAGGCGACTTCGGCGAGCTATTCTCAGGCGTCAACGACGCCCTCGTCAAGGCAGAAAAGCAGGTGAACAACGCCGAGGTCTCGCAGGCGCTCAAGGACATCACCGCAGACTTCGGCGAAGTACGCGACGTGTTCAAAGACTTCAAGATGCCCGACATGACCGATTTCGATTACAGCGATCCCGAAGCAATGGCAGATTTCGAAGAAATCTCTGCAGAGCTCGAGGCGAAGAGCGGCGAGCTCGAGGCGATCTCTTCGAAGCTTGAGAAGTCGAGCGCCAAGCTGCAGGAGCTCTGCACCCTCTAGACGAGATGCGGCGCCCACCGGGCACACGCTAGGTACTCTTCTAGCGCCCACATGCGCTGACGAGAAATCGCTCATAGGCGCTGAAGAGACGGTGTTGAAAGGACGAGCACCCACGATAAGTACGTATTTATCGTGGGTGCTCGTCCTTTGGGTGGCCGTTCGTGCCGCTACACGTCTTCTTCGAGCAGCGTCGCGAACACGCGACCCGTCCAAGCCGCAATATCGCCCTCGTCGCCCACTAATTTTTGGCCGACGCCCGCAAGCGGACTACGCGACGACGCCGTGCCCCCCGGCAGCGGTACCTTGAGCGTCTGCGTCGCCTCAGCGTAGGTCGCACCGGGGAACATGCGCTTCATGCGCATGCGTCTGGAGTCTGCCAGCTGCACCGGCTCAATTCGCAGCACGGTGCCAGCCGCGACAACCTTCGCGAGGCCGAGTCGCGCTGCCCGGCGCCGCAACCGCGACACTGATGCGAGACGTTCAACCTCGACGGGAGGCGCACCGTAGCGGTCATTCAACTCCTCAAGCACGAGCGCCACATGGTCTTCGGGCGCTTGCGGGTGCGAAGCCGCCGAGAACTTCTGGTACGCCTCAAGGCGCAACCGCTCACTCTCGACATATTCCTCGGGAATGTGCGCATCGACCGGCAACTCGAGCACCAGTTCAACCGGCCCCGACTGTTCCTCACCCTTAAACGTGTTGACCGCCTCGCCGATCATGCGCAGGTACAGGTCGAACCCGACGCCTGCGATGTGCCCCGACTGTTCGCCGCCGAGCAGGTTACCCGCCCCGCGAAGTTCGAGGTCCTTGAGCGCCACCTGCATACCCGAGCCGAGTTCGTTGTTGGTCGCCAGGGTGTCGAGCCGCTCGTGTGCGTGCTCGGTGAGCGGCTTCTCGGGGTCGTACAGGAAGTAGGCGTAGGCGCGCTCGCGGCTACGCCCCACACGCCCGCGCAGCTGGTGTAGCTGACTCAGACCGTACTTATCTGCAGCGTCGATGATGATCGTGTTCGCGTTCGCGATATCGAGGCCCGTCTCGATGATGGTCGTCGAAACGAGCACATCGTACTTACGCTCCCAAAAGTCTTGCACCACCTGTTCGAGCTGGTGCTCACCGAGCTTGCCGTGCGCGACTGCCACGCGTGCATCGGGCACCAATTCTGCAATCTGTGCCGCGACACGGCTAATCGAGCTCACGCGGTTGTGCACGAAGAACACCTGGCCCTCGCGCAGCATCTCGCGCCTGATCGCCGCGGCGATCTGCCGGTCGCTGCGTGGCCCCACAAACGTGAGAATCGGGTGGCGGTCTTCTGGCGCCGTCGCAAGCGTCGACATCTCGCGAATACCGGTGACCGCCATTTCAAGCGTACGCGGAATCGGCGTCGCACTCATCGCCAAAATGTCGACGTTCGTTTTGAGCTTCTTCAACGCGTCTTTGTGTTCAACACCAAACCGCTGCTCCTCGTCGATAATGACAAGTCCCACGTCCTTGTACAAGACACTCTCAGAGAGCAGACGGTGCGTACCAATCACCATGTCGACGGTGCCGGCCGCGAGACCCTCGATCGTCTCGCGGGATTCTTTGTCGGTCTGAAACCGGCTGAGCGGTCGCACATTGACAGGGAACCCTGCAAAACGCGCCTGGAACGTTTCGAGGTGCTGAGTGACAAGTAGCGTGGTGGGCACGAGCATCGCAACCTGTTTGCCGTCTTGAATAGCCTTAAACGCTGCCCTCACCGCCACCTCGGTCTTGCCAAAGCCGACGTCGCCCGCGACCAACCGGTCCATGGGCACCTGCCGCTCCATGTCGCGCTTCACCTCGTCGATCGTGGTGAGCTGATCAACGGTCTCGGCGTACGCGAACGCTTCTTCAAGCTCGTGCTGCCACGGGGTGTCTGGCGAGAAGGCATGCCCCTTCGACGCGACACGCGCCGAATACAGCTTGACCAGCTCAACAGCGATGTCGCGCACCGCCTTGCGCGCCTTCTTTTTTGCGTTTGCCCAATCGTTACCGCCCATCTTGGACAGGGCGGGCGCTTCACCACCGACGTAACGCGAGAGCTGGTCGAGCTGATCGGTGGGCACGTAGAGTTTGTCGCGGGGCATGCCACGCTTCGTCGAGGCGTACTCGAGCACCAGGTACTCGCGCAGAGCTTTCGTGGCGTCGCGGCCGATGCCCGTGGGCACCATGCGCTGCGTCAGTTCGACGAAGCGCCCGATGCCGTGAGTCTCGTGCACCACGAAATCACCGGCGACGAGCTTCAGCGGGTCGACGACGTTCTTGCCTCGGCGACGGGCGAGCTTCTGACCGCTGGCCGCCTGCGCGCTGACCGCGCGCCCAAAAAACTCAGACTCAGTGGCGACGATGAGTTTCGCCTCGGCGCTTTCAAACCCGGCTGGTGCATGACCCACCGTGAGGTAGATCACCCCGGGTTCAAGGTCAGCCGACGTCGCCGGCAGGTCCTCGACCAGGCGCGCCGCAGCTCCTGCCTCGGCGAGTAGATCACGCGCGCGCTCGACGAGACCGGTGCCCTGGGCGGTAATGACCGCTCCCCAACCAGCTTTCAGCCTCTCGCTGATGACGCGTAGCGCGGCACCCGTCGGATCACTGTCAGCTTGACCCTTAGGAAATGCGCCGCCCGCGACCGTGATCGTGCGCACGCTAAACGTGTCTTCTTCGGGAAGCCCCGCCCCCTCGTCGTGCACAAAACTCGAGACCGTCCACCACGGGCGATCCGGCGAAGCATCTTGCAGCTCGGTGATCGTGAGCATGCCGTTGTCGCCCGTGGGCAGCGGTGCATCGGCGCCCGCCGTCGCCGCGTACCACGCGGCCTCAAGAAACTCACGGTTCGTCTCGGCGAGGCTCACAGCACGCCCGGCAACGCGCTCGGGCGATGCCACGAGCACCGCGCCGCCCGGCGGCATGAGCGCCGTAAGCGGCTGCAAACCGGGCACCAGCTGCGGAATCAGGCTCTCCATCCCCTCTACCGCGATGCCTTCACCGAGCTTCTCGAGCATGCCGCCGAGAGCCGGATACTTCGGCAGTAGCTCGCTGGCCCGCGCGCGCACCTCATCCGTGAGCAGCAGCTCACGTGCCGGCCACAGCTCGATAGCGTCGACAGCCTCGCCGGCGCTGCGCTGATCAGACACCGCAAAACGCCGAATCTGGTCCACTTCATCACCGAAGAAATCGACGCGCGATGCCTGCGATGCCTCGGGGGGAAACACATCGAGAATGCCACCGCGCACCGCAAACTCGCCGCGCCTGGTCACCATATCGACGCGCGTGTATGCGCGCTCGATCAGTGCCCGGGCGATGGCCGCGGGGCCGGATCCGGATCCAAGCTGCGGCACCTCGCCCGCTCGTAAAACGAGCGGGGCGGCATAGGCGACCTGGGGTGACACGGGCTGCAGCGCCGCCCGCACCGATGCGACGACAATGAGCGGCGTCTGGCCGTCGTGCTCACGGATCGTGCGCAGCGCCTTCGCGCGCCGACCCACCGTCTCTGGGCTGGGGCTCAGCCGCTCGTGCGGCAGCGTCTCCCAGGCCGTGAACTCGCACGTCACTGCCTCTGGCATGACCGAGCCGAGCGCGTGGCGCAGCCCATCGGCTTCGCGGCTCGTCGCCGCGATCACGAGCAGGGCGCCGGTGTCGCCGCTTGCGCGACGGCGACGCATAAGGCCCGCAATGAGGGGCGCACGCATACCCTCGCTCGCAGAAAACTCGGCGTTGCGCCCCGCCGTGTCAAGGGCGCGTGCAAAGGACGCCGAGCTCTCGAGGAGGCCGTCGAGACCGCGCAGACTCACTGCGCCGCCCGCCCGTGAAAGCGCTGCTGCGCGGCGAGCAGCCCGTCTTCGACGAGCGCTTCGCAGGCATCGGCCGCGTCTTCGAGCAGCACGGGCAGATCCTTGCGTTCGGCCCCTGAGAAGGGTGCGAGCACGAAATCGGCAGGATCCTGGCGCCCGGGCGGGCGCCCCACCCCCACGCGCACACGCAAGAATTGGGGGGTGTCGAGCGCTTTCGCGATGTCGCGCAGACCGTTGTGGCCGCCGTGGCCGCCGCCCTGTTTCAGCTTCAGCGCATCAAACGGCAGGTCGAGTTCATCGTGCACGACGATGACGTGATCGGGGGCAACGCCAAAGTACTTACACAGCGCAGATACCGGGCCGCCCGACGTGTTCATGTAGCCGTTTGATTTGGCGAGAATGAGTTTTGGGCCGCCGGGCCGCAGCCAACCTTCAGCAATTCGAGAGCCCGTCTTGCCGTGCGGGGCGAACTTTGCGCCCATCCGGCTAGCCAGCACATCGAGGGCCATCTGCCCCACGTTGTGCCTGGTCGCCTCGTACTTGGGGCCCGGGTTTCCGAGCCCTACGATGAGCCAGCTGTCTTGCGACACGCGCTCCCCTTCCTGCTTACTGCGTAGCTTGTTACGACGCCAGAACAATTATCTCGTTTCCTTCGCCTCACGTGTGCGTGCTGAGGCACCATAGCGAAAGGCCCGCCGGTGTGGGGTTCCACACCGGCGGGCCAATACGCGTGAGTCGTCGAGCTTACTCGGCAGCCTCTTCGGTCTCTTCTGCTGCGCCGCGGGGGCCAGCGATCTTCACGACGAGCTGGTCCTCAGCGTCGATGACGACCGCGCCCTCGGGCAGGGTGACATCGCGCACGAGAATGTGGGTGTCTGCGGTGAGGCCGGTCACGTCGACAACAACGTTATCGGGGATCGCGGTGGCGGGAACGCTCAGGCGCAGAGTGTTGAGCTCCTGCAGCGCGTTGGTGCCCGAGAAAGGCTCGCCGGTCATGTGCAGGGGCACCTCAACCTCGACCATTTCGCCCTGCTTCACGATCAGCAGGTCAACGTGCTCGATGATCTGGGGAACGGGATCCTTCTGAACATCCTTCACCAGTACGAGGTGCTTCTCACCGTTCAGGTCGACCTCGATGAGGGCGTTAGCCTGGCGGATGATGAGGCTCAGCGGGTGGGTCTCAACCGTGATGTGCAGGGGGGCGGTGCCGTGGCCGTACACGACTGCGGGGGTGTGGCCTGCAGCGCGGAGCTTGCGGGCTGCGCCCTTGCCGAAGTTTTCACGGGCAGTTGCAACAAGCTGGTAATCAGCCATGGTGATCTCCTATGCGGGCTTTCGCCCAATGAGGGCGGGCTAGCCGCCGGGATTGGTGTCTCGCACTCGCGTCAATAACGCAGCAAGATGGCCCGCTGAGGCAGTCCGTCCCGCGTCGATAACGGGCGCATGCGCCCCTCGCCGAAGTACAAAGGTCTACTTTAGCAGAAAAGGGCCCTGGGATTTCTCCCAGAGCCCTCATTCACGAGCGCAGTTTACGCTGCGCCCTCGAACATGCTCGTCACCGAGCCGTCTTCGAAGACCTCGTGAATCGCCTTCGCCAAGAGCGGCGCGATGGGTAGCACTGTGAGCTTCTCGAAACGCTTCTCGGGACCCACGGGCAGCGTGTCGGTCACAACGACCTGATCAATGAAGTCCTGTGAGAGGTACTCAGTCGCCTTACCCGAGAAAATCGCGTGGGTCGCGGCGATCGTCACGCCACGAGCGCCAGCAGCCTTGAGTGCTTCTGCCGCCTTGGTGATCGTGCCACCCGTGTCGATCATGTCGTCGACCATGAGGCACCAGCGATCCTTCACGTCACCAACGATGCCGTGAACAGAAGCCTGGTTCGCGACCGAAGGATCACGACGCTTGTGAATGATAGCGAGGGGAGCTCCGAGACGGTCACTCCACACGTCAGCGACGCGCACACGCCCCATGTCGGGCGACACAACCGTGAGGTCGTCACGGTTGAGATGCTCTTCAAAGTGCTTGATCAGCACGGGCATCGCAAAGAGGTGATCGAGCGGGCCATCGAAGAAACCCTGAATCTGCGGTGCGTGCAGATCGACCGACATGATGCGGTCGGCGCCCGCGGTCTTGAAGAGGTCTGCGACGAGGCGCGCCGAGATGGGTTCGCGGCCGCGACCCTTCTTGTCCTGACGCGAGTAGGGGTAGAACGGCGCCACAACGGTGATGCGTTTTGCCGAGGCACGCTTGAGCGCGTCCACCATGATGAGGTGCTCCATGAGCCACTCGTTGATGGGGTCAGTGTGTGACTGAATCACGAAAGCGTCGGCACCGCGCACGCTCTCATCGAAGCGCGCGTACAGCTCACCGTTCGCGAACGTGCGCGCGTCGGTGGGAACGAGCTCGGCGCCAAGCTCGGCTGCCACCTGCTCTGCGAGCTCGGGGTATGCCCGGCCCGTAATCAAGACGAGCTTCTTCTGCCCCGCCATCTCGATCTGGCTCATCAGTGCTGGTTCTCCATCCTATGGCTATTCGCCGTGCTCACGCGCTGTTTTCGAATGCTGCGCCGCTTCTGCGGTGCTGGTTCCCGGCCTGTTCTCGGCAACCCATCCCTCGATATTGCGCTGGGGAGCAACATTTAGCGCCAGCGAACCCGAGGGAACATCTTTACGCACTACGGTCCCTGCGGCCGTGTACGAACCATCTTCAATCGTAACCGGTGCGATCAGCACGTTCTTTGAGCCGATCCGCACCGCGTCACCCACGGTGGCGTGATGCTTATTCACGCCGTCGTAGTTCGCGAAGATGGTGCCAGCGCCCACATTGGTGCCGGATCCGATTGTGGCGTCGCCGACGTAGCTGAGGTGGGGCACCTTGCTCGCGTCGCCGATGGTGGTGTTCTTAGTCTCGACGTACGCACCGATCTTGCCATCACAACCAAGCTCAGTTCCCGGGCGAATGTACGCGAATGGGCCCACGTCTGACCGCGCACCGAACACTGCAAGCGTGGCTTCACTGCGCCTAATGTGCGCGTCTTGGCCCACTTCGCAGTCCACGAGAGTCGTGTCGGGGCCGATCACGGCACCGCTCGAAATCGAGGTCGCTCCCTGCAAAAACGTGCCGGGCAAAATCTCAACGTCGGGTTCGATCGACACATCGGAGTCGATCCAGGTCGTAGCGGGGTCTTGAATGGTCACCCCGCCGCGCTGATGCTCGCGCACGATGCGCGCATTCAGTTCTCGGCCCGCGGCAGCCAGCTGCGCGCGGTCATTCACCCCGGCAATAATCCAGGGATCGTCGGTGGCGACGGCTTCTACCGCCCCGCCGGTGGCGAGAATTCGCGCGGCCGCATCGGTGAGGTACTTTTCACCCTGTGCATTGTTCGTGTCGATTTTCGCGAGCGCGTCTTGGAGTGCCCGGCGGGCGAAGACATACACGCCACCGTTAATTTCGGTGATACGCCGCTCGCTGTCGCTCGCGTCTTTTTCTTCAACAATTCCCGTTACGGCCCCCGTGGCGTCGCGCAAGATGCGACCAAGACCGGTGGGGTTATCGAAGATCGCAGAGAGCATCGTCATCGCGCGATTGCCGTCGACGTGCCCGCGCAGCAGTCGTTCAAGGGTGGCCTGGTCGATGAGTGGCACGTCGCCTGACAGCACCACAACTGAGCCGTCGAAGTCGGTGGGAAGCGCGCTGAGCGCCTGCTCAACGGCGCGGCCGGTGCCGGGAACTTCGTCTTGATCGACGATCGCCGTAGCGGGGGCGTGGTCAAGGATGGCTGCGGCAACGCGATCGCGGTCGTGTCGCACCACCGCGATGATCTGTGTCGGCGCGAGCGCCGCCGCACTGTCAAGCACGTGGGCGATGAGTGAACGCCCACCGATGCGGTGCAACACCTTGGGCAGCGAAGACTTCATGCGAGTGCCCTGGCCTGCAGCGAGAATGATGACCGCGAGTGAACGATCTGTCATGGCGTGTTCCCTTCCCACCCGCCGCATGAACGCGACGTTTGCTCCGCCCCCAGGACTCGAACCTGGACCTAACAGCTCCAAAGGCTGTCGTGCTGCCATTACACCAAGGCGGACCGCGCCGAAGATCGGCACCCGTATAGTCTGCCAGATTCTTTCGGCGTTTCTGCACAACCGCCGAGAATCGCGCGTCGCAGTTGCCATAATGGACGAATGAAGCATGAGGACGAGGTCGATCAGATCATCGCAGCCTGGAGCGCGGCCAGACCAGATCTGGACCTCGCACCGCTATCGATTTTTTCGCGTTTGTGGCGCATCGCGAAACACGTCGACCGGGCCAGAGCCCACGCCTTTGAGCGCTCGGGCCTCACGCTGTGGGAGTTTGACGTACTCGCTGTGCTTCGGCGTGGCGGCGCCCCGTTTCGACAGAGCCCCAAGGTACTGGTTCAGCAAACAATGGTCTCGAGCGGCACCATGACAAACCGCATCGACCGCATGGTCGACCGTGAATTGGTGCGCAGACTCACCGACCCCAATGACGGTCGCGGCGTACTCGTCGAGATGACGCCGCTCGGCCTCACACTCGTCGATGCGGCGATGACGCGCCTCAGTGACGCCGAGGAGCGGTTGCTGGGCGGGCTCCCCCGCTCCGAGCGCGAACGCCTCGGCGTGTTGCTGCGCAGGCTCGCACTGAGCGTCGAACGCTTCGAACCGGTGGTCGAGGGGCCTGATGACCCCTCGTCCACGGCTTGAACAGGATCCTGCTAGAGGCTGTCCCCGGGAAGCCCCGGGGCCTTCGCGGGCTGAACCCGCATTGATCCGGCGCTTTCAAACGCGGCCGCAAAGCTGAGCAGCGCCGGGTCTTGATAGGCGCGGCCCGCGAAGGTGAGGCCGACGGGCACACCGATGTCACGCATGAGCCCCATTGGCACCGTGATCGAGGGGATCCCGAGGTGCCTCAGCGCATAGTTGCCGTTCGAGAAGAACACACCGTTAGCCCACGCGCGGTCGGCTGCGGCGAGGTCGCGCTCGGCGTTCTCGGCGCCCACGTCGGCGTTGGCCGGAAACACGATGGCGTCGTAGCCCTCGGCGTCAAGCCACTGTTCGAAGAGCTCCTCGCGCAGCTGCACAAGCGCCCTGAGTCCCGCCGCAAAGTCATCGCGCTCTCGAGGGTCTGGAATGCCCGCCTGGGCCATCGCAACGGTCGCGCGGTAGCGGTTCTCGTAGTCCTCGACCTCCTCGTAGCGGTCGGGCAGTGTGCCGGGCGGCTGTGGGAAGATCTGGTCGGGGTCAACCATCCCCAGATTGGGCGTTTCGGGGTCACCGTTCGCCCGCAAGAAGTCGTCCCACCCAAACGCGAGAATGTGGTTGAATTCCGTGTCCATCCACCCCTCGGGTAGCACCCCGAGGGCCGCGACGTTCTCTTGCCCCGGGCGATCACCCTCGTACTGTTCGATGAGCGGAAAATCGGTGACGATTACTTCGGCGCCCAGCGCCTCGAGGCGCGCACGTGCCGCCGCGAACCGTTCAAGCACCGACGCGCGCACCTCGATCGGAAACGCCGGATCCTCCCCCAGGTACATGCGCGGCACCGCGAATCTCTTACCAGCGAGCACCGCTGGCTCATCGAGCGAGAGGTAGCTTTCTGGCCGGTGCTCACTTGGCTTGGGCAGTGTGACCACCTGCTGGTGGCGCCAGAAGTCACCGCGCGTTATCGCGTCGTCTGCGACGAGCACGTCGAGCAAGCGCAGCATGTCGCGCATGCTGCGGGTGTGCGGCACGACGACGTCGCGCGCCGGAAACAGCGGCCAGTTACCACGAATGCTCAGCACACCCCAGCTTGGCGTATAGGCGCAGAGGCCAGTGTTTGAAGCCGGGCTGCGCCCCGACGAGACGGTTTCTTCGCCCATCCCAAAGACGGCAAGGTTGGCGGCCGTCGAAACACCCGATCCGTTCGATGACCCCGACGCGTACGCGGCGGCGAGGTAGTCACGGTTGTAGGGGTTCTCTGCGCGGCCGTACACGCCGCGCTGCATACCCCCGTCGGCCATGGGCGGCATGTTGGTTTTACCGATGAGCACGGCACCGGCCTCAAGTAGCCGCGCCACCGAGAAAGCATCCCACTGCGCCACCAGGTGCTCGAACGCGGGCGAGCCCGCGGCCACTGTGAGTCCGCGCACCATGTACGAGTCCTTCACGGTGAAGGGCACTCCCTCGAGCGGGCGCGCCTCGCCGGCCCGCCAGCGCCTGTCGGACTCGTCGGCCTGTGCGAGCGCGTCTGGGTTCGACACTACGATCGAATGCAGCCCCTGCGGGCCTGCGTCGTAGGCTGCTGCCCGCGCGAGGTATCGCTCGGTGAGCCACCTGCTCGTGATGCGCCCGTCGCGAAGCGCGGCCAGCACGTCCTCGATACTGGCCTCGATCAGGTCAAAACCTCTGGTGTGGTGTTCCATATCGTTCCTCGCTTCTGCTTGGCTACTTTCGAACCACGCCCGGCGCGGCTTTTGTCGCTGCGCCGGATCGCGTATCCTGAAAACAGTTTCAGTTTAGTGCGCGTTCTTGTCAAGCGGGGCGCGCCCGCACGCACAAGAAGACGCACACGACAGCTAAGGACCCACGATGACTGATGACGCCCGCACACGCATTCTCGATGCGTGTGAGCGCACAATCGCAGAGGCAGGCCTGCGTGGGTTTCGCATGACAGCCGTCGCGCGCGAGGCAGACGTGTCGATCGGACTGCTCGCATATCACTTTGGCGACCGCGATGGGCTACTCCAAGCAGCCCTCGACAGGGTCAACGAGGGCACAGCGTTGCGCGCCGCGCACACGATTGACCGCGATGCGGGAGCGACACCGCTCGCTGAGCTTGAGGCGCTCTTGTGCTCAGAGTTTGGCGAAGACGCCCACGTGCGGGCCGGCTCGATCGTATGGAACGAGTTGCGTGCGGCAGCGGTTTTCACCCCCGGCCAGGCCAAGGCGCTCAGTCATTCGACGACTGCATGGCAGCAGGCCGTCGAACGACTGGTCTCACGGGCCATCCCTGGAGCAGACACAGCCGTGACCGCCCTTCTTCTGACATCACTCGTCGAGGGTCTCTCGGGCAGGTGGCTGACGGGCCAAATCGATGCGGCTCGAGCAAGCGAAGCGATTCGCGCAGCCCTCGCAGCGATCACCGAAGCACCACCGTTGCACGAGCGTTTAGAGCACTTTGGTATGTAACGCGAAAATCGCGGCCTACAATTGACCGGTACGCCTGCGGCCACCGAGCCCCGGGCAGACTCGCCCGTGCTAGACCCAGCGCGGGAGTCAGTTGTCAAGCTCTCACACAGGAGTGAAGGATTTGTCGGAGAAAATTTCGGACGCCCCCACAGAAGAATTGCAGCGCGGCCTGTCAAACAGGCACCTGCAGCTCATTGCCATCGGCGGCGCCATCGGCACGGGGCTTTTTCTAGGTTCTGGCAAGATCATCAACCTCGCAGGCCCCTCAGCGCTGCTGGTATACGCGGTCATCGGCTGCATGATGTTCTTCTTGATGCGTGCGCTCGGTGAGCTGCTGCTCTCGAACCTCAACTACAAGACCTTCGGCGACATCGCCAAAGATCTGATCGGTCCGTGGGCCGGCTATTTCGTGTCTTGGACCTACTGGGTCACCTGGGTTGTGATCTGCGTGGCCGACATCATTGCGATCACCGGTTATGTCTCATACATCAACGCGTCCATTCCCAACTGGTTGCCTGCGCTCATCACCGCCGCAATTCTCACAGTGCTCAACCTGCAGCCCGTGAAATTCTTTGGTGAGTTCGAGTTTTGGTTTGCGATCATCAAGATTGTGGCGATTCTCGCGCTGATCGCCGTGGGCGTCGTACTCATCGCGATCGGGTTCGAGAACCCGACCACGCACACGCAGGCGTCCATTACGCACCTGTGGGACATGGGCGGCATGTTCCCCAACCAGCTCACCGGATTCCTCCTGGGCTTCCAGCTCGGCATCTTCTCGTTTATCGGCGTTGAGCTCGTGGGCACGGCCGCCGCCGAAACCAAGAACCCGCACAAGAACTTGCCGCGGGCGATCAACTCGATCGTCGTGCGCGTGCTCATTTTCTACATTGGTGCGCTCACCGTGATCATGGCGATTACCCCCTGGAACAAGCTCGACCCCGAAGCCAGCCCGTTTGTCACGACACTCGCTCTCGCAGGCTTTGGCGCGGCGGCGTTTGCGATCAACCTGGTCGTGCTCACCTCGGCCGCGTCAAGCGCCAACTCGGGCTTCTACTCGGGCACCCGCATGACCCACGCGCTATCGCAAGACGGCCACGCCCCTGCCAGCTTCTCTGTCACCGACAGCCGCGGCGTACCTCGTCGTGCCGTATTCTTCTCGGCTGTCTTCGTGTTCTCGGCCGTGCCGATTCTGCTCCTCGGGGACAACGTGCTGGCAGCGTTCACTATGGTCTCGTCGATCGCATCGACATTCATCTTGTTCATTTGGAGCATGATCGCGATCTCGTTCATCATGTACCTGCGCAAGTACCCCGAACGACACGCCAACTCGACATTCAAGACTCCCCTGGGCAAGATAGTGCCCTGGGCAGTGCTCGTCTTCTTCGTGTTCATCGCAGTCACCCTCGCCCTTGCGGAGGACACTCGTTTGCCGCTTATTTACGCGCCGATCTGGTTCGTGCTGCTCGCGGTAGCGTGGCAGTTCACCAAGCGCAGGCTGACTCGCGAAGGTAAGCCGCTCACCGCTGCGATCGCGCTGCCCGGCACCGGCGCAGACGCCGAGTTCGCGCCCTCGAAGGACGCATAGCGTCGACCGTACAAACACTGCAGCGCCCGGGTTTTCCCCGGGCGCTGCAGTGTTTTCTGTCGATGACGATGCACTACACGAACGCACCCACCCCGGTGATGTCGCGCCCAATAATGAGCGCCTGCACCGTCTCAGTTCCCTCGTAGGTGTGCAGCGCTTCGAGGTCGGCAAAGTGGCGCGCGACCCGGTTCTCAAGCAGGATTCCGTTGCCACCAAGCAGGTCGCGCGCATTGCGCGCCATGTCACGGGCGGTGCGGGTGGCGGTGTACTTGCCGAGCGAAGCGCCCGGACCCGCGAGTTCTCCCCGCTCATCTGCGCGGGTGAGGCCCATGAGTAGAGTCTGCAGCGACGTGAGCTGACTCAGCATTTCGGCGAGCCTGTTCTGCACGATCTGCGAGGCCGCGAGCTTACGCCCGAACTGCACACGCTGGCCAGCGTAGTTGACGGCGGTCTCGTAGACGGCATGGGCCTGCCCGAGAGCAGCCCAGGCCACTCCGAGTCGCGTGGCCTGCAACACGGCCGCCGTGTCTTTGAAGCTGTTTGCCCCTGGCATCTTGGCGCTCGCGGGCAGTTGCACCCCGTCAAACTCGATGTGCGCCTGCCAGATGCCCCGCAGCGACACTTTGCCTTCAATGGTGCGAGCGTTGTACCCGGTCGAGTCCTGCGGTACGACAAAGCCCTGCACTTGCCCGTCATCGCCCCGCGCCCACACCACCGCAAAGGCCCCGTTGCTCCCCGACCCAATCCATTTCTTATGGCCGTCGAGCACATAACCTCCGTCGACCTCGCGCGCCCGCGTTTCAAGGCTCACCGAGTCCGAGCCGTGCGTCGGCTCCGTGAGGGCGAAGGCACCAAGCTCCGTGCCCCGCGCGAGCGGCCCCTCCCAGCGCGCACGCTGTTCGGCAGATCCGCACTGATTGATCGAACGCAGCGCGAGGCCACCTTGCACGCCACCGATCGTGGCAATTGACCCGTCACCGCGCGCCAGCTCCATCGTCGTAAGGCACGCCGCGATGAGGCTTTGCTCGGGAAACCCCTCCACGCTCACTCCGTCACGCAGCAGGTCGAGGTCTCCCATTCGCCGGGCCAGGTCGACCGGATACTCGGCGCGGTCCCAAATACCCGCGATGACGGGGCGCACCTCTTCGCGCACGAACTGCTGCGCGCGCTCACGGTACGCGTTGTCTTCGCTCGAGAGCCCCCGAAATACCCCTGCGACATCGGCCTCGACGGGGGCCCACAGGTCGTACTCGGGCTCTGCGGTGCCCTGTGGGGTGGGGGCTGGTCTGCTGTTCGACATGGGGTTCCTCTCTGAAGCCTGTGTGACGCCACGGGGTCAACCACGTCACATCTCGAGCATGCCTGACACTGGGTGTCACGTCAACCTTGAAAGTCGCGCTGCGGCTGCGCAGTTCCGCGCAATTGCGGCAGACACGCCGCGTCGATCCCATGAAACGTAGTCCCAACCTGGCCGTTCCTGTGCTACCGTCACCATATGCCAGCACGCTCGTCCCGCGCCTCCACCACGTCCCCCGCACCCCCCGGCCCTGCCGCCGCAGTGCGCTTGCTCGCTGCGCGCGGATATGACGCGACCACAGCAGAGGACCTGGCCGACGCCGTCGGCATGAGCCGCAGCACGTTTTTTCGCCGTTTCGGCAGCAAAGACGACGTGATCTTCGCTGACCACGATCTCGCCCTGGCAGGCCTTGAAGAGCACCTCGCTGCTACGCGTCTGGCCCCCGGTGAAGCGCTTATTGCTGGCACCTGTAATGTGTTGCGCCTACTGATTCGGGATCACGAGGCTGCCCGGTTGCGCTTCGACCTCGTGCGCCAGCACACCCAGCTCAAGGAACGTGAGCTGGTGATCACGCACCGGTACGAGCGCGTGTTTGCGCGCTACCTCCGTGCGCAGTTGCCCGCCGAGGCGCCCGACTGGGTGGCAGCGTCATTCGCGGCCCAGCTCGTCGCACTGCACAATCTCACCCTGCGCGACTGGCTGCGCGATGACGCCGTCGATGCTGCCACGACGCTTAAGGACCGGCTCCGCGAGGCTGCTGCGCTCTATCGCGAATGGCTCACGTCCCCGGCCTCCCCACGCACGCACGGCTCGCCCGCCAGCGGTACGGGGGCGCGCGTTGTGGTCGCCGCTTTCGACGCTGCGAGCACCCCCGAAGAGGTGCTCGCAGCGGTGACGATCCAGCTTGGTCTTAAGCAACCGGATCCGGATCGAATTTAGGCACGACCTGGACCTGTTTCGTGCGATCGAGCTCCTCTTCGTGTGCACGCCACTCTTGGTACCCTGGATCGCCCGCGAGCGCGGCCTCAATCTCGGCCTTCGTCGCCGTGAGTTTCGGGTCGAACTTCAGGTAGCTGCGCGTCTCGCGTGCAATCAGGCCAGACAGAATCAAGAGGCCCAGGAGGTTCGGGAGCGCCATGAGTCCGTTCATGACGTCTGAGAACGACCACACGACGGCCAGCTGGGTCGTGGCCCCCACGAAGACGACGAGCGAGAACACGACGCGGAAGGGCATCACCGCGCCCCGCCCAAATACGCGCTCCATGTTGCGTTCACCGTAGTACGACCAACCCAGGATCGTCGAGAACGCAAACATCGCGAGCCCGATGGTGACAACCCAGTGTCCCCAGTCGCCCGGAAGCCCCGCAGAGAACGCCTCACCCGTCATGAGCGCGGCAGACATCTGCTCTCCCGTCTCGGGATCGATGAGCTTGTACGCGCCGGTCGTCACGATCACGAGCCCCGTCATCGACACCACGATAATCGTGTCGATGAAGGTCTGGGTCATTGATACGAGCCCCTGACGCACAGGGTGGCTCGTCTGCGCTGCAGACGCTGCGATGGCGGCCGAGCCCATGCCCGATTCGTTCGAGAAAATACCGCGAGCAAACCCGTACTGCACGGCAATAATAAACACCGACCCAGCAAACCCGCCTGCCGCCGCGGTGCCCGTGAACGCGTCTTCAAAGATCGTGGCAAATGCCGCGGGCACCTCACTAATGTTCGTGAACAGAATGTAGAGCGCTGCCACAACATAGAACACGATCATGATCGGAACAAACGCCGATGTGACCTTGCCGATCGACTTAATCCCGCCCACCAATACGACCAGGGCGAGCACGGTCAGCACCACGCCGGTCACCCAGGTCGGCACGTTAAAGCTGTTCTCCATGTTGGCCGAGATCGAGTTGCTCTGCGTCATGTTGCCGATACCAAAGCACGCAAAGATCGTAAACACCGTAAACATCCACGCGAGCGTCTTGCCGAGCGGGCCCTTAATACCCTTTTCTAGGTAGTACTGCGGGCCGCCGTTGCGTTCACCCTTCTTGTCTGACTGGCGGTAGCGCACCCCAAGAAAAGCCTCGGCGTACTTCGAAGCCATACCGAGCAGGCCCGTGATCCACATCCAAAACAGTGCGCCCGGGCCGCCAATAGCGATCGCCGTGGCTACGCCCACGATATTGCCCGTGCCCACCGTGGCGGCGAGCGCGGTGGTGAGCGCCTGAAACTGAGAGATGTCGCCGCTCGCACCTGGATCCTTGCGACGAAACAGCCCCAGGCTGAGAGCAGCACCCAGCCGCAAAAACTGAATACCACCGAGCCGAATCGTGAGATAGAGCCCCGTAATAAACAACAGCGGGATGAGCACGAACGGGCCCCAGATGATGCCGCTGGCGGCGTCAAGGAACCCCTGAATGGAGTCGAGCATGTGGTGATGGCCTTTCGCGTCATTGCGGGAGCACTTGTCTTGAGCCATGCTAGCGACATTTGTGGCACGAATTGGCCCGGCACGCGCGCACTGCGCGTGTGCCGGGCCGCATGATCCGGATCTAGGTCTCTACGAAGCGCCGGGCCTAGTGCCCGCGCGCGATCCACTCATCGAGATTTGGCGCCTCGGTGCCGATGCTCGTTTCGTCGCCGTGCCCCGTGAACACGCGGGTGTCTGCGGGCAGGGTGAGTAGCTGGTCTCTGATCGACTCGATGATGGTCGGAAAGTCGCTGTAGGAGCGGCCGGTTGCGCCGGGGCCGCCGTGAAACAGCGTGTCACCGGTGAACACGACCCCAAGCGTTGGGGCATAGAACACGGTCGAGCCGGGCGAGTGCCCGGGCGTGTGGCGCGCCTCGAGCGTGATTCCGGCGACGGTGAACGTGTCACCCGCGTGAATCTCGGCGTCGGGGGCGACGTCGTGCACGGCGTCCCATAGCATGCGGTCGGCCGGGTTCAGGTACACGGGTGCGCCGAGCAGTGCCGCTGTTTCGCGCGCCGCGCGCACGTGATCATCGTGACCGTGCGTGAGCAAGATGGCGCGCACCGTGCGGCCCGCCACGGCACTCGCGACCTCGGCCGCGCTGTGGGCGGGGTCAATGACGATCACCTCGGCCTCGTCACCCACGATCCACACGTTGTTGTCGACGTCCCAGGTGCCGCCGTCAAGCGAGAATGTGCCACTCGTGACGAGGCGCTCGACGCCCTGCACGGCGCTCACAGCTCGACCACCGAACGCAGTACGTTACCCGTTCCCATGCGTGCGAACGCGGCTTCGACGTCGCCTAGGCCGATGCGCTCGGTGACAAACCCCTCAAGGTCGATGCGACCGAGACGATACTGATCGATGAGCATCTGAAAGTCGCGGCTCGGTAGGCAGTCGCCGTACCAAGATGACTTCAGGGAGCCACCGCGGCCAAACACGTCGAGCAGGGGCAGTTCGAGTACCATCTCGGGGGTGGGCACGCCCACGAGCACCACCCGGCCCGCGAGGTCGCGCGCGTAGAAGGCCTGCTTGTAGGTTTCGGGGCGACCGACCGCGTCGACAACGAGGTCGGCACCATTTCCGCCGGTGAGCTCACGAATCGCTTCGACCGCGTCAACGGACTTCGAGTTGACCGTGTGGGTCGCGCCAAATCGCTTCGCCTGCGCAAGTTTCTCGTCGTCGATATCGACGGCGATGATTGTCGTGGCGCCCGCGAGCTGCGCGCCCGCGATTGCGGCCGTCCCCACACCGCCGCAGCCGATCACGGCCACGGACTCACCGCGCTTCGCTTCGCCCGTGTTAATCGTGGCGCCGATGCCCGCCATGATGCCGCAGCCGAGCAGCCCCACGGCCGCCGCGTCTGACTCTTCGTCGATCTTGGTGCACTGGCCCGCCGCGACGAGCGTCTTCTCAACGAACGCGCCAATACCGAGTGCGGGTGACAGCACCGTGCCATCTTCGAGCGTCATCTGCTGCTTGGCGTTGTGCGTGTTGAAGCAGTACTGCGGCTGGCCCTTGGCGCAGGCGCGGCACTCGCCGCACACGGCACGCCAGTTGAGAATCACGCGGTCGCCCACCACTACGTTGGTGACGCCCTCGCCCACCGCGGCAACACGACCCGTCGCCTCGTGACCGAGTAGGTACGGAAACTCGTCGCCGATGCCGCCCTGCTGATAGTGCAGATCGGTGTGGCACACCCCGCAGGTGATGATGTCAACGACGGCTTCGCCCGGCCCCGGATCCGGCACCAGAATTGTCTCGATCGTGGGTGCTGCGTCCTTCGCACGCACCACGACTCCCTGCACCCGATAGACCATGTGTGTCCCTTTCGTCAGGCGCGGGCAGCTGCGCCCGGCGCACGTTCTTCCAGGCTATCGAGCCGGCCTCACAGTTGCCACCGGGCGGCGCCCGCGCGCCGCCCGCGGCGCTCGAGAGACCGAGCTGCCATAATCGAGACGATGAAAGCGCACGAGGTCGTTATGGCTTGGGTCACCGAGGAGCTTGCGAGCGGGCGGCTCCACATCGGTGATCACCTGCCCAGTGAGCGCGCCCTCGCCCAGACACTCGAGGTGTCGCGCAGCTCGCTGCGCGAAGCGATGCGGGTGCTCGAGGCGCTCGGCACGATTCAGACCTCGACCGGATCGGGCCCACGCGCGGGCACCATCATCACGGCCGCCCCCGAACAGGCGCTGTCGCTCGCGCTCAACCTGCAGCTCGCGACCAAGCACATCGGCCAGCGGCACATCTACGAGACGCGCCTGCTGCTCGAGACCTGGGCCGCCCGGCACGTAGAGCCCGGTCTGGGCGACTGGGCGCGCGCTGCCGAGCTGCTCGAGGCGATGGACGCACCGGACCTAACAGTCGATGCGTTTCTCACGCTCGATGCCGAGTTTCATACGCTGCTCTCGCACGCGGCCGATAACCCGCTCATCAGCTCGCTCATGGACGCGCTGCGGCGTGCGGTCGCCGATCACACGAGTGCCCTCGCGCGCTCGCTGCCCGATTGGCCGGTCACCTGCGCACGCCTGCGTGCTGAGCACCGTGAGATCCTGGCCGCTCTTCGCTCCGGATCGGGCTCGCGCGGTGCCGCGCTCTTGCGCAGCCACATCGAGGGTTACTTTCGCGAGACCACTGGCGGCCACGAAGGGTCGACGCAGTAACATGCGCCGCGCTTGACTCGACGCAGATATCGGGCATATTCTGTGGTCAGACCACATGGTTGGGCCACACTGTCGTGCGTGCGCCTGGCTCACCGCCCGAAAGGATCCGTTGTGAAGCGTCAGCTCCCCCGCCCCGCAGAGCTCTTGGAACTCATGCAGTTTAAGAAGCCCGAGCTCAGTGGCAAGAAGCGCCGATTGGACTCGGCGCTGACCATCGCTGATCTGCGCAAGGTGGCCAAGCGCCGCACACCAGCTGCAGCGTTTGACTACACCGATGGCGCGGCGGAGGGAGAGGTGTCTTTGGCGCGTGCCCGCCAGGCGTTTGAAGACATTGAGTGGCACCCCGACATTTTGCGCCCAGCCGAGCACGTAGA
The DNA here is from genome assembly GCF_054456635.2 of Leucobacter faecis. Lineage (NCBI taxonomy): Bacteria > Bacillati > Actinomycetota > Actinomycetes > Micrococcales > Microbacteriaceae > Leucobacter > Leucobacter faecis. The sequence continues at coordinate 48,454 of NZ_JBTJEP020000023.1, forward strand.
TACGTCGTGCAAGGTGCTCGGCGGTTCGTCGGCGCTGCCGTTCGGTATCGCCCCGACCGGCTTTACCCGTCTCATGCAAACAGAGGGTGAGATCGCAGGGGCGGGCGCCGCCGGTGCCGCGGGTATTCCATTCACCCTTTCGACTCTCGGAACAACCTCGATCGAGGGCGTGAAGGCCGCCAACCCGGGCGGGCGCAATTGGTTTCAGTTGTATGTGATGCGACAGCGCGAAATCTCGTACGGGCTGGTGGAGCGCGCCGCCGCGGCAGGTTTCGACACGCTCATGTTTACGGTAGATACGCCTATCGCGGGATACCGCATGCGCGATACGCGCAACGGCTTCTCAATTCCGCCGCAGCTGACCCCGGGGGTCATCTTGAACGCCATTCCGCGGCCCTGGTGGTGGATCGATTTTCTCACGACCCCCAAGCTCGAGTTTGCTTCGCTCTCGTCGACGGGTGGCACCGTGGGTGAGCTGCTCAATTCGGCGATGGACCCGACGATATCGTATGAAGACCTCGATGTGATTCGTGAACTATGGCCCGGCAAGATCGTGGTGAAGGGCGTGCAGAACGTTGCAGACTCGGTAAAGCTCATCGACCGCGGAGTCGACGGCATCGTACTGTCAAACCACGGTGGTCGACAGCTAGACCGTGCCCCTGTGCCGTTTCACCTGCTGCCTGAGGTTGTGCGAGAGGTGGGACGCGACGCGACCGTGATGGTCGACACGGGCATCATGAACGGGGCCGACATTGTGGCAGCGACCGCCCTTGGAGCTAAGTTCTCGCTCATCGGACGCGCTTACCTGTACGGTCTGATGGCGGGCGGCCGGGCGGGAGTGGATCGCACGATCGCAATCTTGAAGAGCGAGATTGAACGCACCATGACCCTGCTCGGGGTTTCGTCGCTTGAGGAGCTCGAACCTCGTCATGTGACCCAGCTGCACCGCTTCGCCCGCGTGGGCGCTCAGGCCAGGGTCGACGCTCGCGCGTAACCCACCCGAACAACGAACGGGGTCGCGCGCCGCGCTCTTCCTGCATGAGCCACTCCATCCTGCGCGTACCACTCACTTACGTCATCCTGCGCAAAACGCCCACCCACGTCATCCTGTGCACACCACCCACCTACGTCACCCTGCGGGAGCTTTGCGACTCGCAGGATCCAGCCGCCTCTTTGTATCGGCCTGCGCACACCACCCACCCACGTCATCCTGATATGGAGATCGATTTGTCAAGTGGGCAGGGGAAAACGCCGCCAGACTGGCTGCCTAGCGGCGTTT
>NZ_JBTJEP020000024.1:0-45547 GCF_054456635.2 Leucobacter faecis
CAACGGCCAGTGCCTAGCCTGCCAGCCAGTCCCAGACCAGCCAACTTAATACTCACAGCGACTCCTTCGTCGCGCAGAATGACAAGAGGATGCGGAGGCCTCATGACAAGAGGATGCGGAGGTCTCGTCCTGTCATCCTGCGCGAGCTTGCGAGTCGCAGGATCCACAAGGGATCTCAGCCGCGGCGCATGATTTGGTAGCCTGCAAAGAGGGTGCGAAAGGGCGCCTGCGCGTGAAAGACCCGCAACGGGTTGCGGGGCAGCAGCGACGAGACTGAGAGATACACGTGCCGTCGGTCGAGGGCGTGCGCAATGTCGGCCGGTGTGCCGCCCTCGTCTGCGAGCACATCGAACACGCGTCGGTCAGCCCGTGAGAGCAACGCTAAAGCGCCGGGCGCGATGCGCTCGAATCGCGCCAGCAGTGCGAGGAGCCCCGCGCGGTTCGAGTCGAGATCGGCTTGTGTGCGCGCCCGCGCAAGAATCGCGTCGAACACGTGAATGCGTATGAGCTTCACGATGATCGCGACCCGATCTTGCCGGGGCGCGCCCGCAAACCAATCGAGTCCCTCAAGCTCGTCGAGAAACGCGAAGTCTTGCGCAATCGGGCGGGGGGCTGAGGTGACACGATCCGGCGCATCATCGTTGATCACATAGGCGGGGCCGCCCAGATCGTAGGCCAGATGCTTGCCGGTGTACCAGACCGTGAGCGAGTAGGTGAGGTCTTCGCCCGAGGGCAGCCCCTCGGTGAGCCGCAGGTCGCCAAAGCGGCGGCGATCGATGAGTCCGAGCGGGGCGCTGCGGTAGGCCAGGCGGTCTTTGCGGCCGTCGAGGCGGGTGGTGCGCAGGCCCAGGCGTACAGGGGGATACGGGTCGGGGCGGCCCGTGGCGAGTTGAATGCGAGCGAGCACTGCCTCTGCCCCCGTGGTGCGCTGCAGCGCGAGCCACGAATCGATCGCGCCGGGCGCGAGCTCATCGTCTGAGCCCATGACCGAGATGAACGGCGCGGTGGAGGTCGCGAAACCGTGGTTCATAGGGCCCGCAGGCGACGGAATGCCGTCGCGCAGTTCGAGCAGGCGCAGCCTCGCGTCGTGCGCGTAGTCGCCGAGGTTCGCACGGATCACCTCGGGGTCGATGTTGTGCGCTACAACGTTCACGCGCACGGCAGCGGTCGTGTGGTCGAGCACTGACGCGACCGCGCGTTTGATTGGTCGCGAAGCTGAGTGGACGGCAATTGTGAGGTCGACGAGCGGCTCGGTCATAGAGTCGATCGTATCGCGCGGCAGCCGCCCAGGCCGCACCAGGCCGCACCCAAACCGCACAGGGGTCGTACGTCAAGAACCGCCTCGGGAATGCTCGAGTACAGTGGAGGGCGGTTTTCACGGTGTGCGTGACCCTTCACCCGATTGGACTTTGGTGGCATTCAACTCTTCGGCGACGCTTGCAGCGCCCACCCAGCGGCTCGACGCTTTGACCGGGCTGCGCTGGTGGGCGGCTTTTCTCGTATTTTTGTTTCATATGCAGGAGTTCGCACCGCTGCCTGGACCTATGAACCTGCTGTTTGACCAGGGATACCTGGGGGTGACGTTCTTCTTTGTGCTCTCGGGTTTCGTGCTCACCTGGTCGATGCGGCCGCGGGTATCGGTCTCGACCTTCTACTGGCGACGCTTTGCGCGCATTTGGCCGGCGCACATGGTTGCACTGGTGTTTGCGGTGTTGGTGTTTTATACGATGGCACCGATACCAGATGGCAGCTTCTTGAGACCGTTCGACGTGGGCATTTTGCTGCTGTCTGTTGTGCTGCTGCAGGGATGGTCAGCAAACCCGGCCATTTTGTTCTCGGGTAACCCTGCGGCCTGGACGCTCACGGTCGAAGCGCTCTTCTACGCGCTACACCCCTGGGTGTCTCGCGTGCTCGTACCGCTTGCGCGGCGCGGTGCGCTCGTATTTGCTGGGGTTGCACTCGTGTGGGCCTTCGGCTACCGGCTGGGGGTCTACCTCGCGCCCGAGTCGTGGCTCGCGCTCGTGCCGATGCCCATCACGCGGGTACCCGAGTTTCTGTTGGGTATGGCGCTGGCGTGGGCAATGCGCCGTGGCTGGCGGCCACGGCTACACCCGGTGATCGGTGTGGGATCACTGGCCGTTGTGGTCGCGGGTATCGCGTTGGCCGCGGTGCGGCCGCAGTTCTCCCTGCTGGGGGTGTTTGGCAACGAACTATTTACCGTGGCAGTCGGGCTCGCAATCGTTTCGCTCACGTCGTGGTCGCTCGCAGGCCGCAGATCTCTCTTCGAAACGCGCTGGCAGGTGAAGCTCGGCGAGTGGTCGTTTGCGTTCTACCTCGTGCACGCGACCGTCATCTACTTGGCACTGCGGGTGCTGGGATTCCAAGGCGGCTCATGGCTAAACGTCGGGTGGTTTGCCGTGATTCTCGCCATCGACCTGGCTGTGGCGTGGGCGCTCTACCGCTTCATAGAGCACCCCACCGAACGCCGCATGCGCAAGTGGAAAGACTCCCGCGATGCCCGCGATGCTAGCGCGGCAGATCGATCCACTGTTCGATGAGCACGCGGGCGCTCATTGCGCCAGAGTGCACGCGCTCGACATACACTGGGCCTGCCGCCGCGATCTCGCGCGCCCGATCCGGGTCACTGACGAGGCCCGCGACGACCTCGCGGAGCGTATCGGGAGTCGCTTCAACAATCGGCAGCGATAGCCCGGTCTCGCGTTCAATGTGCGCACGCACCTGCGGCAGCACGTGCCCCACAACGACGCGACCGGCCGCCATCGCCTCGCACGCGGCGACTCCGTAGGAGCCCGCGCGAAACTGGTCGAGCACAATATCGCTCGCGGCAAAGACCCCCGGCATTTCGGCCGACGGCGTCGACATGATGAGCTCGTAGTCGATCGTGCCCGCGTCGATGAGCGGAGCGAGCGCGGGCTCGATGCGATCGCTGCCTTTTTGAATTGGGTTGCTCGACGCGTGAATCACCCGAGGGCGCGTCGCGTGTGAGAACGCTGGTGCACTCGCGGCAAAGCGCGCTGCATCGACAACCACGGGGCACCACGTCGCCCACACAACATCGGCGAGCAAGTCGGGGGTCGACACGAAGACGGGCCGCTTAAGGCGCTCCAGCAGCGCGAGGTTCTCACGCGCGTCACGCGCCAGCATCTTAGTTCGTGGGTCTTCGGGGTACGGTGACCACGGCGTGAGGGTCGCATGATTCTCCGGATCGCGAATATCTGTGCCGTGGCACAGAAAGGCGACGTGCACGCCTGCCTCGGTGAGTGCGAGCACCTCGGCCTCGAGCGAGCGGGCGAACCGCTTGCCAAACATCGATCGTTCGGCCTCGACGAGCACGTGGGTGAACGACCGTGCTGCCTCCCATTCGGCCTCGGCCCACTCGGCGGAGGCGTTGACCGAGGCGATGGGCACGAGGGTGTCTGCGGTGAACGCGAAGCCGCCGGGAAGCTCGACAGCCATGTTGCGCGCCGCGATGCGCGAGTCTGCGCGTTCGAGCGCACGCGCCCACTCGTACCCTTGGCCCGAGTAATTGGTGGGAGCGATGTAGACGCGCAGCGAGGCATCAGGCACCTGGCTGACCGGCGCGCTCCCGCCGCCCAAAAGCCGGGCGCTCAGCTGCCCGATCACGCCGTCGGGGTTGCGGGCAGCCTGCTCCATGACCCGGCCTACCCACCGAGGCATCTTGGAGCGGTGCTTCATGGCCCAGTTCACGAGACCCGAAGTGAACTTGCTCATGCGTCGCCCCCAACTTCTTCGATCACGGTTTCTTCGATCACGGTTTCTTCGATCACAGTCGCCACGCGCTGCGCGACGGCCTGCATGGAGTGGTGCGCGCCAGCCCAGTGGGCAAGCTCCCGCCGTGCTGTTGGATCGTGCGCACGGTCGGCGGCCTGCCGCATCGCGGACGCAATGGCACCGGGGGTGTATTCGACCGCGGTGCCGAGCGTTGACGCGACCGCAGAACCTGTGGGTGCCTCGTCTATGGCGCGCCGAATGAAGGGCCCGGTGGGGCCGGGGCCCGCAAAGATCACGGGGCAGCCGGTGGCCAGCGAGGAATAAATCTTTGACGTGAACGCGTACTCATAGCCGCCGCCGGGGCGCAGCGTGGCGAGGCTCGCCACGGCGCTCGCGAGCTGTGGGCGAAGCTCTTCAGCCGTGACCGGGTCAGCAAACTCGACGGTGCCCTGAACACCCAATTCGCGCGCGCGTACGCGCATCTCGTCTTGGCCCGTACCGTTACCGATAAACCGCAGCCGGTAGCCGGGGTGGGTGCTGGTGAACTCGGCAAACGCGTCGATGAGCACCTGTGCGCCGTGAAGACCCGTGTAAGTGCCGGCATACAAGAACAGCTTCTGTGGCGGCTGTTCTTCATACCGAAACACCTCGGTGTCGGCACCAAACCCGGTCACGGTCATCGGGACGGTGACCCCGAGTGCACGCACCCGGTCAACGACCCCCTGGGAAATGGTGACGAGCTGCGCAGCGCCCCGCATCGCGAAGCGTTCGAGCGCACGCAACACCTTCACCACGAGGCCCGAACTCGTCGCGTGCCCGGCCGCGTCAGACCAAATGTCGGCAGCGTCATAGACATAGGGAATACGGCGCAGCGCGCAGACGACTCGCACCACAGCGCCCGTCGTCGGTGGCGGCTCGACAAACACGACGCCCGGGCGGCGAGTGAAGAGCAGCCGAAACGCGAGCGGAACATCAAAACTCATGTACTGCACGTAGCCGCGTACATAGCCGCTCGCGTCACGCAGCACAGGGAATGTGCGAATGCGCTCACCGCGAGACCCCTCGCCCTGACCGGGGAGAGGCGAAGCCGTGAGCACCTCAACTTCGTGCCCGGCCTCGCGCAGCGCATCGGCGACACCGCCCAAAAACAGCGAAGCGGCAGCGGGTTCTGGCCGGTAGATTCTCGTCGCAATGATGACGCGCATTAGAGCTCCAAGAAGTTCTGCATGAGCACGTTGCGCGAGAAGTCACCGTTGTGCAGGCGCCGCACGAACTCGGGGCCCTGCGCTGCAATCTCGCGATAGTGCTCGCGCCTGGCAGCGATGTCGCGAATCATGTGCTCCAGATTGTCGGGATTCGTCTCGGGAATAGGGAGCGGCATGCCCGCGTGCCGCTCCACCTCAGACCGCACCTGGTCACTGACATGGGTGAGAACGATGCGGCCCGCGGCCATCGTCTCGCACGCCGCAACACCGTAATCGCCGGCGCGAAACTGATCGAGCACGATGTCGGCGTCAGCAAAGACCGCGGGCATCTGATCGTTCGGGATCCCGCTCAGCTCGACGTATTCGATGAGCCCCTCATCGTGCAGTTTGCGCGCAATCGGCTGGATCATCGTGGTGCCCTTGGGCACAGGGTTCGTGGGGGCATGCACGACCTTCAGCCTGTCGCGCACGAGCAGTGGTTCAGAGTTCTCCCACTTCGCCGGGTCAATGATGACGCCGAGAAAATGAGACTCGGGCAGGTCAAGCAGCAGCCCCGCCGTCGACACGAAGGTGGGCAGCTGCACGGCTTCGATGAGTGCCAGATTCTCGGACACCACCTTCTCAAGCACCTCAGGTTCAGTCCACTCATCGTCCTTGAAGAACGACCACTCTTCGAGCTCAGCGTGGCGTGACGGCAGCCGAACATCGTTGCCGTGCCCCACGATCGCGACCTTCAGCCCCGCCTGCTGCATCAGCGCGATCTGCTTATACATGTCGCCCGAGAAGAGACCACCGATGACTGGAAAACAGGCCTCAATGAGCACGTGCGTGTACTGCGTGCTGAGGGCGTGCACCATCTCTTTCTGCCACGCCCTAGAGTGCTCTGCCGTGCGCCACGACACCGTAAAGTCAGCGTCGTACTGCAAAATGTTGTTGGCCTCGTGCACATAGTTTCGTGCCGACACCCGGCCCGTCTCTTCAGCCGCCCGCGACCAACGGTAGCCCTGCCCGGCATAGTTCACCGGCCCGACGAGAAGACGAATGGGCTTGGCCATGTCGGGGGCGGGCACAGGGGGAGGCACGACACCGCGAGCGCGATCGATGCTCGACGCGATCGCATCCTGTGCGACCTTGGGCATGAGCTTCCAGAGCCGTTCAGCTGACGAGTGCATCGGAGCTGGCCTTTCGTTCAGGGACTTCAATCCAGTGTTCGATGAGTGCCCGTGCCGCGCGCCGGCCGTCGTGCACGTCGCGCACAAACTCCGTTCCGCGAACACGATCTGGCACCAGCGTGGGGCGAGCGGCAAGCTCACGCAGCCGGGCCTCAAGTGTGGCCGGCATCGCCTCGATGATGGGCAGTTCAAGACCCGAAGCCTCACGCACCGTGGAGCGCACCTGGTCAGAAACCTGCCCAATCACGAGGCACCCCGCCGCGAGCGCCTCACACGCCGCCACCCCATAGGAGCCCGCGCGAAACTGATCGAGCAACACGTCTGCCTGCGCAAACCGCGCGGGCATCTCCTGGCTCGGTACCCCCTGGATCAGGTCAAATTCGATCACGCCCTCGTCACGCAGCTTCTCAAGCGTCGGCATGATGTCGGCCGTACCCTTGTAGGCTGCAACCGACGGCGCATGAGCGACACGAAGCGGCGCTCCCTGCGCGCGCTCGCTTCTTTGAGCCGCAGCCCATCGATCCGGATCAATAGCCACCGGACACCAGACCGCGCCTGGAAGATCGATCAACAAATCAGGCGTCGATACGAAGCTGGGACGCCCGCTCGCTGTCACGAGCGCGATATTGCGTGTCGCCAGCTGCTCAGCGCGCGGAAGGTAGACCGAGGGATCCGCGTAGTAGGAGTATGGGTTCGCCGCGATGTGGCGCGAGGGCAGCCGCACATCGGTGCCGTGGCCGAGGAACGCGACATTCACGCCGCGCGCCATGAGCGCCTCGGCCTGCGCTGCCACGGAGCGTCCCATGAGCCGCCCGAACGGGGGCTCCTCGGCCTCGATGAGCACGTGTGTGGCGCTCGCCGCCGCCTCAAACTGACGCTGCTGCCAGTCACGGTCATTGTGGTAGGTGCCCACGGGTACGAGCAGGTCGGCGTTGAACGAGAACCCGCCGGGCACCTCCATCGCCATGTTGCGGGCCGACGCCGTCGGAAGAGCCGCCTCAATGGCCCGGGCCCAGATGATGCCCTGCCCAGAATAGTTGACCGGGGCGATGAGCACCCGCACCGGTTGCTCAGCAAAGTGGGTCGCAGGGATGCTACCCCGAGGAGCGGGCTTGCCCAGCCGGCGAGCGGCGATTCGCCCCAGCGGGCTCATGGGGGCATCAGCAAGCCGGTCAATCAGCGCGTTAATCCACTTCGGCAGACTATTACGATTCACGGTGCCCAGGGTGCGTCTTGACCGTCTCATTCATACGGGCAATTCTAGCCCGGCCCATCGGCCAGATTCTGGCTGTTCGACTACACCAGAGAATAAGATGGTGCACGCTGTGTGTTTTTAGGCCGACGAGTGTTCGGCCCCTATTTGAATGGTGCACGTGATGACTCAGCCAGCCGCCCCAGAGCACGACTACTCACTGCGTTCTTATTCAGAGACGCTGCACGCGTATCTTGACGCCGGCTATCAGATCACGAGCTTCGAGGGCTACTTGCAAGCTCCCGCTGCTAAGCACATGGTGTTGCGCCACGACATCGACAATTCGATCGAGCAGGCCATGCGCGTCGCGCAGGTCGACGCTGCGGCGGGGTGCTCATCGACCTTCTTTCTGCGCGTGCACGCGAAGGGATACAACCTGTTGAGCCTGAGCTCACTGCGTATCATCGCTGAGATGGAGCAGCTAGGCCATGAGGTGCAACTGCACCTCGAGGGCGGGTTGTGTGACTGGCTCGGAGGCGACCACCTCGAGTGGGCCGACCGGCAGCGCGCCGTGTTTGAGGCGGCGGTGGGGCGGCCGCTTGGCGGGTTCAGCTCGCATGAGCCTGCGCGCATGGGCGGCGTCGAGTTTGCGAACTCGCTGCTCGAACACTGGAGTGATTCAGTCGCGTACCACGCCTACGAAGAACGATTCATGATGCCCAACATGAAGTACCTCAGCGATTCAAGCGGCCGCTGGCGCGAGGGCCACTTTGGGCTGTGGGTGGGCAAAGAGCCGCTCATGCAAGTGCTCACGCACCCGTTTTGGTGGTTCGAGCGCGTCCCAGCTGAGAACTACTAGGACTTATTGTCTCCGAGACGCTTCGCCGGGTTGCCCACACGCACTTCGTTGACGGGCACCGATTTGACCGCCACGGCTCCAATGCCGAGCAGTGAGTCGCGGCCAAGGGTGAGGCCCTGAAGTACTGAGGCGTTGGGGCCGACCCAAACCTCGTCTTCGATGATGACACTGCCCGAAATCTCAGCGCACGCGGTGATGATGACGTTCTCGCCGATCTGGCAGTTGTGAGCGACGTGCACATGATCGTCAATTTTGGTGTAATCGCCAATGACCGTCGGGGCGAGGGTGCCCGAGCACACGGTCGTGAAGTTACCGACCTCGGTGTATTTGCCCAGTCGCACGGACCCAATGTGTGGAATGTGGAAGTTGTTGCCGTCGGCGTCTTTCTCGATGCCAAACCCTTCTTCGCCCACCACAGCTTGGCTCTTGACCAGCGCGTGTTCGCCAACCACCACATTGCGACCGATCACGACGTGGTCGCGCACCTCTGCGTGGGCGTCAATCACCGCCCCCTCGCGCACTACCGTGTACTCGCCAACGTGTGCGGTCTCGTGCACGCGGGCGGTCGGATGCACGCGAGCAGTGGCGGCAATGCCGGTCGGAGCCTTGGGGGCAAAGTGCTGCGCGATAGCCTGCCCAAAGGCGGCACGGGGGTTCTCGACAAGAATGAGTGCCCCACTCCGTGCAGGCTCGGCAGTTGTGCCGAGCGGGGCGAATATTACTGCGCCAGCGTCGAGTGCGCGCGAGAATGCGTCGGCGTTCTGCACTGTGTCGCCGACGAACGTCAGCGTGTTCTGGGTCGCATCACCGAGCGGCGCGGGCACCGAAATTGTGCGGTCGAGCCCAATCAGTGCCGAGTTGTTATCTGACGCGAGGGTTTGCGCAGTGATAGCAATCATGCTGACCACTGTACTGCGGGTGTTGCTCTGATTCCTAGTGTCGAAGCTCGTAGACTAGGGGAGTTCGTCTCGAAGCCTCGAGAGCGAACCACCGCACGCGCTGGAGGAGACATCAATGGCAAACCCGAACGTCGTACTTTTTGGTGCCGGGACGATGGGGCGCAACCACGCGCGCATCATTTCAGCTTCGTCGCGCGCAAACCTTGTGGGCATTGTCGACCCGTTTGAGCAGAACGGCCGCGCAGCAACCGAGCAGTTTGGTGGCGAATGGTTTCCGGCGGCAGAAGAGGCACTGAAGAAGGCCGACGCGGTGGTTGTGGCGGCTTCGACCGAGTACCACTACGACATCGCACGCGAGATTCTCGACGCTGGCCTGCCGGTGCTCATCGAGAAGCCGATTTGCCCGTCGCTCGAGCAGACCGAAGAGATTCTCGGCACAGCCGAGAAGAGCGGCGTGCCTGTACAGTGCGGTTTCTTGGAGCGGTACAACGCGGGCGTTGTCGCGGCGAAGCAGCTCATCGAAGAGCCTGTCTACGTGCGGGCTGAACGCCACTCGCCCTACTGGTCTCGCATCAAGACTGGCGTCTCGTGGGACATGCTCGTGCACGACGCAGACCTGATCTCAAACCTGTACGGCGCGCAGACGCCCGAGAGCGTGAGCGCCCAGCTCGGGTTCTTCCACCCCGAGTCAATGCCGGGCGCAGAAGACGTGATCGATATGACACTGCGCTTTCCTGGCGGCGGTATCGCCTCGGCGTCGGCGAGCCGCATCGGCCAGCGCAAGGTGCGCCGCATGACCGTGCAATCACTCACCTCGATGGTTGAGATCGACCTACTCTTGCGCAGCGTCACCAAGTACAAGCACTCGAACATTGAGGCTACCGTGGGCGGCGCTGGCTTCCGTCAGATGACCGAGATGGAGGTGCCCGAGGTGTCTGGCCCTGAACCGCTCGCGGCCCAGTTTGACCACTTTGTTGATCTCGTGGCGGGCAAGGTCGATATGGACGAAGAGCGCCGCAGCATTCTGCCCGCGCACCGGATCATTGCTGCGGCGCTCGCCCGCTAACGGCTCACAAACACGAGCGGCTCGGCGGGTGCCGCCTCGGTGCCTTCGACCGTGAAGGTGCCGTCGGCACCCGCGTGAAACAGGTACTCAGTGTCGTAACTGAGCACAAACTTTGCTGGCCCGCCCTCGCAGACATTCACCGTGCCGTCTGCCTCGGGGCCTATGACGAGGTTCGCGGGGCCAGACAGCAGCACCGGAGGTTTGGGCTCGGTGCTGTTGTCTTCGAGAACGGGCACGTTGCGTACGCCGAGCATCCATGTACCCGTGAACTCGCTGCATCCGACGGTGCCGCGCCAGTTGCCGTCGGGCGTGAATTCGACAGTGGCGACCTCGTCGCCCCGGTTGGTCCACGTGCCGACGAGGGTGAAGGCGTCGGTGCTAGCGCGTTCGAGTGTCATAGACTCGCCCTGTTCGTCTGCCAGCGTGAGCTGGCCCTGGTCGTTGAACGCAGCGTGAGTGGCACTCCACACCATGGACGGGATCGCGACGTTATCGCACCCTATCTGGGTCATAGCGCCACCGTCGCCACCATCGAACTCGCCGTTCGGTTCGACGCTCCAGGAGCCTTCGGCGCTGTTACAACCGTCTGAGGCGCGCCACATGCCGTGCTCGTCAAACTCGACGAATGCGTCTTGGTTGGCGGGCAGCGGTGCCTTCCACCGGCCGATCATGGCGGTGTCGAGCTCGTCGATCATGGCGACTTCGTCGGTGGGTTCGTTCTGCCCCGATGAGGATCCGGCTGGGATGCCGTGCAGCAGCGGGGCCGAGATGGCCGAAGCCGCGAAGACCCCTCCGAATGCGAGAACGCCCGCGAGTAAGACTCCCGCGACATGTTTCATGTTTGACATTGTGACCTCCGGTGTTCGTGATGAACGATGAGTGACGGCGCCGGGCTACCCGCGACGGTCGAGGTAGCTTGAGTCTACGACGTGTTGACCGGGTTGACAGCGGGCTTCAACACTGCGAACAACTAAGCTAGTGCACATGGATCTTCTTGTAGTCGGATCAGGTTTCTTTGGACTGACCATTGCCGAGCGTGCCGCCGCCGCAGGCAAAAAGGTGGTCGTCATTGACCGTCGCCCGCACATTGGCGGTAACGCCTACTCTCACGCGGACCCCGAGACCGGTATTGAGGTGCACACGTACGGTGCGCACCTGTTTCACACGTCAAACGAGACCGTGTGGGAGTATGTGAACCGCTTCACTTCGTTTACCGGTTACCAGCACAAGGTGTACTCGAACTTTAAAGGCGAGGTGTACCCGCTGCCCATCAACCTGGGCACGATCAACCAGTTCTTCCGTGCGGCGTATGGCCCTGACGAAGCTCGTGCCCTGATCGCGAAGCAGGCTGAAGAGTTCGACACGAAGGAGGCGAAGAACCTCGAGGAGAAAGGGATCTCGCTCATCGGTCGTCCCCTCTACGAAGCGTTCATTCGTGACTACACGTCGAAACAGTGGCAGACCCCCACCACTGAGCTACCAGCCGAGGTGATCTCTCGCCTGCCCGTGCGCTACAACTACGACAACCGCTACTTCAGTGATAAATACGAGGGCCTTCCCACCGACGGCTACACTGCGTGGCTCGAGAAGATGGCCGACCACGAGAACATCGAGGTACGGCTGAACACCGACTTCTTCGATGAGTCACAGCCGCTCAACAAGAAGGACGTTGTGGGTAAGGTTCCCGTCGTGTACACGGGGCCGGTGGACCGATACTTCGACTTTGCCGAGGGCGAGCTCGGGTGGCGCACGCTCGACTTTGAACAAGAGGTGCTGCCGACAGGCGACTTCCAGGGCACCAGCGTCATGAACTATGCGGGTGCAGACGTGCCATACACGCGCATTCACGAGTTTCGTCACTTTCACCCTGAGCGTGACTACCCGAGTGACAAGACCGTCATTATGCGCGAGTTTTCGCGTTTCGCGACGCGTGACGACGAGCCGTACTACCCGGTGAACACGCCTGAGGATCGCGAGCGACTGCTCAAGTACCGAGCACTCACCGAGGGCGAGAACGGGGTCTACTTTGGTGGCCGACTCGGCACCTACCAGTACCTTGACATGCACATGGCAATTGGCTCGGCCCTTTCGATGTACAACAACAAGCTCGAGGGCGCGATTTAGCGCAACTCAGCGGTTCGGTAGCGCCAGCGGCCGTGACTACGTATTTCCACCTTGGTGTGTACGTAGTCTCGGCCGCTTGGCGTTTTTTCCTAGGTAATACGCAGCCCAGCTTCAAAAATCTTCACCTTCTTTTTAAACTATGGGGTCGAATGTTCACACCCATGTCGGAGGTCGTAGCCGTTGCGTTCAATTTCAAAATCACTAGCCGGAGGTGTGCTGGCGGCGATGCTGGTGTTGAGCGCCTCGCCGGCGCAAGCCTTCGGCCCAGGGCCGCTATCGTCTGAGGCTGAGCAGGCGCCACAGGAGAACCCCGGCACTGAGACACCCGCGCTCACCGAAGACGAGAACGTCGAAGAAGGCTTGTCTGACACTGAAGACGGGGCGCAAGATACGCCTGAGTCTGACGAGGCGGGCGCACTCGAAGAAGCCGAGGCTGAACTGGCGCCCGACACCGAGGTGCCGGATGCAGCTGACGCGACCGCTGACGAGGCAGCGAAAACGGTGACCGCGGTTCCTGACACAATCGCTCTCACCGGCCGACTAGTAGTGCTTCCGGTTGAGCCCACCCTTGATGGTGCAGCCCCAGCAGCAGAGACAGTTTCAGAAGACGTGGCGCGTGTGCTTCTTGCAACGGATAGCGGCGCGTACATTCCCGTTGATACAACGGCACTCGAAGGCGCGGTTGCGGGCGAAGCTCACTTCGCAGGCACCGGCGTACTGCCTGAAGCTGCACGGGTTGCGGTTGCTGCGCAACTTGAAGCTGAAGGGGCCTTGAGTGAAGAACAAGTGCTCGAAACCGTCAACGAAACTGTTCTCGAGGCCGAGGAAAAGCTCGAGGTTTCAGGCACAGTAGAACCTCCGGTAGATGCGTTCTCGGGCAGCCCGATGGGGTCGGCACCGGCCAAGAAAACGCACACAGCCGACGTCGTTTTCTTTGGCGGTGGACGAAAGTTCAACGAAACCATGATCACGAAACTCATGACACAGGCTGGCACTTACTGGAAGTCACAAAGCAACGGTGCGATTACTGGTCTGAACGTAAAGAAATACAAGGGCCTTACGCCTAAGTACTCAACCTGCTATCAGGATGGTCTCTGGGACCAAGCTGCGAAGAGCTTCGGTGCGAATCAGAACACCTATACAAATGGACATCACCTGATTGTGGTCGTTGACTCGTCGTACGGTTGCGGCGCGGCTGGCTTGGCGGGTATCGGCGGGAGCATTCACTCGGGCGGTGAGATATGGGTGGACATTCGCGGGTGGAGCAACGCATCTGACCCGGTCAACCAGAGCACCGTGAATAAGTCGCTTGGTACCCTCGCACACGAAATGGGTCACAATATGAGCCTGGGCCACTCGCAGTCTCGCGTGTGCACCGGGCGCACCGTTGATGCCCGTACGACTTGGAAGAATGACGACCAGAATCCGGGAGTATTGCGCGTACTCAAGCCTTCGGGAACCGCGTGTAAAGACGTCGAGTATGGCAACGCCTGGGACTTGATGGGCTGGACGCGTGGCACAGGCGCCAAACCGATTGCACTCGGATTAGCACAGCGCAGCGCCCTCGGTGTGAACCCCTCAGGTAGCGTGCGGACCGTACAAGCCAGCGGCGGCCGGTCACAAAGTTTTACGCTGAACCCCATGGGCAATAACTCAGGGCTGCGCGGGCTAAAAATCGTGAATCCTCAAGGGGAGTCCTTCTACGTCGAATACCGTACCAACGTGGGGCAGGACTCAGCTGGGCCCAACGCTACGGTTACCTACCAGTATGACGAGACTACGGCTGTCACCAATGGCGTAGTGCTTTCGAAGAGCTACCCATCCGCACGAATCCTATGGACCGATGGTGTCTGGCGCCCCTACGCGGCGAAGCGAAGCACAGCAGTGACGAACTACCGAACTACGGGTGGTTACGCAAACATGAAACACCTCACGATGGTGAAGGGTGGGGTTTCAACGCCTATCTCAAGTATCGCAAAGGTGCGCGTAACGAACATCGCCGGGGGCAAAGCCACCGTGCGTGTCGAGTTCACGCCGTTTGTTGATGTGTCCTACGACCGCAAGTTTGCCAAAGAGATCAACTGGATGAGCTCGTCGAACCTCTCGACAGGTTCTAATGCTGGCGGTGGCACCCGCAAGTACCTGCCGAGAGACAAGGTGACGCGCGAAGCTATGGCCGCATTCCTCTACCGGCTGAACACTCCGGCGGGTAAGACTGCACCCGCCGGGTACAAGATCCCTAAGGTCTCTCCGTTCGCCGACATTAAGCCCGGCGATAAGTTCTACAAAGAGATTGCTTGGATGTACACCTCCAAGCTCTCCACCGGCACTAAGCAGGCTTCGGGCAAGCCGAAGTACCTGCCCAAGCAGGGTGTAACGCGTGAGGCCATGTCGGCGTTCTTGTTCCGCATGGACACCAAGACGAAGCCGGCCACGCTTAAGACCTCGCCCTTTGCTGACATGACTCCCAAGTCTAAGTTCTACAAGGAGATCTCTTGGATGTACCGTACTGGCCTCTCGACCGGTACGAAGCAGCCCAGCGGCAAACCGAAGTACCTCCCCAAGAGCACGGTGACGCGCGAAGCGATGGCCGCATTCATATACCGCTACAAGCACTAACACTGCATCACTAGCGCGACCTGAAAAGGCGCCCCTCCGACCAGGAGGGGCGCCTTTTCGCTTACACTTGCCCGAACAGCCTTTAACCGCAAGGGAGCGTGACGGCAGTGCGATCACTCATGAAACCGTTAATAGGGGCTGCGCTCGCAGCGTTGCTCGTGTTGAGCGCGGCGCCCGCCCAAGCCTTCGAACCGGAACAGTACGGCACCCCGCAGCCCCCGGCTGACTCCGACACCGCTCACTCCGACACCGCGCACACCGAAGAGATCGAGCCGCGCGAAGACGAAGCCGAGAGCTCTACGCCGCAGCCTGATGAGACATCTGCCGATGCCCCAGCATCCGCAGATCCGCGCGGTCCTGATCCGGATGACGATGAAACACCTGCGCCCGATCCCGCTGCTGATCCGGCCGAGAACGCTATCACGAGCGTCCCCGCGACGATCGAGGTGAGTGGGCGACTGCTCCTGTTACCCAATGAGCCCCGGGTGGGCGAGCCAGGTGACGCGGTAGCGCAGAGTGACGACTTGATCGCCGGAGTGCTGCTCGCAATATCTGACGGTGCATTTCTGCCCGTCGATACGTCTGCGCTTGATGCCGCGCTCGCGCCTGGGGCCGAGTTTGTAGGCGTCGCCACACTCCCAGCATCGGCCGCCGCGGCCGTCGCTAGCGAGCTCGCCGAAGAGGGCTCGTTGAGCGAGGCAGACCTGATGGAGACAGTGACCGAGGCGGTACTCGAGACGCAAGAGAAACTGCCCATCAGCGGTTCTGTCGTGCTGCCCACTGAGGCGACGCGTGAGACACCGGTGGGGGCAGCGCCTGCGCCACGGGCACACACCGCTGATGTGGCCTACATCGGTGGGAATCGTACCTTCGGTGAAGCAACGCTCAAGAGCCTAGTCTCGCAGACCGGCACCTATTGGAACACTCAAAGTGACGGCGCCGTCACTCAGCTGAAAGTGCAGAAGTACGTGACCCAAGCGCTTCTGCCAACCCAGGATGCCTGCGACACAACAAGCCGGTGGAACCAGGCCCTCGAACTACTGAAAACTGGTGGAAACACCTACACCAACGGCCATCACCTGATCGTTTTTGTCGACTCGCCTAACGGGTGCGGGGGTCTCGCGGGCCTCGCCGACATCGGTACCGATATGAACTTTGGCGGCCTGATCTGGGTTGATATACGCGCGGGGGCCCACTCTTCTGAGGCAGCGACGCAGCCTACCCTCAACAAATCGCTCAACACCCTCGCACACGAGTTCGGTCACAACCTCAGCCTGGGGCACTCGCAGTCCAGGGTGTGCACGGGCCTCGCGACCGATGCCCCCACGCGATGGGCAGATGACGAGCAAAACATCGGACTGTTGCGGGTGCTTAAACCCAGCGGTACGACCTGTCGCGATGCCGAATACGGAAACACCTGGGACCTGATGGGCGTAGGCTACGGCGGCAGTAAGCCCACTTCGGTCGGTGTTGCCCAGCGTGCAGCGCTCGGCGTAAACCCTGCGGGCAGCGTGCGCACCGTGCAGGCGAAGAACGGTCGCGTGCAAAACTTCGCACTGAATGCACTCGGCTCAAACGCGGGTCTGCGGGGGCTAAAAATCGACAATCCGCTCGGTGAATCGTTTTACCTTGAATATCGCGACAGCGTGGGGCAAGACTCTGCCGGGCTGGCCAATGCGAGCTCTAGGCCCTCCTATGACGGGGTGACGACCGTGACCGCGGGGGTCGTGCTCTCAAAGAGTTACCCGTCGGGGCAGGTGATATGGAGCGACGGGGTGTGGCGGCCCTACGCGGTCAAGCGGGCAACGGCCGTCACGAACTATCGCACCTCGGGTACCCTCCCAAGCCGCAAACACCTCACGATGGTGAAGAACGGGGTGTCAACGCCGGTGTCGAGTGTCGCGCGCGTAAAAGTGGCCGACATTAGCGGCGGCACCGCGAAAGTGAGCGTCGAGTTCACTCCGTTTATTGATGTGACCTACGACCACAAGTTCGGTACTGAAATTAACTGGATGGGCGACAGCGGGCTGTCCACCGGCAACAAGGCGGGCAGCGGCCTGTTCACCTACCTGCCCGGGGACAACGTCACACGCGAAGCGATGGCGGCTTTCTTGTACCGCATGAAGGCGCCCGCGAACTACAAGGCGCCCACCAAGTCGCCGTTCGTCGATATGAAGCCGGGGGACAAGTTTTACAAAGAGATCACGTGGATGCACAGTGCCAATATTTCGACGGGCACGAAGACGCCGCGGGGCACCGTGTATGAACCCAAAGCGGGGGTAACGCGGGAGGCGATGGCGGCGTTCCTATACCGCATGGACGACACGAGCAAACCTGCTGCCCCTCAGGTGTCACCGTTTCAAGACATGACGCCGACCAGCAAGTTCTATCGTGAGATCGCCTGGATGTATACGGCGGGGGTGTCGACAGGAACGAAGCAACCGGTGGGTAAGCCGAAGTACCTGCCCAAGGATACGGTGACGAGGGAGGCGATGGCGGCGTTCATCTACCGCGTGAATCATTAGCGGCGCATCAGGGGCGGGCGCACCGTCACCCGCTACATTGCTGGCGAGGCTGCAAGCCTCGCCAGCTTGCGGCGTGAACGCCACCCAAACGGCGTTGGCTCGTAGCTCCACGCGAGAATCGATAGCGCTACGGCACCAGCAAACAGTCCCAGGTCACGCAGCGCAAGGTCGAGAAACTGGCCGCTCGTGGCGAGGTTAATGGTGATTGTGAGCAGCCAAGCCGCGACCACCGGCCCACCAAATTGCGGAAAGAAGGCGACGATGAGGCCCGCCACCATCTCATGCATGCCAAAAATGAGCATGAGCGTGTGAGCGTCTACCGGAATCATTGCGAGCGCCCAAGGCGCCACGTACGACGGCCAGTCGGCGCCCAAAAAATGCAGGTACTTGTCGAGCCCAAACAATAGCGGCGCGACCGTGAAGACCACGCGTAGAAACAGGTACAGCAGATAATTCCGGTCTTCAAGCAGACGGCGTCCATGACCAGTCACGAGTTTCCCCCAAGGCGCGACAAACAACAACTACCAAAATACTAGGTGGCATAAGGCTCAGAGCCCGTCACACCCGCAGCCCGCTGTTAGCGGCCGTCGAACGTCTGCTTCCACTCTTCAACCGAGGTGATCTCGGGTAGCGCCGCGCGATACTCCGCGGCGAGCCTGTCCCAGTTCTTCTCGATGCGTCGGCTGAGTTCGCGAGACTCTCGCAGTAGCCGTCGAAACTTGGCTCGGTCGTGGCGGTACCACATCTTGCCGCTGCCGTCGGCTGAGCCCACGAGCACACTTGAGTGGTGAGGAATCTGCCACCAGCTCGCGTCGCGTTTGGCGTACTCGAGCTCGGGGGTCTCGCCCACGCTACTCTTGCGACGCCAGTGTTTGGGCACCATGCGCAGGGTAAATACGGCCAGGTCGATTCCCTTGGGTGACACTGCATCGCTGACGAGCGGCAGCGCCCGGCCACCCGCCGCGACAGGAGTGTCGGTGTCGTGCGGCTTGTAGACGTGAGTTTCAGAGAACTCGGCGGCCTTCGCGCGTGCGGCTGGCATGTCAGTCGGCATCGTCTTGTGCAGTTCGCGGGGCCCACGCAGTACTGCCCGCATCCCGTCGACGGTGAGCTGGGCCGCGTAGTACTGCATGTTGAGCAGCTTCTTAATGGTTTGCCGGTGCGTGTCTTGCAAGAGCCTGCCGCCGCCGGGCTGCTCTGAATGTAAGAGCCCTGCTACGATGCGGTTGCGATTGTGAAAGAACGCCTGCCAGTCTTGTGAATCGTCTTTGTCAAGCCATGACACGTGCCACAGCGCCACACCGGGCATCGACACGGTACGGTAACCCGCGGCGCGGGCACGCAGGCCGTACTCGGCGTCGTCCCACTTAATGAAGACGGGCAGCGAAAGGCCAATCTCGGCGATGATCTGCTTGGGGATCATGCACATCCACCAGCCGTTGTAGTCGGCGTCGAGGCGGGCATGCATCCACTTGGTCTGGCGCAGGTTCTGTGCGCGAAAATCGTGGCGGTGGTGCTCTTCGAAGGACGGCCCCCACATGAAGATGCCATCGCGCACCACCTCGGCCCACGCGTGTACGACCGGCTTATCGAGCAGGTCAAACATGTGGCCCCCCACGATCACGGGCTCACTGTTGAAACGGCCAAACTGCAGAGCGCGCAGCGCGCTCTCGGTCTCAAACTCGACATCGTCATCGAGCAGCATCAAGAAGTCAGAGTCATCGCGTTCAAGCGTCTCAGCCATCGAGCGTGAGAAGCCGCCCGATCCGCCTAGGTTACCCTGCTCGATGAGCTGTAACTTTTCACCGAGGCGAGCCGCGACCTCGTCGAAGCCGGCCTGATCGCGCACCTTCTGGGTGCCCTGATCGACCAAGAAGATGCGGTCGATGCCGTCGAGAAGCGCGGGGTCTGCCGCCACGTTCTCGAGCGTGGTCACGCAGTAGTCGGGCTTGTTGTACGTCGTCATACCAAGGCTGAGTTTGCCCGTCTGCACGGGAGAAGCGTCGGTCTCCCACGCGCCCGATTCGAGCACAAGGTCAGCGTCGCTCGCGACGAGGTCGAACCAGTACCAGCCGCCATCGCTGAACATGGTGAGCGGCAGCTCGAACACGCTCGACGTGGCGCCCGTGACCTCGCGCGAATCGACGCGCTGCTGCACCCCGCTCGCGTTCGAGCGATACACGATCACGGTGCCGGGGCCCTCGGTGCGCAGGGTGAGGCGCACGCTGTCGACGACGGTCCAGCGCTGCCAGTACGCCGCCGGAAACGCGTTGAAGTAGCTCGCGAACGAGACTCGCTTGCCCGCCCGCACGCGCGCGCTCGAACGTGAGAGCACGTTGTCGATGTGAGCGTTCTGCGTCAGCCGCACCTGCTTGCCGTCAACCTTCGACCACACTTCGGCGTCCGCATACAGCGGCAGCACATCGGGATCCTTAGCGACAGGAAATACGACATTTTGCAGGGTGCTCGGCATGTAGCGCGCGCCTCTCTAGCGACTGGCAGGTTTCTAACGCTGCAATCCTACTCACGCTGTGTGAGTGCGGCCTGATCCGGATCGATGCCCAGCGGCCTAAGCGGCCCGCGGCCGTCTGAATGTTCATACAATGAAACACGTGTCTCATGGTGGACGTCTAGAAAACTCAAGGATTTTACATGAACGTTGTTGAAGTTGCCGGGGCTGTTGCTCAAAGCCTCTTGGTCGAAATCGTGTCCACCGCGGTCGCGATTCCGCTGATCACATATTTTCTGCTGAAGTTCATTGAGAGTTCAAAAGCTGCTCGCATGTGGAGCGTATCTAGCCGAGTGCGCCAGATTTTCCGGGGGCGCACGTTTCCAACGATCGTAATGTCGACGAGTAGCGTGCACGAACTCTCGAACGGGTACAAGCGGCCACAGACTGGTATTGGGCAGGTGCGCGCCCTCGCGCTGTTCGCTGGTTCTTTGTCGCTTGCGTATCGCGAGAACATTGACGAGAACCGCGTCATGTTCTCGCAAGGTTGCCGGGTGACGCAGAGCGAGATGTCTGAAGACTTGATCGTGATCGGCGGCCCGAAAACGAACAGTATTGGCCGCGAGCTGCTTGACCTGCTCTCGGACCAACTCCCTGAGGGGTTCTCGTTCGCGCCGATCGAACTGGAGGGTGCGCCAGAACCGACGTACGGGATCCGGTACAAGGGCGAGACTTTGCAGCCAGCGAATGACGATGAGGTCGTGGGAATAGTGCTGCGTATTGCGAACCCGAGAGCCGAAGACCGTTTGCTCACGTACGTCGCGGGTCTCGGCACCTACGGCACTGAGGCGGCTGCGCGGGCGCTGGTCGAGTGCCGTGAACTACACCGAGCCGTACCGTTTACGCGTGCGTGGTGGAGGTGGCGAAAGGACGGCAAACCTCGTGGCTACATAGCTGTTGTGCGTGCGGGACTTACCGGACACTGGGGTGACGCGAGCCCACGCGGAGCGACGAACCCTCGGATCGATGCGATCACGCCTATTCCAAATCGGGCAAGGTGACACCGCAGCCAAGCCGCCGTGCGCTACGCGATGTCGAGGCGGTCACCCGCGCGCCACACAGCGACCGTGAGCTCGGGGTGTTCGTGCGCGATCTCGCGCAGTATCTCGAATTCGACACTGTCGGCGTTGCGGGCGTGCTCGGCGGCGTCGGGCCCGCCCGCCCGGGCGGCCAGCCGCGCGAGCGCGTACTCGGCCAGCTGCCCGCGATCTTCGAGCCGCTCGTCACGCAGCGCGAGCACGACGAGTTCGTCGACCCCGGGTACTTCCTCAGAAGCCGTCGCCGGGTCTTGACCTGCGCGCACCCGCGACTCCATCGCGGTCTCGCGTTCGAGCCGGGCGTCGGCGCGCAGCCGCTGCAGTCGCTCGCTCGAATTAGTCATGCTGTTACCTCTTGATGTTGATTATGCCGGTGTCGCGCGGAATGGGCACCCGGCGCCAGGGTAGCTTGGTGGGCTCCGCGTCTTGTGAGGGGAGCTGAAAATCGTAGCGCGACTTCACTGCGAGCAGCACGAGCAGCACCCAGTTACCCTCGATGAGAAGTCGGCTCTCGGTGAGTGACTGCACAACGAGTGCGATCATCACCAGAAACGGCCACAGTGCGCTTGTCGCGTAGGGCAGCGCCGGGCCAAAGCCTACGCGGGGCGGGTCGACGGCGCGAAACCAGACGCGCCAAACGGTGAGCACCACGAGGGGCAAAAACACGAGCACGCCAATGATGCCCAGTTGCAGCCACACGTCGAGCCACGCGTTGTGCGCGCTCATCACCTGCAGGCCAGCCTTCTTATCGAGGGACTTGAACGGCTCCACCCACGGCGCCCAGTAGCTCACCCAGCCCCAACCAAACCAGGTGCGCTGCTCGGCGAGCTCGATCACCTTGTTCCAGGTTTCGACGCGGCCCGTGAGGTCGCCGCTCTTACCCAGCAGGCCAAACACGAAGTCACGGGCGAACAGCGAGGCCGCGGCCGCGGCGGCGATCAGCGTGACGCCGGTGATGTAGAGGGGGGCGCGCTTTTCGGGTCGCATGCGCCGCGCCCAGAGCGCGAGGCCGAGCCCAGCAGCAACCGCGAGCATTGCGACCCACACGGTTGCCCCGCGCGTCAGCAGTACGGTGGCGAACGCGACGCCCAGCCACACCCACCCGAAGAAGGGCCGCACGAGCCCGGCGCGCAGCTGCACACCAAACACGATGACGCCGAGCAACGCGATAAACCCGAGGAGTACCGAGCTGGCGACGAGCCCCTGAATCGGGCCGCCCGCAAACAGCAGGTCGCGACTCCAGAAGAGCAGCTTGGGGGTCTTACCCTCGGGGGCTTCCATCCACAGCGGCAACAGTGGCTCGCGCACAAACCACGAGACAAACAGCTCAAATGCGAGCGACAGCCCCAGCAGATAGCGCAGGGCGGTGCCGAGGGTGCGCAACACCTCGTGCCACGTCAGCACGAACGCGAGCACGACCGCGAGAATGGTCGTGGCGATCTGCGCGACGACACCGAGCACGGACTCGAGACGATACTGCGACCACAAGATCGACAGCGCCGCGAGCCCTAAGAACCAGTACAGCGGCGAGGGCAGTCGGTACCACCGAAACCGCGCCGGCTTCTCACGCACAAAGACGACCACACCAATGACCGTGAGCGCGGCTGCGAGCACCAGAAAAGCGGGCCAGCCGAGCAGGTTGCGCACGCCGTTACTGCCGAGCGTGAAAATGAAGACGCAGATCGCATACGCGCTTACGCCAAGTCGGGTCTTGCTCTGGGCCATAATCGGTATGGTAGAGCATGCCTCGCACTCAGCCGTGATGCTGGCGGCGTTCATGCGCCCCACAGCACGTCAACGCGGCCGAGGCGTAGATACTTAAGGAGTAGCGTGCTGATCTTCATCGAGAACACCCCGCGCGCGTACGCCTGGGGCTCGACCGACGCACTGCCCGAGATGCTCGGCACCGCCCCCACCGGGCAGCCGCAGGCCGAGCTCTGGCTCGGCACCCACCCGGGCAGCCCAGCTCACATCGCCAAAGCGACGCCCGCCCCGCACACCGTCATCGACCTCGTCGAGACCGACCCCGAACGCTACGGCGTCGACGGCGGCCCGCTCCCATTTCTGCTGAAAGTGCTTGCGATCGGGGCGCCGCTGTCACTGCAGGTGCATCCCAATCGCGCGCAGGCGGCGGCGGGTTTCGCGGCCGAAGAGGCCGCGGGCGTGCCGCGCGACGCCCGCGAACGCAACTATGGTGACGCGAACCACAAGCCTGAGCTGCTCGTCGCGCTCAGCGAGGTGAGCGCGCTGTCGGGCTTCAGGCCGCTCGCCCACGCACGCGATGACCTCGCGCGCTACGTGCGTGCGGCCGGTGAGATTCCGGATCCGGCCGCAGCTGCCGCGCTGCACGCCGTGGCGGGGCAGCTGTGCCCGGGGGCAGAGCCCGCGAGCGATGCCGAAGTGCGGCGTGCGTTTCTTGCGTGGGTGTTTAGCGGTGACGCCGTAATAGCGCGTGCGCTCGCCGGGCTTGAAGCGCTCGCCGCCGCCACCGAGCCGGGGCAGCCTGGCGTCTCGCTCGCAGGCGACCGTGATCTGGCGATGCGCGCGCTCGTCGCCGCGCACCCGGGGGACCCTGGCGTGCTCGTGTCGCTGCTGCTGCACCACGTACGGTTGCAGCCGGGGGAGTCGATCTACCTGGGAGCGAGGCAACTGCACGCTTATCTCGGGGGCATTGGGGTCGAGGTGATGGCGGCGTCAGACAACGTGTTGCGGGCGGGCCTCACCGAGAAACACGTAGACATTGCTGAGCTTACGCGCGTGCTCGACACCGAAGAACTGGCCGAGCCCAGATTTACGCCCGTGCGGGTGCAGCCGGGGCTTGATGCGTGGCGCCCCGAGATCGATGACTTTGAGCTGCTGCGTGCGACGCTGTGCGAACCCGAGGACGATTCCGAGGTGCACGAGTGCCATGCGGGAGCCGCGAAGCGCGTGCTCATCGACGTGCCCGCGCCCGCAGTGTTGGTAGTGACACGGGGGCGGGTGCGCATCGAGCGGGTGGAGGCTGCGCCGATCGCCGAGGTCGCGGCTGCGCGCCGGGGGCAGTCCCTGTATGTCTCGGCGGGTGAGCCGATTGAGCTGACCGGGCACGGCGAAGTATTTCTGGCGACGGTGGGTGGCGGTGGCGCTGGCGGTGGCGGTGGCGTTGTTGGCGCTGGTGCCGGTGCTGGCGCCGTGCCGCAGACGTCGCGGGTAAGCTGATCGTCGTGTCATCTGTGAAGCACCGCCACCCCGCACACCCACCCGCCGCGCAGCCCGAGCCCGGTCGATTGGGCGGTCTTGGCCGTGTGCTCATCACGTTCTACATTGTGCTTGCGCTCGCGGCGACCTTTCGTTCGATCTACCAGATCATCTCGAAGTTTGACGAAGCGCCGCTCGCGTACTCGCTGTCGGCGCTCGCCGCGCTTGTCTACGTCTTGGCGACAGTGGCGCTGATTCGCAGGCGCGGTGTGTGGCGGGTGATCGCCTGGGCGGCGCTCTCGTTTGAGCTCGTGGGCGTGCTGGTCGTGGGCACACTGAGCCTCGTCGCGCCGCAGCTGTTTGGGCACCCGTCGGTGTGGTCGGTGTACGGCCAGGGGTACGTGTTTATTCCGCTCGTGTTGCCCGTGCTGGGGCTGCTGTGGCTGCGGGGCGAGGCCCGCGAACACGCGGCGGCCGGTGCGACCGGTGCCGCTGCTGCCGCGGGTGCGGCAGCCCGGGGAGGCGACGATGCTGGTCTTTGAATCGCTTGACGAGCTCGACTCCACCGTCTTCGCAACGGGCAGCTGCGTCGCGGTGGGCAAGTTTGACGGCCTGCATCGTGGGCACAGGTCGATCCTGCAGCAACTTGCGCTCGCGGCTGCGGCCGACGCGGCCAGCGGGCAGCCAAGCCGCACCGTCGTGCTCACCTTCGCAAACAACCCACTCAGTTTTTTGAACCCGCAAAGCTGCCCGCAGCCGCTCATGAGTAAGACGCAGCGGCTCCAAGCGCTCGCCGACGCTGGCGTTGACGTGTGCGTCATGCTGCGCTTCGACGAGACGATCGCGAGCATTCCAGCTGAGGAATTTGTCACCGATGTGCTCGTGGGCAAGCTGCACGCGCGCCACATCGTGATGGGCGCGGACTTTCACTTTGGGCATCGTGGTGCGGGCGACGGCGTCCTGCTCGAACGCCTCGGCCACGAGCTCGGGTTTCGCGCCGAGCTCGTGGACTGGGTGGCAGACACAGAAGGGGATCAGGTGTCATCTTCACGAATCAGGGAAGCGCTCGCCGCGGGCGACGTTGAGGTTGCCCGCCGCATGCTCGACCGACCCGCCGTGGTGCGCGGCGAAGTGGTGCACGGTGACGCTCGCGGGCGCGAGCTCGGTTTTCCCACCGCCAACCTGGGCGCCGACCTCGAGGGGTTCGTGCCGGCCGATGGCGTGTATGCGGGCTGGGTGGTCATCGATGGTGAGCGACGTGAGGCCGCAATCTCTGTGGGTAACAACCCCACGTTTACGCCCGACGAGCAGTCGCGCGTCGAAGCGTTCATTCTCGACTTCGAGGGTGACGTGTACGGCAAGCAAATGGAAGTGCAGTTCACGCACAGGTTGCGGGGCACCGTCGCGTTCAAGTCACTGCCCGCGCTGATCGAGCAGATGCACGACGACGTGGCGCGTGCGCGCGTGCTGCTCGCCGACGCCTGACGCCGACGCCTGACGCCGACGCCTGACGCCAACTTTCGCACTGGCGCCGCGCACACATCGGCCAGTGTTAGACTGATGGCACGGTTGCAGGTGACGAGCGCGTCACGAGCCCCGCGTGTCATGAGGATCTGCACGCGATGTCTGGCCAGTGCTCGCCCAGCCGCCCGCGACTCGGTCGCATTCCGAGACCGCTTCACGCCGATCAGGAGTTCCATTGGCAAGCACCACTGCCACGCGCAAGTCTGGCTCAAAGAGCAACGCCCCTAAAAATGGGGCCAAGGCGCGCAATAGCGCGCGCCGCAAACACACGCACAACGAGGGCATCATTCCGCTGCTCGCTCGCGCCGTGCGCGAGGTTGAGGCCTCGGCGCAGCGCGGCAAGGCGACCCCCGCCAATCGCACCAAGTTTCACGTCATCGCGCTGCTGATGCGTGAGGAGCGCGCCCGGGTGAAGACCGAGGAGGGCGTCAGCGACGCCGAGCGCACCGAGACGCTCAAACGTCTCGACGGGGTTGCAGCCATTCTCGCGAAGACAGCGGCCCGCGACACGAGTCTCATCACCCTGCTCGAACCGGCCGCCCCGATCACCGAGGCGACGCGCATTCTCAAGCGCAAGATGATCGAGCAGGCGGGCATCGAACTGCCCGAGGCAGAAGCAGAGGCGCCAGCGGCGGCTGCTATCGCAAGCAAGGCGGTCGTGCCGCCCGAGCTAGCCGAGCGCCAGGTCGAGCCCGCGGGCATCGTGGCCCGCAAGCTCGCGAGCCCGTTCCTCGCCCCTAATCTCGCACCGCCCAAGCAGCCCACGCCGGCTGTGCGGCTCGCGAACTGGGAGCTCCTGTCACCGCTGCTCAAATCGTTTGAGCAGGGCGGGGGCGGCTCTGCGTGCATGCCGCTGCCTGAGCCCCCGGTGCCGGATCGCCTCTCGCCGGTCGGCCGCGAGTTGATGCCGCACCAGGCGAAGTTCTTGGCCAGCGTGGGCGAAGGACACCGCAGTTTCTTGCTGGCAGATGAGCCGGGTCTAGGTAAAACCGCGCAGTCGGTGATTGCTGCTTCTGTCGCAGATGCCTACCCGCTGCTCGTAGTCGTGCCCAATGTTGTCAAGATGAACTGGGCCCGCGAGGTTGAGCGTTGGACTCCGGGTCGCCGCGTCACGGTCGTGCACGGTGACGGCGACACGATCGACGCGTTCGCCGATGTCTTCGTGATCAACTACGAGATTCTTGACCGGCACCTGAGCTGGATCTCGAACTTTGGGTTCAAGGGCATGGTCGTCGACGAGGCGCACATGATCAAGAACACGACATCACAGCGCTCACGCAACGTGCTTGCGATTGCCGACCGTATTCGTGAGCGCACGCCGGGCACTTCGCCGCTGCTGATTGCGCTCACCGGTACGCCGCTCATCAACGACATCGATGACTTCCGTGCGATCTGGCGGTTCCTCGGTTGGACAGACGGTGAGAAGCCAGGCTCAGACCTGATGGCAAAGCTCGAGCACAATGGCTGGACCCCAGCCGACCAGTCGTTCTACCCCGAGGCACGCCAGAGCGTCATCGATATGGGTATTGTGCGCCGCCGCAAGCTTGACGTCGCAAAAGATCTGCCCGCGAAGCGCGTGGTTGACCTGCCTGTGGAGCTTGATGACGAGCTGGGCCGCGGCATTCGCGACGCCGAGCGCAAGCTGGCCCAGAAGCTCGTGGCGCGGTTCACGACGCTCAAGAACGGCAAGCTCGGTGCCACGCTCAGCGACGAGGCACTCATACGCATGGTCTGTGTGCAGGAGCTCGAAGAGGCGAACGCTTCGGCCGACGGTCTCAACGTGTTCACGATGGTGCGCCAGATCGGTCAGGCGAAGGCCGGGCTTGCAGCAGACTACGCTGCGCAGCTCGTGCGTTCGGTGGGCAAGGTCGTGTTCTTCGCGAAGCACATCGACGTGATGGACAAGGTAGAGGCGCAGCTGGCAGAGGCCGGGCTGCGCACCGTGTCGATTCGAGGAGACCAGACGGCGATCTTCCGTCAAGAGCAGATCGACGCGTTCAACAACGACCCTGAGGTGTCGGTCGCGGTGTGTTCGCTGACCGCCGCTGGCGTGGGCGTCAACCTGCAGGCCGCGTCGAACGTGGTGCTGGCTGAGTTGTCTTGGACAGACGCCGAGCAAACGCAGGCGATTGACCGCGTGCACCGTATCGGCCAAGAAGAGCCCGTCACCGCGTGGCGTATCGTTGCGGCTCAGACGATTGACGCGCGCATCGCAGAGCTCATCGACAGCAAGGCGGGCCTCGCGGGCCGCGCACTCGACGGCGCTCCTGCGCTCGACGAGAATGCTGATCCGGTGCAGCTGCTTGCCCTCATGGGAGTGCTGCGCCGCGCCATCGCCTAGCTCATCGCGGCACAACCTCGGCGCAACCCGTGCGAAGGCTGGCAGCTTTGAGTATTACGCATCCCATAGCTGCCACCGATAGCATGGTGGTTTGAGGCTCAAATGAGGAGAAACATGCGCATTGGTGTGCTTTGTTCTGGTGGCGACAGCCCCGGCATGAACGCGGCGATTCGTGGCGCGGTGCTGCGCGGCGTCGACGTACACGGCTTTGAAATGGTCGGATTCATGGACGGATGGCGCGGGTTTCACGACGGTGACACCGTGACGCTCGACCGCATTGCGGTGCGTGGATTATCGCCGCTCGGTGGTGTGTTTCTCGGCACGAGCCGCGTACCGCCGAAGCACCTCAGCGAAGCAGAGGGCGCGGGTGTTGACCTGGATGCGATCCGGCACGGCATGGAAAAGTACGGCATTGATGCGTTCATGCTCATTGGCGGCAATGGCACCCAGACCGTGGGTGAGATGCTCTCGCGCGCCGGGATTCCCGTGATCGGCCTGCCCAAGACGATCGATAACGACCTCGGCGGCACGGACTACACCTTTGGGTTTGACACCGCAGTGTCGATCGCGGCCGAGGCCATCGACCGGCTGCGCACGACGGGCGAATCGCACCGGCGCTGCATGGTGCTCGAGGTGATGGGCCGCGACGCAGGCTGGATCGCGCTGCACGCCGGCATGGCCGGTGGCGCGCAGGTCACCTTGATCCCCGAGCGGCCCGAATCGATCGAGCAGGTGTGCGAGTGGGTGCTGAGCGTGCGCGATCGTGGCCGCTCATCGCTCGTGGTCGTCGCGGAGGGCTTCAACCTCGAGGGCGGCGAATCGGTGACACGCGAGGGCCTCGACGGTTTCGGGCGCAGGCGCCTCGGCGGCATTGCCGAAGCGCTCGCCCCGCTCATCGAAGAGCGCACCGGCATTGAGACACGCGCGACCGTGCTCGGCCACCTGCAGCGCGGCGGCTCACCCACAGCGTTCGACCGCGTGCTCGCGACCCGCACGGGCATGGCCGCGGCCGACGCCGCGCACGCGGGCCGCTGGGGCACGATGGCTGCCCTCAAGGGTGACCGGATCGAAATGGTGCCGCTCGAGGAGGCTATGGGCCGCCTCAAAACGGTTCCGATCTCGCGCTACGAAGAGGTGCGCCTCAACTTCGGTTAGCGGCAGAGGCGTGGGCAAGGCTGTGCTGGGTTATACCCCCAGCGCAGCCTTGACGTCATTGAGCGTGGGGTTCGTGGCGGTTGCACCGTCGGGGTACACGACGGTGGGCACGACCGCGTTGCCGCCGTTGACCGACTTCACGAGCTCTTCGGTGCCCGGCGTCTCTTCGATATCGACGATCGTGTAGTCGATACCGCTCTTGTCGAGCATCAGCTTGAGCCGCTTGCAGTAGCTGCACCACACTGTTGAGAACATGGTGATCGTGCCTGCGGCGGGCGTGAAATCTGCGAGGGTGCTCATGGATGCTCCTTTGACGATGGGGTTCTTCAGTCTATGGCCGGTCAGCCTGTGGCTGCCTGATCAGCTCGCCCTCGTGAACGGCGCGCAAGTGAACGGAGGGTAAACAGCTCATTTCCAGCTTGACCTCGCGCCTAAGTGGTGGAACCATAAATGTGGCGCACGCGGGTCGATTGCCTGAACGAACGGTGAAGTTTTACAGACTTCGCGACGTGTCCTCAAGGATCCGATCTCAAACGAAAGATGCCGGTGGAACTCACTCTCATCGTGCTGCTGGTCATCGTACTGGCTCTCTTCTTCGACTTTACTAACGGCTTCCACGACACTGCGAACGCGATGGCCACGCCCATCGCGACCGGTGCGCTCAAGCCCAAGACTGCGGTGTTGCTCGCCGCGATCTTGAACCTCGTCGGAGCATTCCTGTCTACCGAAGTGGCCAAGACCATCGCGGGCGGCATCATCAACGAGGGCGATGGCGGGGTGTTGATTACCCCAGAGATGATCTTCGCTGGCCTCATCGGCGCCATCGTCTGGAACCTCGTGACGTGGCTGTACGGCCTGCCGTCGAGCTCGTCGCACGCCCTGTTCGGCGGCCTTATCGGTGCCGCAATCGTGGGAGCTGGCCTGCAATCCATTAACGGTGCGGGCGTGCTCTCGAAGGTGCTCATCCCGGCGCTTGCAGCCCCGCTGACCGCGGGTATCGTCGCGTTCACCGCCACGAAGGTGGCGTACGCGATTACGCGCCGCCACGACGGCAAGAAAGACGGCCGCGGCCGGTTCCGTTACGCCCAGATCGCTTCGTCGTCGCTGATCGCGCTCGCGCACGGCACGAACGACGCCCAGAAGACGATGGGCGTCATCACGCTCACGCTGGTCGCCGCGAACCTGCAGGATCCGGGCACCGGCCCGCACCTGTGGGTCATCGTGACCTGTGCCTTCGCGATCGCGATCGGCACCTACTCGGGCGGCTGGCGCATCATTCGCACCATGGGCGCGGGCCTCACCCAGGTCAAGCCCGCGCAGGGCTTCGCCGCTGAGACGAGCACCGCAGCCACGATCCTCGCATCGAGCCACCTCGGCTTTGCGCTCTCGACGACTCAGGTCGCCTCAGGTTCGGTTATTGGTTCGGGTCTCGGCCGCCGCGGCTCGACCGTGCGCTGGCGCACGGTGGGCCGGATCGCCTCGGGCTGGCTGTTCACGCTGCCGGCCGCGGGCGCAGTGGGTGCGATCGCAGCCGTGATCGCGCACATCGGCACCGCGGGCATTGTCATCGATGCGGTGCTCGGCCTTGGCGTGATCCTCTTCATCTTCTGGCGTTCGAGCCGCAACAAGGTTGACCACGACAACGCGATTCCTGCTCCCGACGTAGCAGAATCGGGCTACGCGGTGCGCATTCGCAAGAACGAAGTCAAGGTAAAGAAGTCCCGTACCGGCCTCACCCCCGCCATGTCGCCCGTCGAGCAATCGGCCGTGCGCGATGACCGGGCGGCCCGGGCTGCGCGTAAGGCAGCCGAACGAGAAGCGAAAGCTGCTCGCAAGGCTGAGCGCAACGCTCAGAAGAACAAGCGCAACGGAAACGATGCTGGAGGCGCACGATGATTGACTGGATGGCATTCCTCACGGTGTTTGTCGCCGCGCTTGGCTCGGCCGTGTTTGTGGTGGTGCTGTACTCGCTCGGCATCAGGTTTCTCGCCATCCCCGCAAAGAGCGGCGAAGCGAACGGCCCGTCGCGTGACGACGAAGACGATGACATCGAAGAGGCCGAGCACCCACGCTGGGCCACGAACATCGCTTACTTGTTCTTCGGACTCTCGGCGCTTGCCGTGGTCGCGGGCATCTTCTTGATCATTCCCGCGCTGCACCCCTGGTAACGAGTATGCCGCGCGCATAGCGCACACATCACACAGCCCACCGAGCCATCTCGGTGGGCTGTTTGCGTTGCAGCGAGTAGCCTGGCCCCATGAGCGCGACGACGGCGAACCAGATCACCCAGATCGTGGCGGGCCTGCGCCACGGCTTCGACCGGGGCCTCACCCGCCCAGAAGCGTGGCGCAGGGCGCAGCTTGTGCGGCTGCGCACCCTGCTCGTTGATCGCAGCGACGACTTCGAACGGGCGCTCCAGCAAGACCTCGGCAAGTCGGCCACCGAGGCGCAGCTCACCGAGATCGGGTTTCTGATCGCCGAGATCGACCACGCGCTCGGGGGGCTGAAACGCTGGATGCGCCCGCGACGCGTACCGGTGCCCGCGGCCCTGCAGCCCGCGAGCGCGAAGGTAGTGCCTGAGCCACTCGGCGTGGCCCTCGTGATCGCCCCCTGGAACTACCCGCTGATGCTTGCGTTGTCGCCCGCGCTCGGCGCGATCGCTGCGGGTAACGCAGTCGTCATCAAACCGAGCGAACTCGCCCCCGCCACCTCGGCGCTGCTGGCGCAGCTGCTACCCGACGCGCTCGACAGGCGCGCCGTCGCGGTCGTCGAAGGCGGCGTCGAAGAAACGACGGCGCTCTTGCACGAGAAGTTTGACCACATCTTCTACACCGGCAACGGTCGCGTGGGCCGCATCGTGGCCCGGGCCGCGGCCGAGCACCTCACTCCGGTCACGCTTGAACTCGGTGGTAAATCACCCGTCTACATTGACGGCGCGGCGCACCTGCCCGACGTCGCTAGGCGCATCGCCTGGGGCAAGTTTATGAACGCGGGGCAGACCTGTGTCGCGCCCGACTACGTGCTCGGTGAGCCCGAGACGCTACGTCAGCTGGTGCCGCATTTAGAGCGCGCCATCCACGACCTGTACGGCAGCGCCACCGCCCAAAACCCAGACTACGGACGCATCGTGAACGACGCCCACTTCGAGCGGCTCGTGGGGTACCTCGCCTGCGGCCGCATTGCGGTCGGGGGCGGGCATGATCCGGATCAAAGACACATCGAGCCGACCGTGCTCACCGGCGTCGATGCAGACTCGGCCGTGATGCGGGACGAGATTTTTGGGCCGATCTTGCCGCTTGTCGAGGTCGACTCGCTCGATGCGGCGATCGAGTTCGTGAGCGGGCGTGACAAGCCGCTCGCCGCGTACGTGTTTAGCGACGACGCCCGGGTGCGTGCGCGATGGGAACGCGAGACGAGCTCTGGCGCGCTGGGATTCGGTGTGCCCGTGCTGCATCTCGCGACGCCCGCGCTGCCGTTTGGTGGGGTGGGGGAGAGCGGCACCGGCGCGTACCACGGCGAGCGGTCGTTTCGCGTGTTCAGCCACGAGAAGGCGGTACTCGCAAAACCATTGCAGCCCGACACCCTCGCCGCAACCATCATGCCGCCGTTCACACCGCTGAAACAAAAACTTGCGAAGCGGTGGCTGCCGCGCCTCATGTAAACGGTAAGATGTTCGATTGGCGTGGGGCGGCCCGCGCACATTTGAATAGCGCACCGAAGGAGCCCCTATGACGCTGCCGTGGACCCCGCATGGAGACGGCCGACACGTCGCCCCAGACGCGATCGTGCTGCCCGAGGAACGGCTGAGCTGGCCGCGCACCATCGGGTTTGGCATGCAGCACGTCGTCGCCATGTTTGGCGCGACCTTCCTCGTGCCGCTGATCACGGGCTTCAGCCCGACCGCGACGCTGTTCTTCTCGGGCCTCGGTACGCTGCTGTTTCTGTTGCTTACCGGTAACCGGCTGCCGAGCTACCTCGGCTCGTCGTTTGCGTTCATTGCGCCGATTATGGCGGCACTCGCG
This sequence comes from Leucobacter faecis, assembly GCF_054456635.2. NCBI lineage: Bacteria > Bacillati > Actinomycetota > Actinomycetes > Micrococcales > Microbacteriaceae > Leucobacter > Leucobacter faecis. Next base: position 33,180 of record NZ_JBTJEP020000024.1, read on the forward strand.
GGCGGCGACGACCTTGCCCGCGCTTCGTTCGGGATCCTCGCGATCGGCGTTTTGATGACGATCGTGGGCCTCGTGGTGCACCGCTTTGGCTCACGCTGGATCAACGCGCTCATGCCGCCCGTCGTGATGGGCGCAATCGTTGCCCTGATCGGTTTTAACCTTGCCCCCACCGTCAAGAACAACTGGAACGCCACCGAGCTTTCAGGCTGGGTTGCACTCATCACGATCTCGGCCGTGCTGCTCATCACCGTGCTGTTTCGCGGGCTCATCGGGCGACTATCGATCGTGCTGGGCATGGTCGTGGGCTACATCGCCGCGGCGATCATGGGCGAGGTTGATTTCGCGGCGGTTGAAAGTGCTGCGTGGTTGGGCCTGCCCGAGTTTCATGCCGTAGGCAACCCGTTCCAAGACCCGACCCTGTGGGCGCTGCTGCCCGCCTTCTTGCCCGTCGTGCTCGTGCTAGTGGCCGAAAACGTCGGCCACGTGAAGAGTGTGGGCCTCATGATCGATCGCGACATCGATCACCTCACCGGCCGTGCGCTGCTCGCCGACGGTGTGTCGACGATGCTCGCTGGCTTCGGCGGCGGCTCGGGCACCACGACCTACGGCGAAAACATCGGTGTGATGGCCGCCACCCGTGTCTACTCGACCGCGGCCTACTGGGTCGCCGGTGGTATGGCGCTCGTGCTTAGCTTCTCGCCCAAGGTGGGCGCCATTATCTTTACGGTGCCGGCGGGTGTACTCGCGGGCGTGACAGTTGCGCTCTACGGCCTCATCGGTCTGATCGGCGTGAAGATCTGGATCGACAACAAGGTCGACTTCTCAAAGCCCATCAACCAGTTTGCGGCGGCCGTGCCGCTGATCGTGGGCATCGCCGACTTCACGGTGCAGTTGGGTGACGTCGTGTTCAACGGCATCGCGCTCGGCACGATCGCGGCGGTCGTGGTGTACCACGTGATGCGTGGGCTGCAGATCGTACGCGGCGGTGAACCTCAGGTGGCCGATCCGGTCGTGACTGAGCAGAGCGGGCAGCTCACGCAGCCAGGGCAGCCAGGGCAGTCCGAGCATGAGGCGCAGAGCGCCGCGCGATAGCGCGCAAGCGGCGTGTTGCGGCGAAACTCCGTGCGCGTTGCGGTGATTTTCGGCCGGGGCGTTTAGGGTGGCGATGTGTGGAGTGTAGATCGGCGTAAACGACCAGAGTCGGGTCGCGAGGTTAGCGGCGCCTCGAACGCGATGAGCGAGCAGCCCACCGAGCAGCTGAGCGAACAAGTTACCGAGCAGCTCGTGCCCGAGAGCGAGGGCTCGCTCGCCCGCGCCCCGCGGCCCGCGCAGGCCGAACCCGATCTCGCGGCGGAGCTGACCGGACCGGTGTCGCTCGTCGACAGCTACGCCGACGATCACGCCGAGTGGCGTGCTGAGCTTGCCCGCATCGGCGGCCGCAACCCGCTGCTGCACTTCGATGACCGACCAGCGAACCGCATCGAGCTTTCGTCGACCCACCCGGGCGGCCTGCCTCAGTTCATTACGGGCAATAAGATTTTGCTGTCGGCGCTGATACGCGACGACCTAGCGCTGCGGCACGCGAAGTTCGCGGCGGGCCGCGTCACAGATAAAGCGATCGAGATGCGCACGGTGCGCGGGCTCGAGACCGTGCACCTGGGCATTGGCATCGCCAAGTGGAGCTTTGAGGGCGAAGAGTTTTGCGCCCCGATTCTGCTGCGCCCCGTCGCGATTCGTCGCTACGGCCGCGACTACGAGCTCAAGCTCAAACAGTTTCCCGTCGTCAACTCTGAGCTGATTCGTGTAATGCGCGAACAGTTTGGCATTGCCGTTGACGCGCGCGTGCTCATCGAGCTGTCGCAGTCTGAGGGCGTGTTCAAGCCGCAGCCCGTGATCGACCGGCTGCGACAAATGGCAGCGGGCGTGCCCGGTTTCGTTGTGCAGCCGCGCCTTGTTGTCTCGTCATTTCATAATGTGTCGCAGCTTATGGTGTCTGACGCGAAGCAGCTCGACTCGCAGCTGCTGTCGGCGATCTGCGGTAACGAGCCAGCACGCAAGGCTCTCGCTGAGGGCTACCGTCCCGTCTCACCGACCCCGTCGGACGAGCGCTCGCCCGACACCGACCGCTACCTCTACGACGCAGACGCCGAGCAAGAAGACGTGCTCGCGCAGATCTCGGCGGGGCACTCACTCGTCGTGCACACGCTGCCCGGCACGGGCGGCACACAGACGGTGGTCAACGCGATTGGTGCGCTCGCCCGCGAGGGTAAGCGCGTGCTCGTCGTGTCGCCACGTCGCGCCACCCTCGACGGCATCACACACCGACTCACTCGAGCAGGACTGCCCGGCCTGTCGGTGGGGCCACGGCGCCTGCGGCGCGGGCTCGTCGAGTCGATTAGCCGCAACGAGAATGCCCGCGGCGGTCAGCTGCGCGACGTCGACGCGGCGCTCACTCGCCTGCGCGGGGCGCTCGTCGATTACCGGTCTGCGCTCAACACCCGCGATCCCCGGTTTGGTGTCGCCCCCATCGAAGCGCTGCGCGAGCTCACGCAGCTGTCGCTCGCAGATGTGCCGCCCGCAACCACGGTGCGGCTCAACGACCAGGCGCTGTCGCAGCTGACCATCGATCGGTCAGCGATGGCCGAGGCGTTTACCGAGGTCGCGCGGCTCGGCCAATTCCAGTACGGGCCCGAAGACTCGCCGTGGTACGGCGTCAGCTTCAGCACAACAGAAGAAGCTCGTAAGGCGTACTCGCTCGCGGTCAACCTCGCAGAGTCACAGCTACCGCGCCTGATTTCGATGGCTAACGAGGTCGTCGGCCAGACTTCAATGCGCCCCTACGAGACGGTCGCCGAGCTGGGCGTATTCTTGCGGCTACTCATGGGACTGCGCGACACCCTCGATCGGTTTACGCCCGACGTATACGACCGTTCGCTCACCGAAGTGATCGCAGCGCACGCCCCCCGCAGCTCTGACGACGAGATCGAAATGACGTCGTCGAACAAGCGCAGGCTGCGCAAGCTTGCCCGCGAGTACGTGCGGCCCGGCGTGCACATCTCAGACATGTACGCGCGGCTCGTGCAGATTCAGCAGCAGCGAGTGCTGTGGCACCGCTACAGCACGATCGAAGGCACACGCCCCGAGGTGCCGCTCGGCATCGCAGACGTGGTGACCGCATACCAGTCTGCGTACCAAGACCTCGACGAGATTGACCGGGTGATCGGCACCGCGTCTGACCGCGACCGCCTCAAGAACCTGTCGCTTGCAGACCTCGCCGAGCGCATTTCAGACCTCGCCCGCGAGTCTGAGGTGCTGCAGAATATTCAAGAGCGCACGACCATCGTCGAGCGCATGCGCCAGGCGCACCTCGAACCGCTGCTTGACGACCTTTCGGCCCGCCACGTGCCCGCCGAGCACGTCGCAGCAGAGCTCGAGCTCGCCTGGTGGCAGTCGGCGCTCGAGCGCATGCTGCAGACCAACGAGGCGTTGCTGAGCGCGAACACGTCGGTGATCGACCGACTTGAAGCTGACTTTAGGCTCGTCGATGACGCGCACTGCGGCGCGAACGGCACACTGCTCGCAGCCTCACTCGCCGACGCCTGGCGCGTCGCGGTGCTCGACCACAAACAAGAGGCGCTCGCCATGCGCGAGGCGCTGCGCAGTCGCTACGTCACAGCGGGGTTGCTTGCGCAGCACGCGCCGACGCTACTGTCGACCCTCGCACCGGTGTGGGCGATGTCACCGTACGAGGTAGCGCAACTGCCCGACGCCATGAAGTTTGACGCGGTGCTGCTCGTTGACGCTGGCGCGACGACACTCGCAGAAAACCTCGGCGCCATTCGCCGAGCCGAGCAGGTCGTCGCGTTTGGCGACACGATGACGCAGAGCCCATCAACGTTTGAAATCGCCGTCGGCCCCATCGACGACGCGAGCGAGCCCTCCGAGACCCCCGAGCAGTCACACGCGAAGTCTGCGTATGCACAGCTGAGCGACGTGCTGCCCACGCTCACGCTCACACGCAGCTACCGTGCGGGCGGTGAAGACCTCACCCACCTGGTGAACACGCGGTTCTATGACGGCGCGATTCAAACGATGCCGTGGGCGGGCTCCTTTCTCGGTCGTTCAAGCCTCACATACGATTTCGTGCAGGGTGGGCAGGGGCTGCCCGATCAACACACCGGAGCTGTCGAGAGCACCGACGCCGAGGTCGAGCGCGTCGTGCAGCTCGTGCTCGAGCACGCGAACGACCGCGCGAGTGAGTCGCTCATGGTCATCACGGCGAGCGAACGTCATGCCGTGAGGGTGTACCAGGCGGTGCTGCAGGCGTTTTCGAAGTTTCCGCAGTACCGCGAGTTCTTGCTCGGGGAGCGCGCAGAACCGTTCGCGGTGCTCACGCTCGAGCAAGCGACGGCGCAAAGCCGCGACCGCGTGATCTTCTCGATCGGCTATGGCCGCACCCCGCACGGCCGAGTGCTATCGAACTTTGGTGGCCTCGGTAAGCCCGGCGGCGAGCGACTGCTCGCGGTCGCGATGACGCGCGCCCGCCGGGCGATGACGATCGTCAGCTGCTTTAGGCCGAAAGACCTCGACGCGGCACGCATTAAGCACGGCGTGGTTGACCTCGCCGAACTGCTCGCGCACGAGCACCCCGAGCCCGCTGAGCCCCTGCTGCCCGCCGAGCGCGACCCGATGCTCGGTGAACTCGCCGACAGGCTCGAAGCGCACGGCATGCGCGTGGTGCTCGACTACCTCGGCGTGATTCCGATCGCCGCCTCGTTTGGCGAGCGTGCGATCGCGGTCGACATCGACCTGGGTGATGGCTCCGACAGCCTGCGCGACACGCTCAGGCTGCGGCCCGCGGTGCTACGCCGCCTCGGTTGGCACTACCACCGGGTGCAGAGCTTCGACCTGTTTACCGACCCCGACGAGGTCGCCCGCCGCGTTGCGCGCATGGTCGGCTGCGAAGACGGTAAGAGCACGTCTGATGCGGCTGTAGGCTCGGGTACCGACTCGGCCGCTGCAGGCGCACAATCGTGATCACAGGCCCTGCCGCTCACGCTGGGTCAGACCAGCCCGCGGCCAAAGCTGCGCTCGCTGAGTCTGCTGAGCCTGCTGAGTCTGCTGATTCTGCAGCGCCGGATCATGGCCGCCGCACGAATCGTCGTGCTTCTCGCCCCGCCCCGGCCGGTGTCGACCCGAAGCCTTTGGAGCACACGCTGACCGCTCGCGCACGAGAGGACCGCCCCGAGGGGTGGGGCGACGCTTCAGCGCACAAGCAGATGAGTGCTCACGATGCGGCGCTGAAGCGCGACCGTCCGCCGCACTGGGGCTAGGACGCCGAGGTGCCGTATTCACGACACCCGCTCCAACCAGTCAACTTAGGGGGCGCCGAGGGCCCCGATCCGGTGGGCGCACGCGCCGACAGAAAATATGCGCGACAAATTCCGTTTCTGAGGCAGTCATAAGCGGAAGTAGTCGCGCATATTTTCTGTAAACGGGGTTGGAACTACGGGGCTGGCAGAATTCAGTCGGCTCGACTGAATCAGTGACCGTATCTCGGAATAAGAGTCGCGCCAACCCGTCAACTTGCGCGAGGCTAGGACGCCGAAGAGCTCGCTCCTGCGCTGCCTGAACCCGAGCCCGAAGAGCCCGAGCCCGAAGAGCCTGAGCCTGAGCCTGAGCTGCTCGACGCACGCGAATCGGTGCGGTAGAAGCCTGAGCCGTTGAAGGTGACGCCGAGGGATCCAAATACCTTGCGCAGCGTTCCGTCGCACTCGGGGCACGAGGTCAGCGCGTTGTCCGAGAAAGACTGGTAGATGTCAAAAGCGTGGCCGCAGTCGGCGCAGCGATAAGCGTAGGTAGGCACAGTTCTCCATGCTACAAGGTGGCGTCTGGTGAAGTGCTACCGGCGCTACCTGTGCTGCTAAACGTGTGAATCCCCGTAGGGGTTACTGCACCGGTGACCGCCACATCGTGCGAGTCCCGGGGCAGCGCCGCAACCAGCTCGGTGTCGAACACTACGGCGTAGACGGGGGTCGTGCGCGGCAACCGCGCGAGCGCCCGGTCGTAATATCCCATGCCCCAGCCCAGCCGGGTCCCCTGGGTGTCGACCGCGCAGGCTGGCACGAATACAAGATCGGCCTGGGCGAAGGCGGCTTCGCCCAGGCGTGGGCCCTGCGGTTCCAAGATGCCGTGGCGGCCAGGGGCTAGGCTCGCCGCCCCCTCATGCAGCACCCAGTCAAGCCGCGAGCTCGTGAGCGAGACGGGCAATAGCACCTCGAGTCCAGCAGCGACGGTCCACTCGAGAAACGGACCGGTGTCTGGTTCGTGAGGGACGGCACTGTAACACGTGACCCTGCGTGCGCCGAGCTGTCTCGTGAGCGAGATGAGGTGCGCGGTGAGGGCCTGGGTCGCGAGGGCGCGCTCGGACGGCGACATGGCGGCCCGCCGCGCGCGCACCGCCCGTCGCACTGCTGCCTTGTCAGTGTCACCGAGATCGGTGCCGCCGAAGTTGGGGCTGTCGGTGGCTTCGCGGGGTGCTTCGCTCATGGCTCAAGCATAGGAGCAGGCGCCACGGCTTAGCGTTTCAGTGGGCAAACGGTAAGCTGTGAGGCATGACTGAAGCACGCAAGCCAGGCCAGACGGTAACCAAGGCGGTCATTCCCGCCGCGGGTCTAGGGACCCGGTTCTTGCCGGCGACCAAGGCGATGCCGAAGGAAATGTTGCCGATCGTGGACAAGCCCGCGATTCAGTACGTCGTCGAAGAGGCCGCACACGCGGGCCTCGGTGACGTGCTCATCATCACGGGACGCAACAAAGACAACCTGCTCAACCATTTCGACAGCGTGCCCGAGCTCGAGTACACGCTTGAGCGCAAGGGCGACGAGGGCAAGCTCGACAAGGTTCACCAGTCGAGTGAGCTCGCAGAGGTGCACTTTCTGCGCCAGGGACAACCGAACGGGCTCGGCCATGCCGTGGGTCGTGCCCGCTGCCACGTCGGTGACGAGTCCTTCGCGGTGCTGCTCGGTGATGACCTGATCGACGAGCGTGACCCGCTGCTTGACCGCATGATCGCCGAGCACGATGCACGCGGCGCGACCGTCATCGCGCTGATGGAGGTGCCCGCAGAATCGATCCACCTCTACGGCTGCGCCGCCGTTGAGGCGACCGATGACCCCGACGTCGTGAAGATCACGGGGCTCGTTGAGAAGCCCTCACGCGACGAGGCCCCGTCGAACCTCGCGGTGATTGGCCGGTACGTGCTGCGCCCCGAGATCTTCGACCTGCTCGACGAACTGCCGCCCGGCCGCGGCGGCGAGATTCAGCTGACCGATGCGCTGCACCTGCTGGCCGAGGGCAAGGGGCAGGCCCCCGTCTACGGCGTCGTATTTCGCGGCCGCCGCTACGACACGGGCGACCGTGCCGACTGGATCAAGGCCAACGTGCTGCTTGGCGTAGACCACGCAGAGCTGGGTGACGAGATCTCGGACTGGGTGATCGACTTCGCCGACCAGCTGCGCGCAAAGCGCCAGGGAAGCTAACAACGCGTGCCGCTCGGGCGCGAGATAGAACAGCCAGCACCCCGGTACGCCGGCCGGGTGGGGTTGCAGCTCGTGCGCGCCCGAGACGCCGTCACCCTCGCACGGCTACTCACCGAAAATCGCTCGTGGCTCACGCCGTGGGAGGCGACGCACCCGTCTGGGCGGGGTGTGGTGCCCGGATCCGGGTCGATGCGGCCCGTGATTAAGCTGCTGCGCAAGCAGCTGCGTGCAGGGGCGGGAGTGCCTTTCGTGATTACGTACGATGGTGCGATCGTGGGGCAGCTGAGCGTGGCCGAGGTGAGTGGCGGCGCCCTGCAGGCCTGTCAGATCGGTTACTGGGTCGCTGAGGAAGCCGCGGGCCACGGTATTGCCCCTGCGGCGGTCGCGCTCGCGATCGACTATGTCTTTGAAGAGCTGGGGCTGCACCGAATAGAGGTGTGTATTCGACCCGAGAACGCGGCGTCACTGCGCGTGGTCGAGAAACTCGGGCTTGCGTATGAGGGGCGGCGGCAGGCCTATATTCACATCGACGGCAAGTGGTGTGACCATGACTGCTTCGTGGTGGTGCGCGATCGTGTGCCGCCGCAAGTCGCTGAGGTGCTGCGCCTCGCCGTTACCGGTTGATTCGATGCTGCCCGATAAATTTGGCGGCGCGCCGGGAGGCGATGAACAGCTCGACACCGTACAGTGAGAAACATGACTGGCGGCGTATTCGGTGGCGGAGTGATCTTTGTGGTCGCCGCGCTGCTCTGGGGCGCCGTCTTTATTCCATCGTGGACGCGTCGCCGCGAGTTTCGCGCGGCCGAACGTAACGCGTTGCGGTTGCAACGCACGCTGCGAGTGCTCGCTGAAACCGCAGAGATGCCCGAAGAAGTCCGCATCGAGGCCACAGCGAAAGAAGCGCTCGCCCACGAGAAGATGCTCAAAACGGCGCGTAAGCAACTCGATGCCGAACGTGCGGCAGAACTCGCAGATGCGCGAGCAGAGCAGGTGCGCGCCGAGATTCGCGCCCAGCAAATGAAACGAAAAGAGCGCGCTGCGGTGCGCTCTTCGCGGTTGCGGAGGCCTTTTGTGCGCCGTGTACGCGCGACGGCCGCGCTGGGGGCGTTGCTCGGCTTGCTCGGCTCACTGACCGGGGCCGGTATCGCGATTGCGGGGGCTGGCGCCAACACGCTGGTATGGAGCGTGCTCGTGACCGCAACGTCGTTTGGTGCGCTCATGCTGTTGGCGCCCGGTCGCGGTCGGGCACAGGTGCTGCCCGTCGAGATCGAGGTGTGCGAAGAAGCCGCACAGCTGCCCGCTCAACCTGAAGAGGTTATGGACGAGGTCGACGTCGAGGCACAGGCCGCGGCACACCGGCAAGCGCAGCAGGCCGCGGCTGAGCGCATTGAGCGTGCGAGGGCGCTGGCCCGCGCCCGCGCTGTAAAGCAAGCCACGTCTCTTGAGAACCAGACTGATTCGATGCTGCTGCGTGAGTCGGCTCCGCAGCCCTCGGCAACTTCAGCGACTTCGCAGGCTTCGCACTCGCAGACATCGCGCGCGCAGCGCGTTGTCCCAGCGCAGCCGGCCCCGGCGCAGACGGCCCCGGCGCAGACGGTCGAAGCGCAACAGCCTGCGCGAGAGGTCGCGGCGGTACGCCGGCAGCATCAGGCACCCCGTGTGTCGCCACAGCAGCAGGCGGCGCGCGAACGGTTGCGCCAGATGGGCGTCGTAGGTGACACGAGCGACGGCATGCTCAATCTCGACGATGTGCTGCGTCGTCGTCGCAGCGGCTAGAAACTTTCGGCGTGTTCGATTTCGGCTGAAGCGCACACGCCTGCTAAAGTTTTTCTTGTCAGGGTCCTTAGCTCAATTGGTAGAGCGCCTGCTTTGCAAGCAGGAGGTCGCGAGTTCGATTCTCGCAGGATCCACCAGGTTAAGGCCCCGCTCGCGAGCGGGGCCTTTTTAGTGTTGTGCCGCCTTGCTGTGGCCGCACCACCGCACTGTTGCATCACCTGCCGCAGTACCCAGCTAACACGCGCCGGGCCCGCCTACACTGTCGTAGTGGTACTTGCACTCTGGATTTCTCTACTCGGCGTCAGTCTCGTCGTAAGCCTCACCCCCGGTGCTGGCGCGATCAACACTATGTCGAACGCGCTCGCAGTCGGCCTGCGACGCGCATTCTGGGGCATCATCGGGCAGCAGTTCGGCATCCTCGCCCACATCCTGGTCGCTGCTGCAGGCATTGGGGTGCTCATCACGGGGAGCCCCGTCGCGTTTGCCGTTGTGCGCTACGCAGGAGCCGCCTATCTCATCTTCATTGGGCTGCGGCAGTTCTTTGCGCGACCACCTGTCGCGGCTGGTCATACACCCGCGAAAAGCGCTGCAACACAGAGTGCGCCGGGCAAGGCCGAAAGCGAGACGGCGACGGGGTCCGTGCAGGTGCTTACGCGGGTCGAAGCGCAGGTCACCGAGACCGAACTGGCAGGGGGCAGTGCGCCGAAACCCGGCAATGGAACGTCCGCACCTACTGCGGGTCAGCTCGTGCGCCGCGGCTTCTGGGTCAACATGCTCAACCCCAAAGCGGTCGTGTTCTTTCTCGCCATCATGCCCCAGTTCATCTCGGCAGACCTGCCCGCGATGCCGCAGTATCTGATCATCGCGCTCACCATGACCGCGATCGATATGACCATCATGACCTTCGTCTTCGCGGCCGCTGCCGAGCAGTTTCGCCGTTTCACCGGTTCGCCCCGGGGCCAGGTGGTTTCGAACCGGATCTTTGGGTCGCTGTTCGTGTTGATCGCGGTCGCGATGCTGTTGCTCAACTGACCCGGATTAGGCTTCGGCCGTGTTTCGTTTCGCGTTGGTGCCACTCAATCGGCTAAGGTTGCTTCTTGGGCCCCTATAGCTCAGCGGTAGAGCTACGGACTTTTAATCCGCAGGTCGTAGGTTCGATCCCTACTGGGGGCACCAAAGAAGCCTGAGATATCAACGATCTCGGGCTTCTCCCATTTTTACCTATCACTCGAATTCACGTTTTATTCGGCACTTGTGACTGATCCGTGGGTCATCCCCGGCCCGGGAGCTTGGGCCGGTGGGGCCCCGACGACAACATCGCTAACGCGATCAACGCGTCTGGCGACCTGAAACCGAACGCGATCCTGGCGATCAACCTGATCTTCGTGTTCGTTGCCTCCACTAACCCGTTCGAGAGGCCATGCTCAATCGCGGCGAGGATCCGGTCACGGTGTTTCACGATGCTGCGTTGCAGCTTCACAAACGGTACAATCCGGCTCCGCCTCGCCCACGCCACCCAAGCATCTAACGCTTCTTTCGCTTCCTCGAGGGGCAGCTTGAACACGAGGCGAAGCTTCTCTTTCAGCAGATACGCGCGGTGAAGTTTCGGGTCCGCCGTCACGATCCAAGCCAAAGTAGCGGCCTGCCCGTCTGTTAAGTCCTCCGGGTTTTTCAGGAGCGCAAACTTGGACCCTTTCACCGCTTTTACGCGTTCCGCGAGCGGCCGTTCAGGAGCGTTTGCGGCGGGCCTGCCGAGGGTCGGTCGGGGTTCTTCCTTTGCGAGCTTGCGGGCTTCGTTCCAAGACTCACGCCGCACCTCATCGAGCGCTTGGGGCGCCCACTGCACCACATGGAACGGGTTAGCCACCACGGCCGCGTTCGGGCACCGCTCGGTCACGACCGTCTGAATAAAGTCCGCACCATCAGCAGAAACATGCGTGATGAGGGCCGAACGCTCAGGCCCAAGCTCGGTGAAGAACTCCTGCCGGGTCGCTTTCGATCGACCTTCGCCCGCCCACACGAGATGTCTCGTGTCGTGGTCAACCACGACCATCAAATACTTGTGGCCCTTCTTGTAGCTGACCTCGTCAATACCGATGCGGCGCAACCCGTCGAGGCGGTCGGAGAGCTGTTCAGCTTCTTCCGATACCCGCTGGATGATCGATCCCACGGTTCGCCAGGCGACCCGCATGAGGATCGTCACCGCGGACTTTGAGGTTCTCGTGGCCAGCCATGCCACCTGCGCATCAAACGCGTGCGTGTGCCCGGCACCGTGTCTGGCCCACGTCACGTGCGCGACAGTCACCCCATGGGTCGGGCAGGTGACGCAGGGAGCGTGTGCTGCCAGGTAAACGGGGGCGATGGCGTCGTTCAGTGATTTTTTCGCAGGAGTAGGGGTCGTCATCGCGTCACTACTTGTGTGCAGGACCCGACATGAAGACCTATTGAGGTGTGGACAAAGCGAAGGTCAAGGATGGCCGAGCTCTCCGGCTCTTTTGCTGGCACGGTAGAGGGTGGACCGGGCTATGCCGATTCTCCGTGGAGGCGTTCGTTGTTCCACCACCACACAAATTTGAGGGTGGCGAGTTCGACCTCCTCGACCGTTGTCCAGTGCCCCGCCAACTAATGAGCTCGGCTTCGTAGAGCGCGTTGACTGCTTCCAGCATCGGGTTGTCATTGCTATCGACCACGGTTCCTGTTGAGGGGATAGCCCCGAGTTCAGCCACCCTGTTGGTGTAAACCATCGACTTGTAGTTCGTACCGTGATCACTGTGATGCCAAGATCCCTTCGAGATCACCGCCGGACTGCCGGGCCGCCATGTCGAGCGCCTGCGACAGCAGTACCTCAGTCTTAAGCGTTGAGGCCTCGTTCCAGCCGACAATTCTGCGCGAGTACACGTCCGTCACGAACGATACATACTCGTGCCCAGACCGCGTCACGACATAGGTGATGTTTCGATTTACGAGGTCGCCCTGAGTATTCGAAGGCTTTAGCACCGGCGATATTGCGAGTGAGCACCAAGCAATATTGCGATTGAGCACCGCGGAATC